>DATMKQ010000121.1:0-62085 GCA_035571275.1 Trebonia sp.
CACCAGGTCGCACGAACCCTGCACGAACGCCTCAGGCGTGCCGACGTCGAGCCAGTAGGCCGACTCGGGATAGCCCATCACCACCGCATCAGCCTCGATCAGCCCGGGGAACGTCTGGCGTTCCACCGACACCACCTGGCCTGCCGGGATCTGGTCGATGACCGCCCGGCGGAATACGTAGCAGCCGGCGTTGATCAGGTTGCTCACCGGGTTGGGCGTCTTCTCAAGGAAGGCGGTGACCCGCCCGGTCGCGTCGATCGGCACGCAGCCGTACCTGCTCGGGTCGTCCACCTCCACGAGGTGCAGTGTCACCGCGGCGTCCTTCTTGCGGTGCAGGTCGACCTGGGCCGGGAGGTCGTGGGCGGACAGAATGTCGCCGTTGAGCACGACAATCGGGTCGTCGGGGCCGCCGTGCAGCCGGGACGCCGCGTTGCGGATCCCGCCGCCGGTGCCGAGCGGCTCAGACTCATAGACGTAGTCGATCGACAGCCCGAACCTAGCCCCGTCGCCGAATGCGTCCGTGAACATCTCGGCCCGGTAGGACGTCGCGAGCACGACGTGCGACACCCCGCAGTCGGCCGCCCGCGCGAGCTGGTGCGCCAGGAACGGCACTCCGGCCGTCGGCAGCAGCGGCTTGGGCGCGGACAGGGTGAGCGGACGCAACCGAGTGCCCTTGCCACCGACAAGCATGATCGCTTCAAGGGTTTCACGCGGCATCTGCACCCTCACTTACCAGCCGTTGACGTCGGGGACACCCACCGGCTCGTTTGTGCCAACAGCAAAGCACCGCACCGGCGACTCACGCAGCATACTCACGTGATTCCCGGGCGCCCCTGGAATCCGGCCAACTTGAGCCTGTCGCGTTATTCACAGCGTAGGGGGTGCCTGCGCCTACCCGGCACGCGTGTCCACGGCCCCCTGATCAACCGCGCGCTTGTAGCAAGCCAAGTGGGCGGCCGCCGAGGTTGCCCAGCTGAACTGCTGCGAGCGCTCGTACCCGGCGGCGCCGAGCGAGGCCCGCCGTTCCGGGTCGTCGAGCAGCGAGCGCAGCGCGACCTTGATCGAGTCCGCGTCCGGCTCGGTGTACGCGACCGCCTCCCCGCCCACCTCGGGCAGCGACGTGCGGTGCGTGGTCAGCACGGGCGCGCCGCATGCCATCGCCTCGAGCACCGGCAGCCCGAACCCCTCGCCCCGCGACGGGAACGCCACCACGAGCGCGCCGCCCAGGAATCCAGGCAGGTCGGCGAACGGCAGGTAGCCCGGCCTGCACAGCTTCATGTGCGGCGGGACCGCGGCAACGGCGGCGTCCATCTCCTCGCTCCAGCCCCCGCCGCCGCCGAGCACCAGCGCCGGCGGATCCGCCATGTCGCCGACGGCGCCCACCCAGCCACGGATCAGCGCCGCGACGTTCTTGCGCGGCTCGAGCGAGCCGAGAAACGCTATGTAGGGCCTGCCGTGCAGCCCGAGTCGCGCCGAGACCTGACTGACCTGTCGCTCGTCGGGACGGTGGAAAAGCCGGTGGTCCACGCCGTGATAGGCGACGTCCACCTTGGTCGCGTCCATGTCGAGCAGTCGCACGAGCTCGTCGCGGGTCGCGTTGGACGGAACAATGAGCCTGGTCGCGCGCCGGATCGCGGTGCGGATGGCCGACTTGAAGAAGAGCGCGCTGACCGTGCTGTGGTTCTCGGGCTCGGTGAAGAAAGTGACGTCGTGAACGGTCACAACTGTCGGCCGACCGGGCCGCAGCGGCATCGAGTAGTACGGCATGTGGATCACGTCCGCGTTCACCTGTTGCGCCACGACGGGCAGCCCGCTTTGCTCCCAGGCCAGCCGTGCGGGCCGGTGCCCGAGCGCGGCCGGGCCCGCGACGACGCGCGCACCCGGTGCCAGCCGGCCGTACCGTTCCTCGTCGGCTCGCTGACACACCACCGCTAGGTCGGCCCCCGCGGAACCGAGCGCACCGATCAGGCCATCGACATAGCGGCCAAGCGCTCCCCTGTCGGTAGGCACGTCAGTCGCATCGACGAGTACTCGAAGTGCCACGGCCCCATCCGCTCCCTTCGAAGTCCTGTCAGCTCGAAGCCTACGCCCTGGCACCCCTGTGCACGAGCAGGGCCAGCCATCTGTCAGATGTACGTCAGACCAGCTTCAGCCGCTTTTTAGCAAGACGGAACTGACTTTCCCGCCTTAATCGCCTCAAGATCATCGATCGCCTGTGTCAGCGTGCTGACCTTGACGATCTGCAGTCCGGCCGGGACCGCGCCGGCGGTGTCGGAGCAGTTCGAGGCCGGAGTCAGGAAGATTGTCGCGCCCGCGTCTCGCGCGCCGACCATCTTCTGTTGTATGCCGCCGATCGGCTGCACCTGTCCGGACGCGGTGATCTCCCCGGTGCCTGCGATGAACTTACCGCCCGTGAGGTTCATCGGGGTCAGCTTGTCGATGATCCCTAGCGCGAACATCATGCCCGCGCTCGGCCCGCCGATGGCCCCGACGCTGATCTTCACGTTGAACGGGAACTTGTACTCTTCCTGCACCTCGACGCCGATCACCGGGCTGCCGTCGACATTCTTGCTGCTGACGGCGAGATGCAGGGTGTTGCCCGCGCGCAGCACCGTCAGCTGCAGCGGGGAGCCCGCCGGGTGTGCCGTGATCAGCGAGCTGAGGTCCGACTGCCCGGTCACCGGCTTGCCATCCACCGCCAGGATCTCGTCGCCCGCTTTGAGAACGGTGTTCGCGGGCAGCCCCGGCACCGTCGACATCACCACGACCTGCGTCTGGTACGGGATGTGCAGCTCAGTGAACGCGGCCGCGGTGGCGGTCTCCTGCGAGGAGGCCATCTGCTCGGTGTCCTGCTGCTCCGTCTGCTGCGCGGACTGGCCAGCCGGGAAGAGTTCGCTCTCAGGTACCACCGCCTCGGACGGATCGAGCCAGGCGCGCAGCGCCTGGAAGATGTTCACGTCCACGCCCGGTCCGCCCTCGTAACTGATGGTCACCAGGTTGAGGTTTCCTGTCGTCGCAAACGTCTTATGACCGGCGATCGAGATCAGCGGCTGCCCCGAGGAGTCCTGGCCCAGCGTGTTCAGCGTCGGCCCCGGTTCGAGGATGACGTAGGGCACCGGGACGAGAACAGCCACCGCGATCGCGACCAGCGTCGCGACCAAGGCGATGACGAGCGTCAGGGAGCGTCGGGACATGGTGCGAAGACTACGCGCTTCCGACCCACTCGTCGGTACCGTCGGCGAAGCGCTGGTGCTTCCAGATCGGCACCGACGCCTTCAGCTCGTCGATCAGCGCGTGGCACGCCGTGAAGGCCTCCGCCCGGTGCCCGCACGAGACGCCGACGACGACCGCGAGATCGCCGATCGCCAGGTCACCGACCCGGTGCACCGCGGCCACGGCGATCACATCGTCACATTTGGCCGCGATCTCCTCGGCGACCCGGCGCAGTTCGGCCTCCGCTGAGGGATGCGAGCTGTAGGACAGGCCGGTCACCCCGCGATCGGAGTCGCTGTCCCGTACCGCGCCGGTGAACAGCACGAGGCCGCCAGCCGCGGGATCCGCGATCGCCGCCTGGACCTCGTCCACGGACAGCGGGGTATCCCTGATCGCGATCAGCCTGATTTGGCTCACGCGTCAACCGTACCCTCCTTCCACCCACCCGAGCCCTCCCCACCGCTCGCCTCCGGGCCGCCTTCGCGCGCCGTCTCCCTCGTCGCTCACGAGCTTCGCTCGCTCCCTCCTCAGTCCAGACGGCACGGCGGCCCTTCGGCTCGCGGCGGCGAAAATCACTTGTTCCTGCGGCGGGCGGCGCGGACGATGGCGGCGGTCCCGATCACGGCCGCGGTACCGGCGGCGGCGGTGATCGCGGCCTCCTTGCGGGCGATCCGGCGGCCGGCCACCGCGTGGTGCCCGCCGCGGGCGGCGAGCAGCAGCGACAGCGCCTCCGCGTTAGTGCAAACGGGCACCCAGCCAGCGGCGCGCAGCGACGCGCAGTCCACCACCCAGGGATACACCACGTACCGCAGGTCCGCGGCCGGAGCCGGTGTCACGCCCATCCGGTGCAGCCGCTGCGCCGTGCCGAACGTCAGCCGCGCGGGCAGCTCGAACGACTTCATCCCGCTGAGGTCCTCGACCTGCTGCTGCTCCAGCCACCCGTCGCAGCCCACCGCGAAGTCGCCGGTCACCACCCCGACCGCGGCGAGCTCGAGCGCGGACACCAGGTCATCGATGTGGCAGAACTGCCAGCGCGGCGCGCAGCCACGCACCGCGAGCAGCCTGGGCGCCTCGAAATGCCTGGTCAGCACCGTGTCGACGCCATCTCCCACCAACGCGGCCGGCCGCACCACCGTCACGGCCGTGCCCTGGTTGACGCGGCGCGACCGCCGGGCGAGCTCCTCGATTTCCAGCAGGTCGGCGGCCACGCTGCCGTCCGCGTCGGCGAGCAGCGGCGCGTCCTCGGGCAGCGGCACCGGGTTGTCCGGCCGTGCCCCGTAGACCATCGCGCTGGTCACAAGCACGACCCGGTCGACGCGCTCGGCGGCGGCCGCGGTCAGCACCGTCTGCGCGCCCCGCACGTTGAGCGCGCGGCGCTTCCTGGCGTCCGAGGCCGCGGACGTATCGATGTCCGCGTGCACCAGCACGTCCACTTCGGCCAGCCGCGCGGCCAGCGTGGGGTCCCGGACGTCGGCGACCCGCCACGTAACCCCGGCCGCGTCGCCGCGGTGGTCGTCGATGGCGACTACGCGGCTGACCATGGGCGATTCCGCCAGCCGGACCGCGAGGGCCTGGCCCACACCGCGCGCGGCACCGGTGACCGCTACGACCGGGAGCGTGGACGCAGTGCTACGCTCTCGGCGAACGCTGCGCTCAAGGCGAACCTGCCGTCTCGCGTTTCTCAAAATCGGCTGCTCCCGAATAGCGTGGCGAGTATGACCCTGCTATCTCTATCCTGCCCGACCACGTGACAGCTGAGGGGGCGCACTATGCCTGACCGTCCTCCCTTCGGCTTCGGCCCGCCCAGCCGGCCTGGCGACGACGACCCGAAGCCAGGGGATCAGGGGGCAACTCCGACCGGGCCGTTCGGCGGTCTGGGCGCGCCTGGCGGGCCTAACCAGTTCGCCGACGCGCTCAGGCAGTTCGCCGACATGCTGTCCTACAGCGGTGGCCCGGTGAACTGGGAACTGGCGAAGAACCTCGCCAGGCACGCCATCGCGGCCAAGGGCGACCCTAGCGTGCTGGCCAACGAACGCGCAGCGGTGACCGACGCGATCCGGCTCGCCGACCTGTGGCTGGACGACGTCACCGCGTTCCCGTCCGGCATCAGGAAGATCGAGGCATGGAGCCAGTCCGAATGGCTTGAGGCCACCTTCCCCGTCTGGGCCTCGCTGTGCGAGCCGATCGCGGCCAAAGGGGTCGACGCGATGAGCTCGATGCTCAACATCGACCCGGCGCAGCTCGGCGAGGACATGCCGGAAGAGATGCGGGCGATGCTCGGCGGCCTGGGCGGGCTTGGCGGTCTGGCCGGCCTCACCCCGATGATCAGGCAGCTTGGCGGCGCGATGATCGGCAGCCAGACCGGCGCCGCGGTCGGCGAACTCGCCGGCGAGATGGTCAGCTCCACCGACATCGGCCTGCCGCTTGGCCCGGAAGGGACCGCTGCGCTGCTGCCCACCGGCGTCGCCGCCTTCGGTGCCGGGCTGTCGGTGGACATCAGCGAGGTGCGGCTGTTCCTCGCGCTGCGCGAGGCCGCCCACCAGCGGCTGTTCGGGCACGTGCCGTGGCTGCGCCAGCACCTGTTCGGCGCGGTCGAGGCGTATGCCAGCGGCATCACCGTCGACATGAGCAAGCTCCGCGAGGCGATGCCGGACATCGACATCAACAACCCGGACGCGCTGCGCGAGGCGCTGGCCGGCGAGACGCTGTTCCGGCCCGAGGACACCCCGCAGCAGAAGGCCGCGCTGTCCCGGCTGGAGACCGCGCTCGCGCTGGTGGAGGGATGGGTCGCGACCGTGGTCGCGGCCGCGGCGGGACCTCGTCTGACCCATGCGGACGCGCTCGCCGAGGCCATCCGCCGGCGCCGGGCTACGGGAGGTCCATCGGAACGGACGTTCGCGACTCTGGTCGGCCTCGAGCTTCGCCCCCGGATGCTGCGCGAAGCGGCCGTGCTGTGGACGGGCCTCACCGAGGCGCGCGGGGTGGACGGCAGGGACGCGCTGTGGGGTCATCCGGACCTGTTGCCGACCGCGGACGACCTCGAGGACCCGGACGCGTTCGTGCACGGTCAGGATCAGCTCGACATTTCCGACCTGGAAGGCGACCAGAGCGCGGAAGGCGACCAGAGCGCGGAAAGCGACCAGAGCGCGGAAGGCGACGAGGGCAGCGGCCCGCCGGAGGCCTGACGGTGCGTTACGCCGGAATGTCAGTAGCCGGTGTCACCCTGTGGCCATGAGACCAGCACTGAAGGCGGGGCTGCGGCCGCTGTGGCGGGACCGCGACACCCTGCAGGTTGGCGTCGATCCCCGGCGGGCGGCGGCGCTGACCGGGCTAGGCAAGGCGGCGGCGATCGTCTCACTGCTCGATGGGTCACGCGACGCGGCCCAGGTGGTGAGCACCGCGGCGGCCTGTGGCATCGCGCCCGACGCCGCGAGCCGGGTGCTCGGCCTGCTGGCCTCGGCGGGGGTGCTCGACGACTTTCCCGCCCAGCTGCACAAGGCGATGCCCGACTACCTGCGGGCACGGCTCGCCCCCGAGCTGGCGTGCGCCTCGCTCGCCTACGGGCACGGGGACGGCGGCGCCCGGGTGATCGCGCGCCGGCGTGCGGCATTCGTGCGGGTCTACGGCGCCGGGCGAGCCGGTGCCTGCATCGCCACTTTCCTCGCCGCGTCCGGGATCGCCTGGGTCAGCTGCCGGGACGCGGGCACGACCGGCCACGGGGACATCACGCCGGCCGGGCTCGCCGCGGGCGACGTCGGCACCGGCCGGGCCGCGGGGGTGGCCCGCGCCATCGGCCGTGTCGCCCCGGAGGTACGGACCGCGGACGACGGCACCCGGCTGCCCGACCTGGCGGTGCTGGCTGGCCGGCCCGATCCTGTCGATGTCACGGAGCTCATGCGGAACAGAGTTCCGCACCTGGCCGTTGTGACAGAAGAGGCGATCGGCGTCGTCGGGCCGCTTGTCGAGCCGGGACGTTCGGCGTGCCTTCGCTGCGTGGACCTGAGCAAGACAGCGCGGGACGGAGCATGGCCGCTGATCCTCGCGCAGGCAGCCGGACCGCTGGCGTCTGGCGTCTCACCGCAGGCCTGCGACACGGCGCTGGCGGCCGCGACCGCGGCGCTCGCGTCGGCACAGGCGCTCGCGTTCATCGACCGGGCTGGACCGCGGCCGCTCGCCACGGCGAACGGGACGCTGGAGGCGGTGCTTCCTGACTGGCAATGGCGGCGCCGCAGCTGGCCGCCGCACGCCGCCTGTCTCTGTGGCGCGGCCGCCGAGAACGGGGGGCCTGCCTTGAATAAACGATTGCCGATTGACGGAGAATGACAGTGTGAATGATGTCCCGCGCAACGCCGTAAGCAGAAGCGCCAAGCTCGCGGCACTCCCGATCGGCTTCGCCGGCCGGACGGCGCTCGGCCTGGGCAAGCGGATCGGCGGCCGGTCCGCCGAAATCGTCGCCCAGGAAATCCAGCAGCGCACCGCCGACCAGGTCTTCCGGGTGCTCGGCGAGCTCAAGGGCGGCGCCATGAAGCTGGGCCAGGCGCTGTCCATCTTCGAGGCGGCGCTGCCCCCCGAGCTCGCCGGCCCGTACCGCGCGACGCTGACAAAGCTGCAGGAATCCGCGCCGCCGCTGCCCGCGAGCAGCGTGCACCGGGTGCTCGCCGCGGACCTCGGGGAAGACTGGCGGTCTGAGTTCGATTCGTTCGACGACGAGGCGGCGGCCGCCGCGTCCATCGGCCAGGTGCACCCCGCGGTATGGAAGGACGGCAGGCGAGTCGCGGTCAAGATCCAGTATCCCGGTGCCGGGCGGGCGCTGATCAGCGACTTCACGCAGCTATCGCGGCTGGGCCGGTTGTTCGGCGTGCTGATGCCAGGGCTCGAAGTCAAGCCGCTGCTCGACGAGCTGCGGAACCGGGTCGCCGAGGAACTCGACTACCGCATGGAAGCGGCCTCGCAGCAGGCGTTCGCGGACGCGTACGCCGGGGACCCGGACATCTACGTGCCGCCAGTGGTGGCCGCCACCGACCACGTGCTCGTGACCGAGTGGATGGACGGCACGCCGCTGTCGAAGGTCATCAGCGACGGGTCGAAGACGGAGCGGGACAGCGCCGGCATCCTGCTCACCCGGTTCCTGTTCTCCGGCCCCGCCCGGGCCGGCCTGCTGCACGCCGATCCTCACCCGGGTAACTTCCGGCTGCTCTCGGACGGGCGGCTTGGCGTGCTCGACTTCGGGGCCGTGGACCATCTGCCCGACGGGCTGCCGCCGTTCTTCGGACGGCTGCTGCGGATCATGCACACCGACGAACCCAACCTAGACGAGGTCGAGCGCGAACTGCGGGCCAATGGTTTCCTGCGGCCGGGCATTTCTGTGGACCTGGATGCGCTGCGCACCTTCCTGGCTCCGCTGGCCGAGCCGTCGGCGGTGGAGACGTTCAAGTTCAGCCGGGAGTGGATGCGCTGGGAGGCGGCACGGGTCACCGACCTGAGCGCGTCCAACGTCTCCCGCAAGTTCAACGTGCCACCCTCGTACGTGCTCATTCACCGCGTGTCGACGGCCGGCATCGGCGTGCTGTGCCAGCTTGAATGCGAGGGCGCGTTCCGGGCCGAGGTGCTCCGCTGGGTCCCCGGCTACACCGACGACCCCGATCCCCGCACGGAGCCGCAGCCCGTCCCCGCCGGCTAGCCGCGGTAGCGAACGGTAGCAAGCGGCGGCGGCCCACGCTCGCGCGCCGCAGGTACGGTACGACCCGGGATGGCCCACGCGCATCCCGGGTCGCCGTCGTGGCCTGGCCGTGGCGGCCAAGCCGTAATGGTGGATTGTCTTCGGTGGCCTAGCCGGCTGCCTCGAGCGTGGTGCGCAGTTCGTGAGCGCGCTGCCCGGCTTGGCGGAGCTTGCGCTCGGCGCGCTGCGTCTGCCGCTCGAGTCGGCGCAGTTCGGCCGCTTGGCGTGCGAGCCTGCTCTCCTGCGCTTGTCTTAGCCGATGTTGATGTCGGTCGTTGGCCAGGGTCTCTGACGTAAACATGGTTGACCTCTGCTCTGCTGGCCCCGCTCGCCGCCGGGCGCTTTTGCCCGGTGCCTTCCCTCGTCGCGCTGAAGCTTCGCTTCAGCGCTCCTCGGTCCAGGCACCGGCGCGCCCTTTGGCTCGCAGGCGAGTCTTGTCGCATCGTGTTGTGACTTGGTGAGTAGGCGGCCTACGCCTCTGTTGAGACTTAGGCGGCTTGGTCGTCGGCCTTGGCGATCTCGGCGTCTTCCTTGCGCGGGCGGCCACGCGGACGCTTCCGCGGGACGATCGTGCCGCGCAGGAATAGTTCCCCGCCCCAGACGCCCCACGGCTCGCGCCGATCGAGAGCGCCTGCGAGGCAGGCCATCCGTACCCGGCAGCCCTGGCAAAGGGCCTTCGCCTGCTCGACGTCCCCTGGCGCCTCGGCGAAGAATAGTTCCGGGTCTTCCGTGCAGGGAAGGTCCAGGCCGCTCGGCGCGCCGGCGACGTTGAAGAGCGTCGCGACGGTGCTCGCGGCCGCCTCCTGGTCAATCACGCCGACCGCTTCGAACCCGGACGGTCTTGCCTCGAACCCCGTCGCGCCTGCCGCGCCGACGGTGGCGTCGGGCCACTGCATCGGTGCCATCCCCTCTCGCTCACTGGTCCTGTGTCCTCTGTGGAGGGACCGGGCCTGCAAAACAACTAGGCCGCGGACCCTGTGGGTCCGCGGCCTTCGGGGATCTTGGCCGGCCTTTCTTAGGCCGGTTCCCTTTCCGGATGCGGACCCGCTGCGCCATCGCCACCGACGTTGACGCGGGTCTTGTGCACGTACTGCTTACGGATATTGATCGGCAGCCCAGCGGCCTTAACCCCGAACGGCTCCGCCATGACCGCGTTACGTCGCGGCGTGACATGGACCTTCGGCGTCCCGGCAAGGACTGGGCGGGCATTCTGCGGCAGGGCGGCGTACACCCCGGCACCGGGCAGGTTGGCCCATGGAGCGGCGACATGCGGAAGCGCGGCGCCGCTGCGGGCAACCGACTCGCTAAGCGTCTTGATCGTCACGATGGGCACCTCCTTCCGGAAGGGTCGACACTGTGGCCCACGGACATGTCAGAAGCCTACGTAACGGCTCATCTCGCGGCAACATATTTTTGACGTGCAGTTTTCCGAGAACGGTAAAAATTTTCCGGGTAGTCTCCCACGTGAGCCACCCGTGTACCAGGAGTAACGCGACAGGTGTTCAGTCCGTTGTGGCGGGCTTGGGCGTCGTGCGGATCAGGCCCTCCTGGACGACCGAGACCACGAGATCGCCGCCCGCCGTGAACACCTCTCCCCGGGCGAGCCCGCGCGCCCCGTAGGCGATCGGGGACTCCTGCGCGTACAGCAGCCATTGGTCGGCACGGAACGGCCGGTGGAACCACATCGCATGGTCCAGGCTCGCCCCCGAGGTCTGGCCGTCGTACCAGGACACTCCGTGCTCGAGGAGCACGGTGTCGAGGAGCGTCAGGTCCGAGGCGTAGGTCATCAGGCACACGTGCAGCAGCGGGTCGTCGGGCAATTCGCCGTTCACCCGCAGCCAGACGAAGTTGTGCGCGGTCCGCAGCGACGGATCGCGCTGGGCCTCGATGCTGAGCGCACCGGCCGACCGCAGGTCAATGGGGCTGTCCTTGACTTGCGGGGGCAGCGAAACGCCGAGCGCCCGCTCCAGGCGGGCCACGTTCGGTTCCAGGTCCTCGGGCGGCGGCACGTCCGGCATAGGCATGGCGTGCACAAGTCCGGGCTCGGGACGGTGGAAGGACGCCGACAGGGTGAAGATAGTGCGGCCGTGCTGAATGGCGGCCACGCGGCGGGTCGTGAACGAGTGCCCGTCGCGCACCCTGTCCACCGTGTACACCAGCGGCACCGCTGGATCTCCCGGCCGGATGAAGTAGGCGTGCAGCGAGTGCACCGCCCGGTCGGCGGGAACCGTCCGCCCGGCGGCCACCAGGGCCTGCCCTGCGACCTGCCCGCCGAAAACGCGCTGCACGGTCTCGTCCGGGCTGCGCCCGCGGAAGATGTTGACCTCGATCTGCTCAAGGTCAAGCAGGTCGAGCAGCCTCTCCAGCGCGTCGCTCATGGGCGCTCCGACGCCAGCTCGGCGGCTGTGACGAGCGGGAACAGGCCGCGCAGGAACCGGGATCGCTGGCGGGCCTGCGCCGCACCTGGCGTGCGGGCCGGCGCCCAGGACAGCTGCAAGTGCTGCCGCGCCCTGGTGACGGCCACGTAGAGCAGGCGCCGCTCTTCCTCGATCGCCTCCGGTGTTCGCGCGTGCACGATCGGCATTATGCCCTCAACGAGACCGGGCAGCAGAACCGCGTCCCACTCAAGCCCCTTCGCCGCGTGCATGGTGGCGAGCGTCACCGCGGTCGCGACTGGGGCGTGGCCGATGTCAGCCCGGCGAGCCAGCTCGGCGGCGAAGTCGGCGAGCGCGGCCTGCGGTCGCGCCGCGGCCATGTCCTGCGCCAGCGCGGCGATCGCGGCGAGTGACTCCCAGCGTTCCCGCACGGCACCGCGCCCGGCGGACGGCTCGGCGGTGAGCCCGGCGCTGGCCAGGACGTGCCGGACCGCCGCGGGCATATCGCCCAGCGATCCTGACCCGTCATGCTCTCCTGTTGCCGATGACCAGTCGGCGCCGTCGGCCCGCGCGGCGCCCCGGATGAGCACGAGCGCCTGGCGTACCTCGGGCCGGTCGTAAAACCGCTCCGCGCCGCGCACCACGAACGGCACCTTCGCCGCGGCGAGCGCGACCTCGAACCGCTCCATGTGCGCGTTGACCCGGACCAGGATGGCGATCTCCTGCGCCGGCACGCCGCCCGCGATCAGCACCGCCGCTTGCGTGGCGACGCCGGCGGCTTCGGCCTCCTCGTCGTCGTACCGCGACACCAGCGGCTCGGGACCAGGCCGCCGCTGCGCGACCAGCGCGCCAAACGTCACGGAAGTGATGGAAGTGGCGGACGTCGCGGGCGCGGTATCGCGGGAAGCGGCCCGGCTGGTCTCCGCCTCCAGGGAAGTACCACGGGACCCGGCCGCGAGCCGGTTGGCGACCGCCACCACCTGGGGCGTCGAACGGTAGTCGCGCACCAGCCGGACAACCGTCGCGTCCGGGTAGTCGACCGCGAAATCCCGCAAGTAGGAAGCTGTCGCCCCGGTAAAGGAGTAGATCGTCTGGCGCGGGTCGCCGACCACGCACACGTCGTCGCGCCCGCCTACCCAGGCGTCGAGCAGCAGCTTCTGGAGCGGGTTAACGTCCTGGAACTCGTCCACCGTGAAGTAGCGGAAAGCCGCGTGCACCTCGCTGGCCATGGCGGGCTCGGTGAACAGAATCGCCGCGGTGAGCTCGAGGATCGACTCGAAGTCGATAAGCTGCCGGTCCCGGCGCAGCTGCTCGTAGGCCTGGTAGAGGCGGGCGACCTCTTCCACGCCAGCCGACGGCGTGCGGCCGGCGGACAGCGCGGCGGGCAGGTAGGAGTCCGGATGAGTCTGGCCCACCTTGGCCCACTCGATCTCGGTCACCGCGTCGGCCAGCGCCGGGCCATCGAGCCGCAGCCGCATGTCGCGGGCCGCCTCGCGCACCAGCGGCAGCTTTGACTCGGCCAGCTTGGGCGGCCGCCCGCCGATGACCCGCGGCCAGAAGTAGGTGAGCTGCCGCAGCGCCGCCGAATGAAACGTGCTCGCTCGCACCGTCTCCGCCCCTCCGCCCAGGTCGCGGAGCCGACCGCGGAGCTCACCGGCCGCGCGCACCGTGAACGTGAGCGCGAGCACATGCGCCGGGTTCACGACTCCGCTAGCCACGGCGTACGCGATCCGGTGGGTGACGGCCCGGGTCTTACCCGTACCCGCGCCCGCGAGGACGCAGACGGGCCCCCTGGTAGTCAGCGCCACCTCGCGCTGTTCGGGGTCGAGCGCCGCCAGCAGGTCATCGGAGTCCATCGGTAACCAGTGTCCCGCACGGGGCGCGTGCCGCGGTCGCGAAAAGCACGCCAGACGCGGGAACGAGCGGCGCGCCGAAGTTGTTGCACAAGCAGGCCAGCCAAGGGTCAGGCAGGCCAGTTTGTGCTGACAGGAAAGTCCGGCTGGTTTGTGCCAACAGGAAAGTCCGGCTGGTTTGTGCCAACAGGAAAGTGAGGCAACCGGTGCCGCTCACCATGTACACCACCCAGTGGTGCGGGTTCTGCAAGCGTCTGAAGGCGCAGCTGAGCCGGGTCGGCGTGGAGATGGCCGAGGTCGACATCGAGCACGACCCCGCCGCCGCGGAGTTCGTGATGAGCGTCAACGGCGGCAACCAGACGGTTCCCACCTTGCTGTTCCCCGACGGCAGCACGATGGTCAACCCGTCGGCCGCCCAGGTTCAGGCCCGGTTGGCCGAGCTGGCTGCTGCCCAGGCCGGCTAGCCGGCCGCTCACCCCCCGAGAACACGCCCCGGTACGGGCGGATTAAAGGCCATTTATCCGGAACGGAGCGGGCTGGCTCTGCGCGCGTAGCGAAATCCTGGGCGAATGATTTCGCTAATATGCGCTCCGCCATGGATAGTGGTAGGCACGTCCTGGTACGGAGGGGGCGTTAGCTTGTTGTTGGTGACCCTGGGGGGGAGCAGGCAAGGTATGAGCATTAACGGGCCAACAGGCCGAGACGGTGAGCACGGCGACGATGTCGTCGTGCACAAGGCGGAGCATGGCTGGGTGGTCCGCGGTGAGAACGTTTCCGACCTGACCAGCGCGATGGTGCTCGCCGACCTGTTCGCCGCGGACCAGGCGACGGACGATGACACCAGGCTGCTCGAGGCCGTCGACGCGAACGGTCACCCGCGGCGGCCGTCCGGCGGCCCCAACGGCCAGGGAAAGCACCGTACCGACAAGCAGCGGACCGACCAGCAAGGCGCCGCCCCGCAGCGGACCGACCAGCAAGGCGCCGCCCCGCAGCGGACCGCCCCGCAGGTGGCCGCGAGGCCGCCCGCTCCGCGCCCGCCATCGGGCTGGTCGAACGGGCCGGACGGGCAGCCGCCCCGCTCCGTTCGGGAAAATGATGAAGCCGCACGGCTCGCGGTGACGGTCGCTCAGCTTGAGCATGCCCTCGCCTCGCGCGTCCGCGTCGAGCAGGCCATCGGTGTGCTCGCCGAACGGCACAGGCTGCGCCCCAGGGAGGCGTTCGACCTGCTGCGCAGCGCCGCGCGATCACGGGGCCGACGGGTCACGGAGCTCGCGCAGGACGTGGTTGCCAGCGCCGCGAACCCGCTGCTCAGGCTGCCCGAGGAGCTGGCGCGCAAGCTGCCGGAGCCGCGCCAGCGGGGCCGCTCGCTGCGCCGCGCGAGGCACGCGGAGCAGTACTGATCCACCAGGCCCGCTAGCCGCGACCGCGGCCCTAGCCCGCCCGCAGCGCCGCCAGGATAAGGGCGGCGATGGCGGCCTGGCCACGGGCGTTCGGGTGGAAGGGGGCGGCTAGCGACGTCGGGACCAGGCCCTCGACGTCCTTGGCGGTCGGGCCCTGGCAGAAGTCGTGCCCGATCGTCGGCGTGTAGGTGTTCACGAAGGTGGCGCCCGCGACCTGGGCCGCGTGCGCCAGCACCGCGTTGAGTTGTGTCTCGATGCCCCGCAGGTAGCCGATGTCCCCATCGGTGATCGGAACGACCGGCCAGCAGCCGCCCTGTTGCGGGAACAGATCCGGGTACCCGACGAGCAGCACCCGGGCATGCGGCGCGCGGGAGCGGATCTCGTCGAGCACCGTCGATATTTTCACCCCCTCGGCGGCGGCCTGCGCTGCCAACTGATCGGTGCCGCCGCTGTTGAAGTGGCCCTCGCACGGGCTCCCGAACGGGTCGGTCACGCTCAGCTTCATGCAGGTCCGGAGCCCGTTCATGAAACCCATGTCGTCGCCGCCGAGCGTCAGCATGACCAGGGAATCGTCGGGCGCGAGGGCGCTGAGCTGCGGCGGATTAGTGCCCAGGTACGTTTTCTGCGGCTCGGTCATCTCCGTGACGCCCGCGCCGGTGCAGGACACGTTGACGAGGTCGGCGGTCACACCAAGCGCCTTCGCCACCCGAGCCGGGTACCCGTCCGACGATCGCAGGCAGCCGAACGGCCGGCTAGTCAGGGACAACGGCATCAGGTCACCCGCCGTGTACGAGTCCCCGAGCGCGACAACCGGCCCGGTCCCGGTCAGCACTCCCGCCCGCGGCGCGACGGCGTCTTGCGCGGCCGGGCCGTCCGTAGCACGCCCGTCCGTGGCGGCCGAGTGCCCGCTTGTTCGCTGTCCGGCCGCGGGGGCGCCCTGGTGCGCCGGCCCGGCCGGGCCGCCGCAGGCGCACAGCAGGACCGTGGCCGTCGCCGCGACAGCGGCTGACCACACCCCGCTCAGCCGGCGACTCCACACGGTATTGCCTTCCCCGCGATGCGTACTATCGGCAGAGTAACATCGGTGCGGGCACTAGCCGCCGGTGAGGTGGACGCCGACGTGGGCCCATGGGCGGATGAAGCCGACAACCTGGTTGTCGCCTCCCGGCGAGGTCGGGGTCCCGTATGTGGAGATACGGATCGGGAAGCCGGTCGCGTACGCCTCGATCATCTGGCCGTTGCCGATCACCAGCCCCACGTGCCCGGGCGCCTGGACCGTGCCGTCCCCACCCGCGAAGAACACCAGGTCGCCGGGCTCCACCTGGGAGGCCGGGACGCGCGGCCCCCACAGCCACTGCTCCTGCGAGGTGCGCGGAATGTCGATGCCGGCGGCGCGGTAGGCCATCATGACCAGGCCGGAGCAGTCGAAGGCGTCCGGTCCGGTGCCGCCCCACAAGTACGGCTTGCCGATCTGCGCCTCGGCGTAGCTGATGACGAGGCCGACCACGGCGTTCGGCGTGGTCAAGACGTCAAGCTGACCGGTGCACGTCCCGGAGGGACCGGAGCCCGACCCCGGTGTGACCGCGCTGACCGTGTACCCGCCGCTGGCATAGGTCGACGCCCACGACAACACGTCCTGGACGTAGGAGTCCAGGTGGTTGTAGGCGAAGATCGCCTCGGATGGGTCGGTCTGCACGCCGTGCTCGAGCAGGTACTTCGCCGCGCCCGCGATCGCGTCCGCCGGGTCGTACACCGACACCGTGGGCTTGCCGTCCTCGTCGGTCGCGACCCCGTCGACCACTTCGGACGCCGGATGGATCGGCGCCCCGCCCCACTGGTCGCCCGCGGCGCCCCCGATGCCGATCTGCATCGGCCCGGCGGCGCCGAACGGGTTGGCGCCGCTCAGCACCCCAGGCAGCGTGGACCGCCCGTCGTCGCTTTCCACCTCGCCGATGCCTGCCAGGATCGTCCACGCGATGCCGTACTGCTGCCCGACCCGCCGGAACCACGTCAGGTAGTTCACCGGGATGGAGTTCTGCGCCTGCGCGCTGACCCCGGGCTGGGCGACCGTCGGCCCGGAGCCCTGGCCGCAGCCGGCGCCGCTGCCGCCGGCGAACAGGATGCTGCTGCCGCCGACCACGAGCATCGGTATCGTGAGCAGGGCGAGCAGCAGGAGCACGGCCACGCCGGCGACGGAAAGCCCGAGGACCCGGCGGTTCACGAGTTACCCGCGTCCGCGAGTTCGATGTCGTCGACCTCCCAGCCCCCGGCCGCGGACACGACCGTGACCGCGTACTGGGTGCTCGCGGTCGTCGTCCCCGTGCTGGTGGCAAGCCGCTGCACGATGTTGACGAGGAACGTGATCGATCCGGTGCCGAACGAACGGATCGCAGTGATCCCGCCGCTGCTCGTGGAGATCTGCTTCTGGCGGGATCGCTGCGCCGCCACCCCGGGCGTGGCGTACGCGTTCTGGAGCGTCTCCGCCAGCTCAGCGGTGACCACGTTGGCCATTTTCGCGGCGTACGCGGTGGCCGTCTCGGTGTAGCTGAACGTGTCGTAGTCGACGGCGAAGGCCGTCGTCACCTGTGCCGCCTCGGTCAGGTCCTGTTGGGTGAACGGCAGCCACTGGTAGATGTCCGTGCCCCCGGCACCCGGCGACGTGGCGATGGGCGTGCCGGGCGGCACGGTTGCGGGCGGGACCGCCGTCGGCGGGCTGCTCGCAGTGACGGCGGGAGAACTGCTGGCCGACGTGGTGGGCGACGCGCCGGCCCCGTGGTGCGTGCCGGGGCCTAGCAGGTAGATGCCCAGCCCGGCGAGGAGCAGGACGACGACGGCGAACAGCAGTCGCTGCTGGCCGGTGGACAGTTCCATGGCCGGCCCTCGCTACTTGTCCCGGCGGACAGGCCGCAGCCAGAACGGCAGCGGCGACCGCTTTCCCGCCGCCCCGGTTCCCTCTATGTCACCAGAACGGACCGTGCCTCCTGCCCCGAACCAGCCGCTTCCTCTAGGGCGCCCGAACGTGGCGCCGGAGCCATTGCCCGGCTCGCCACCGCCCGCCGGCCGGTTGCCAGACGACCGGGAACCTGGCCGGACCCGCGGCGGCGCGGGCGGGCGCCCGCCGCCGGAGGCGTCACCAGAACCGCCGGAGCGGCCCCGGCGGACGCTGCCCGCCGGGCCGGGCGCCTGCGCGGAGCGGTGCCCGTTGTCAGCCAGGCCCGGCGGCGGATCGGAGCGATTGCCGTTGCCCGCCGGACCGGAGGCCGGAGCGGGAGCGGAACCCGCGGACCGACCGCTGGTGGTGGAGCGCGCCGACGAGCCGCGGGCCCAGCCCGCCGAGGCACCCTCGGGTGCTGACCTGCCGCCGGGCGGTCGCAGCGGCAGCGGCGGTGCCGCCCGGCCGCTGCCGCTCCCGGCCTCCGGCCACTGTCTGCCCCGGCCGCCTCCGCCGGAGCCACCGGACCCGCCGGAGCCGCCCTGGCCGTCGTCGTCGCCTGGCGGCGACGACGGTCCTTCCGGTCGTAGCCTGCCCGTGACGTGGCCATCCGCGCCCGGCGGGGGCGACGCAGTGCCCGCCGCGGCCTCTTCGCCGGGCGGGCCGGCCATGGCCGAGGCCCCCGGCGGGCCCGCGGCGCCGGCCGCCGCGGCGGTGGCCGGGTGACGGCGCGCCCAGCGGGCGGCACGGTAGGCGGCCACGCTGGGGATCGCGACACCCGCCGCGGTGGCGGATGCCCGGCGGAAGCCGTAGCTCGCCTCTCGCCAGCTGTACTCCGCCCGCCCCTCCGAGCCGATGACGCCGTAGCCGACCGAGGAGAACAGGTGCTGGAACGGCTTACGGTAGATGAACACCGCGACGGTGACCAGCGCGATCATCAAGATCTTGAGCGCCCACGGCAGCGCCGTGTCGGTGGTGCTCATGATGAGCGAATAACAGTAGAGCAGCACGCTCAGCACGATCGCGATCGCCACCTGTTTCATCAGCACGCCGACGAGCATCTCGAACCAGCGGATCGCGATGACCCGGCCGAACCCAGGGTGCGTCCCGATTATCAGGAAGAACGGCCCGGCGACGAGCAGCAGCAGGAAGCCGAGCTTGAGCACGATCAGGGTCAGCGCGATCAGCAGCACGAGCAGTCCCGCGGCCACCGCCGCGAACAGCGCCTCAAAGCCGATTTCCAGCCTGGTCGTCCACTGCAAGCCCTGGAACAGCGGGTAGACCGCCGGGTTGCTGGACTGCATCTGTTTAGCGATGCCCTGGTAGACACTCTGCTTGGCGGCGATCAGCGCGGCCGTGGGCTGCTCGTTGACGGCAATCGCCTGCGCCCACAGCAGCGCCCGGCCGTACTGGTTCACCACGGTCGGGGTCTGCGTGCTCGACGTCGCGAACTGGGTGCTGCCGAACTCGCCGTCCAGCCAGGGCTTGCAGACCAGCACCGACCACAGGTCGTTGGCGTTCTCGTCCACTAGCCCGTTCGACGAGCTGAACACGTAGTTCGTCGTCACGCTCTGCGGGTCGCCTGCCTGCACCGGCAGGCAGTCGCTTACGGTGGTTCCCGGCAGCTTCGCGAACGCCACGTTCAGCACCTGCGTGACGCCGTTGGACACCGAGGTGCCAACGCCGGTGAAGTCGGCGGGCCTGCCGATCAGCCAGATCGCGGCCGCGCAGGCGACGACCATCCACAGCGTGCCCTCGATGGTCCTGGTGGCCCGCTTGCGGACCAGCCCCTGCCAAGCCAGCCAGATCGCGCCGATGATCACTACCGGCATCAGGAACGGGAAGTAGATCGCGTTGCCGAGCGACGTGATCAGATGGTTGACCGCGGTCTGCAGCCACGCCAGGATGCCGTTGCCCGCCGCGGACTGGTACACGGTAATCGTCACCCGGTCCAGCGACTTGGCCATGTCGAAGACCATGCCCGCGACGTTGTTGCCGATCAGCGAGGTAATGTCCGAGCACTGCAGGCCGTAGGCCGCCCAGTACTGGCCGGCCAGGCCATAGTTGTCGTACAGCGTCTTGCCGCCGGTCTGGCCGCCCGGAGGCGCGATCAGCGAGTCCACGCCCGCGGTGGCCTGCTCCGGCTGCGGCGTCGACGGGGTGCAGATGTTGTTCAGGTCCCCGACGACGCCGCCGTTGTTGCAGAAGCCGGCCAGGTTGAGGATGTCACCCATGCCCGGCACACTGCAGATCCCGCCGTCCGGCCGGACGAGCGCGTCCGTCTCCAGCTGGTTCACAGGGGCGGGTAGCTTGTCCGTCGTCGCGTGCGTCATCGTGGCGGCGCGCGCCGCCGCCGGATGGGCGGCGGGGTGGGCGAGAGGGACAGCTCCGGCCGGGCGGGCGAAGAACAACCCGCCGAGCAGGACCGTGAAGATTGCGCCGGTCAGCAGCACTGCCCTGGTCAGGGCGCGTGCGTGGGGTTCAGCCATCGGGGGGGCTCCTGTATACGGCGGTTACTGCTAGGTGGTCGCCGCCGCCGGCTGTGCCGGCCGACGGGCTCGTGTCGGATTTGTGTCGATCCAGTCCCGTAGTTCTTCGGATACGAGATCGACGCCGATGCGGCCCGCGCGGTCGTCGAGGTCACGGAAGATGCATTCGCCGTTTCCGAGGGCACGGAGCGCTGCCTTGTGCTCCTCGGACGGCTCCACGCCGAGCAGCGACAGGACGTTCGTCACCTCGGCACGTTCCGACGAGCGGAACGCGAACACGCTGGACAGGCAGTTGGTCACCTGCTCGTTGAGCAGGTCGCCCGCGTTCTGTGAGATGAGGACGAGCGCCGTGTTCCTGGAGCGCCCCATCCGGGACACCTCGGGAACCAGCTTCGCGCCCTCGGGCGTGGACGTGATCGCCCACGCCTCGTCGAGGAAGATCGCCTTCTGCGCGGTGCGCTCCACGGTGTTCATCAGCCTGCGTGCGAACTGCGACACCAGGTACAGCAGCGCCACCGACAGCCGCTGTTCGTAGGAGTAATCGTCCCTGCCGGTCGTCGTGTCAGGCAGCGTCAGGCCGCCCAGCGTGAACACCGTCGTCCAGCCCTCGGCGTCGATCTGCTGGCCGCCGGACGGGGCGAAGCACAGCCTGGCCAGGCGCATCTCGGAGACCGAGTGCATCACGGCACCGAGGTTCTTCCACGCCGGATCCTCGGACTCCTCCAGCTGGCGAACGACCTTGCCCAGGCTTGGCCGCGGCCCGCCGGCCACGGTGCCGACCGCCTGGATCATCGCACTCTCCCGCTCCTCGCTCATTCGCGGCAGCAGCAGGCGCAGCGTCTCCGTCGCCATCGTGCGCTTTTCCGCCAGGTCGTCGCCGAACGAGAACGGGTCGAGCAGGCCGGCGGCCGCAGAGCCGAGCGGCAGCACCCGGGCCTTGCGCCCGGACCTGGACAGGAACTCGACAAGCGGCTCGGCGTCACCCTTGGGGTCGATCACCGCGACCGTCGCACCGCGCAGCGCTAGCTGGTAGATCAGCAGCATCGCCAGCGTCGTCTTCCCGCCGCCCGGCTCGCCGGTGATGGCGACGGCCGTCGGCCGGTTGCGCGCGGCGGCCAGCATCGGGTCGAAGTGCACGACAGAACGCGCCCGGCCCATCGTCTCGCCGATGTAGGGCCCGATCCAGCCCACGCCGTCCGCGATCCGGTCGCCAAGCTCCACGGTCGCTGTCGGCATGCCGCCCGCGATCGTGTACAGCGGCTGGCGCTGCACGTACGAGGAAAGCCGCAGCCGCTCGCCTGGCAGCGACTCGGTGAGCAGCGAGAACTGGTCGCCGGTGGAGTTCACGATGTCGATGCCGATGTCCCGGTAATGCTCGGTGACCGCCTCCACCCGACGGACGCACAGGTCACGGCTGGGCGCGGTCACGATCAGCCGGTGCCACCCGTACACGAACGGCAGCCGCTCCTTGGTAATGCCGTGCTCGAGCATCCGCGCCGCGGCGATCTGCTCCGCCAGCGCGATCGGCGCCTCCGCGCCCGCCTCCCTGATGTGCGCGTCCATGTCGCGCGCGTGCGCGAGCCGCCTGCTGACGTCCTTGCTCGCCTTGGCCGGAGGGATCAGCCGCATTCTCGAGCTGACCTCAACGGGGAACGGCAGCGAGTCCGCGTAATGCAGCCACGGCTCGCCCTCGGGGAACGACATCACGTCGGGGAATCTGGCGAACGACAGGAACGCCGCGTAGGACTCCCCCTCCACATGCTCAAGGCGCAGCAGAGTGCGGCCGTTGTGCACCTGGCCCTCGTAAAGCTGCTCGACCTCCCCCGCCCCCCAGGTCCGGCGGCGCGCCGCCGATGGCGGCGGGTCGTTGAGCGAACCCATCAACGTGTGCCGGACCAGCCAGGCGACCTCGCGGGAGTTCGCGTGCCGCGCGGCGAGCGCGCTAGCGGTGAGGGCCCGGCCGAGCCGTTCGGCTTGTTCGGTCCACTTGCCTATCTCGCCCGCGGGCAGCGACTCGTCATCGATGCCCAGGGTGCGCTCGGTGGCACGGTAGCTGTGCAGGAAGTGCGTGAACACCCCGCCTGAAAGCTGCGCGCGCATCCCGCGCTGGCCAAGCCGGACGCCGAGGTAGATCTCCTTCGACCAGAAGTCCTTCGCCCACACGTACTGATAGATCTGCTCCAGGTACTCCCGCCAGCCCGGGCCGCCGTCGGAGGTGGCGTCCAGGCCCGTGGCCCACTCCACCGCCGGGTAAGGCCGGTGCGCGATCCGCAGGTGCACCTCGGCGTCCTGCATCCTGATCGCGGCGAGCGCGACCGTGATATTGGTCGCGAGGGCCTCGCGCTCCTCGGGCGTCGTGAACTCATAGGAGACCGAGGGCACGCGGTAGTACGCCCACGCGTGCGTATCGGTCAGCAGCACCCGGTCGTCGAAGTATCGGATCGCCAGGCGGCTTCGGCCCTTCGACTTCGTGCTCACCACTTCTCCTGAGTCGGCTGGCCGTGACAGTCGCCACGGTCCGTTCCGGGGATCAATTCTTTTTCCTGATCGGTGTGGCGGCCATTCCGGCCACCAGAACCCCCGCCAGCGCGGTGTACGCGACGCGGGTCTGGGGCCGGAGGGTGGACGGTCCGGTGATCCCCACCGGCAGCATGTCGTCCCACGGGACGCGGACGATCGCGCGGCAGCGGCCCCGTGCGACCGATTCGGCCTGCGCGACGTCCGGCATGCTACGCCTGCTCACGCCGTTGATCAGCGTCACCGAATGCGCCGCCAGGTCGGCGAAACCGTGCGCGTCCAGCCAGTCGCGGGTGTCGGCGAGCGCGCCCGGCGCCTCCACACTCGCGGGGACCACCACGACAAGCTGGTCGGTGATCGTGAGCAGCTTGGTCAGCCCGGCCGCGCCGGGGTCGAGCATGGCCAGCGGGTAGTACTTGCCGAGGTGTTCGGCGAGGAGCCGTTCGTCACCATCCCCGAGTGCCTCGTGGGAAGCGATCACGTCCAACCGCGCCGCGGTATCCCTGGGAGTGGGGCTGAGGCCGTCCGGGCGGGATGGCGCGCGTTTCTCCGGCGTCTTGCCGCCGAGGATCTCCTCCATCCAGCCGACAGGCGCGCTGTACCTGGCGAGCGTGCCGTCGTGCAAGTCAACCGCGGCGACAGGCTGTTCTCGCAGGCTGGCAAGGATGTGCCCGGTCATCAGGGTGGTGACCGTCTGGCCGGCGCCGCTGGTGCAGCCGAGCATGAGGACCCGCTTCGGCCCGTTGAGCGGAAGCCGGGCTCGTGCCCTGTCCAGCGCCTCCTGGTCGCGTGCCCCCGGCCCCTGCGTGGCGCCCGCCACGATCCTGACCTTGCCGTGCCAGGACAGGTTGCGATCCTTCGCCGGCCCGCTCAGCGCCCGCTCGATGGACGGTACCCGCTGGTCGTGCTGCGCGACAGCCGTAACATGCGCAACGCTTTCCGGCAGCGCGGCGGCGTCCGCCGCCGCCTCCGCCGGCGTTACCACGTCCGGCGCAACGTCCGCCACCGGCGGCGTCACCATCGCCGGCGCATCACCCGCCACCGGCGGCGTCACCACCTCCGGCGCATCCGCCGGTTTGTTTGCTGTTTGCGGTGTCCTAGCACCTGAAACCGCAAACAAATCCAACCGCTGATCGTTATGCGAGACCTCGATGCGTGACGCGCCCGTGGCGCCGGGCCGCGCCGGTGGCCGTGGTGACACCGGGTGGACGTCCGGCGCAGCGTGCTCTGGCATGTCGGAAGGAGACGGCGGGGGCTTCAGCGCCACCCCGGGTGGCAGCGTGGGTGGCGGGCCGGCCGGTTTTGACCTGAGCGCGGCGAGCCGGAACCTCCCGTGCTTGGGAGCGACCTCCTGGTCGGCGACCGGAGCCCGTGCAGCGGCCGACTGCGGATCGGCAACAGGCCAGGCTTCGCCCGCTGAGCTTGGCCACGGCTCAGCGGCTGGGTGCTGCTCGAGGGCTGGCCACGTCGTCTCGGCGGCAGGTCGTGCGGGCGCCGCCGCGCGGCCGTTGCGTACGGGGCGGGGCTCAGCGGAGCGGGTCTTTACAGCGCCGCCTGAGGCTCCTGTTCCCTTTCCTCGCGCCCGGGCCCTGACCCGGGCGGAACTAGGCGCCGGTAGCGGTGCGTTCGCCGTCACGACGACCGACGCTGACGCGCTGGCCGCCGCCGAAACGGCATCGAACGCCACGGCCGCGCCCGCCTGGACGGTCCGCCGGTTCCGCCGGGCCACGGTGCCCCGGTCGCGGACCGCGACGACTCCTTGTTCCTTGCGCTTGCGGGGTGCCCGGCTACTGTGCCACACGCGGGCAGTCACGATGATCTGGTCTTTTTCGCTGAGCGGCGCGAGCCTGCACCAAACACGAGGCTCAGTCAGATAGCGGACCTGTGATTCCACGAGCTCCGGCAAACGTTTGCTCTCGATGACCGGCCGGGTCGTCAGCCAGGTCAGCAGGCCGGGCGGCAGAATGTACAGCCACACCAAGCTGTGGTTGAAGGGCAGCCCTATCGCGACCAGGAGAACGATATAAGGCACCGTAATCCCAGTAAATACGGCGATCCAGTTGATCGGCAGCGGCGCGGGAAGCCTAAAGTCATAAAGCTTGTAGAGCCGCTTTTCGATCCGCCAGATGTTCGTATAAGTGGGCAGGTCCACTTTGACGCGCTCCTCAGCGAGTAATAATTAGTGGACCCCGAGTGCGTTTGCTATTCCCGTGGCCAGCTCCTGGACGATGCTGGGCGTGTAGAAGACCACCGCGATCAGGACGGCCAGGACGATGAACTGCACGAACCGGGTGATCTCGCGAGTGAAGAGAAAGAAGAGCGCTACGATGCCCACTATCCCCAGGAATAGCGGGCCGAAAAGGCTCTGCAGGTAGGTGACTAGGCCTTGGGTGCTGATCGCCGCTTGCGGGGCCGCCGCGGCGATGATCTGAACGGACATCATCCTTCCCTTCCGTGTACATCAGTGAGCGGCCGGGGACGCCATGGGGCCCAGGGAGCGTATGTGGGCAGTGGGGGCCGGAGGCACTTGCCATCGCTCGCCGGCCGCAAGGCACGGTCGGGGGTCGACGACGCGTCCTGGGTCATTGGCTTCCCATCGGCTGCGTAGATGCACGGATCTCCCTTACATACCATCTTCCGCTTTGCTGGTCGATGACCGACATGTCATAAGTTGTAGCGAGCTGACTCATACCCCCTCTGACCTGGCCAGGAAACACCCAATTGACGGTCACGGTGATGTCGCGTGTCGCGCCGCCCGGCGGAACGGTGATGCTCCCGATCGACCCGAAACTTACGGCGCCGTCGAGGCCGTTAAGCGAAACCCCCGGCGCGAGGAACCGGTTCAGGGTCGCCTGATCCCCGTTCGCATAGGCCTGGAAGAATGCCGGCAGCTGATTCGACAGCGCGCGCTGCGCGGCCTGATCGGAGCCCGCCTGCGGCGTGCCTGGTGGCGATACGGTCATCGGCGCGGGCAGCACAGCCGGCTCGCCGGAGACCACTATCCCGCCGCCGGAAGCGTAGAGCGGCACGCCGAGCTCCATCATTTTGCTGTTCACCGATGCCAGCAACGTCACCACCGCGATGTGCGCAGTGCGCACATCAATCCCGGCCACCTGCTCGGAGTCGAGCAGGGAAGTGCCGCCGCCGTTCCAGCCGAATTGAGGATCACTGACGCGGACATTGGCAGGTATAAAAGCCGCCAGCTGTTGCGCGCGCTGAGTTGCGGTCGCCGGACTGAAGTTCAGGTAGGCCTGGCCGAACTGCATGGCGAACGCTTCGCCAAGCGTCACGGGAAACGCAGGCGTCGAAGCAGTCGTAGTCGCCGCGCCTTTTGTATTGGCAGGCGTCTCATTCAGTGCGATCGCCATTACGCCGCGATAGCCGATAATGAGAATCGCCGCCCAGAGAACGACCCGCATCGGCCATACCATCCAGCGCCCGCCGGCGCCGCTCCACGGCGCTTTGGCGGTCGCGGAACGGCGCCCGTCCATGACCGGTGATTTATCACCGTACACGGTCGACTCCGTTCCGCTATCAAGGCTGGAGACGCTCGACCTGCGTACCATTACACCTCCGCCACTCCCGTACCTGGTTAGCCCAGACACAGGTGTGTTCCCTGCCGGTCCCGTGCACCATTGTGCGCCCAAAAGCCGCTTCACGTGCGGCAATAGAGCCGAACAAAACGCACGATCCCGTACTGGAGTTATCTCCAGTCACACCTGACCCAGATATAACCCGCCACTATGCGGGCCTTGCTTACTGAACGTAACTCATCACATACAAATACGCAACAGGCAAGCAGCAGGTTCATTCGCATCACGGGACAAACCCACGCCGGAAGCTAGAAAATCGCTTCCCAGTTCGCTCAGCCGCACCGAGCGACTCCTTACACCCCGTAACCAATCAGCTGAATGGCTCCCACTTGCCCACGAGGTGCACGGTGAGCAAAGCGATCACGAGGCCGGCGAGGAGCGAGGCGATCAGCAGTGCCAGCCGGGTGCCGCGGCCGCCGAGGACTTGCATCGCACGGCTGGCGTGCCGCCCGCCGCCCGCGTGCCCGTCGGCTTCATCGTGCGGGACGGAGCCGCCGCGTGCCTCGGCGGCGAGCAGTCGCGGCAGTCGCCACACGTAGGTGAGCACGTGGATAGCGATGAAGAAAGCCCAGGCGATGAACGAGATCCTGTGCACCGTAAGCCACCCGCTGGGCGGCCCGTAGCTGGGGCCGATGACGGCGAGCATGATGCCGGAGCCGAAGACGCACGCCGTGAGCAGCATAATGATCGGCCCTATCAGCCGCAGCAGCGGCGCGGGCGGCCCTTTCTGCCGGTACGGCGCGCTCCCCGCGTAGTAGCGGGTGAACCGGTAGAGGACCGACCCGGCCTTGAGGGTGACCGGCCCGAGGAGCAGCATGCCGAGGAAGACGTGCAGTGTGAGCAGGCGGCCGATCTTCAAGATCGTGTAGCACTCGACGAGCAGCAGGATCAGCAGCACCGCCCCGGTCATCGCGGTAAGCCGCTCATTGCCCTCGGCTCCACCAGACCGCGAAGGCGCGATGGCAGCGCGGAACCCGACCATGCCCGTCCTCCTGCCACCCGCCCGCTAGATATTCAGAGTATATACCGAGCGGATAGCGTCACGGCGCAGTGGATCGACGCGATGGTGGTGCGGACTCCGGCGCGTATCCTTGGCGGCGCCTCACCGTGCGGTGGTAGATGAGAAACGCCACGGTGATCAGCCCCTTCAGGCTCATGCCCCGGTACACCAGCACCGCGGCGACCGAGTACTTGCCATGCAGCCCGGCGGTGGCGAGGGCGGTGATCAGCACGATGTCCACGATGCCGAACCCGGCAGGCACCGGGCTGAAGCTGGCGGCGCCGACGCCCGCCGTCCAGACGATCAGGATCGCCGCCCACGGGACGGGCTCGCCAACCGCCTTGATCGCGCACACCAGGCAGGCCACGTCGGCGATCCAGTTGACCAGCGCCCAGCCGAACGCCCCCGCGGCAGTCTGGTACCTCAGGCGCAGCGCACCCACAAGGTCGAGCGCGCCGGTGACTACCGAGCGCGGCTCACCCCGGGGCCGCTTGATGACATGCTTACTCACCCGGAGGGCGCCGGTCACGCGGCCCACCAGCCAGGTGCGGGCGCGCGGGAAACGCAATGCCACCACGATGGCCGCCACCGCTGCCGCCAGCAGGAAGCTCGCGACCAGCGACGCGGCCGCGGCGGCGGGATTGCCGGTGATCAGCGCGCCGGTCGCCGCGATCACCGCGAACGCGACGGTCGAGAAGACGCCCGCGACCGTCAGGGCCATGCTGACGTGCTCCGGCCTGGCCCCCGCGCGGCGGAAGTCGCGGTAGGCATAGGCGGTCGCGATCGAGGAGCCGATGATCGGCACCGTGACCGAGATCGCATTGGAGCTGTATGCCGTGGCCAGCACCGAACGCAGCGTGTGCTTGGCCCCGGCACCCCGCAACAGAGAGCGCTCGAGCTGGGCCAAAGCGACCATGGACACGAGCTCCACGCTGAACGCGGCCAGCAGCCAGCCGACCCGGACATAGCGCAGCGCGACGAAACCCTCGCGCACCGTCGAGCGTTCCGCATAAATGGCCGCCAGGGCACCTACGGCGATCACAGCCACGGCGACCACCTGCGCTGCACCCATCCGGCCGTGCCGCAGCATGCCCCTATGCGACGGCGAATCCGAAGCTGACGGCGCCGACGGCTCCACTGGCTGCGAAGACGGCGCCGGTGAACCGGTCACTGACGCATTATCACAGGTGCCAGCACTCGGTGCACCAGCGCCTCCCCCGCGTGACGCGGTGGGCGAAGTATAGAAAGTTCGGGCGGATCTATGATGTTTTGTTAAAACGAAACTCCACCACGTCGCCGTCTTGCATGACGTAGTCCTTGCCTTCGACGCGGGCCTTGCCGACCGCGCGGGCGGCGGCGACCGAGCCCGCCGCGATCAAGTCCTCGAACGACACGATTTCGGCCTTGATGAAGCCGCGCTGGAAGTCCGTGTGGATCACGCCCGCCGCCTCGGGGGCGGTGGCGCCGATCGGGATCTCCCAGGCGCGGGTCTCCTTGGGCCCCGCCGTCAGGAACGTCTGCAGCCCGAGGGCGCGGAACCCGGCCGACGCGAGCTGGGAAAGCCCCGGCTCACCCAGGCCGGCCTCGGCGAGCAGCTCGGCGGCTTCGTCCTCGGGGAGCTCGGTCAGGTCGGCTTCGGTCTTCGCGTCAAGGACGATCGTCTCGGCCGGCGCCACGAGGCTGGCGAGCTGCTTGCGCAGCCCCTCGTCGCCCAGGTCCGCGACGTCCATGTTGAACACGTAGAGGAACGGCTTGGCCGTGAGCAGGTGCAGCTCGCGCAGCGCCGGCAACGAGATCCCGGCGGCAGCGGCGCCGGCGAACAACGTCGTGCCGTTGTTCAGCACGTCCACAGCCGCGGTCGCGGCGGCAGTCACCTCAGTTCGTTCCGGATCCTTGCTGAATTTTGATTCTTTGGCCAGGCGAGGCAGGGCCTTTTCCAGAGTCTGCAGGTCGGCGAGGAGCAGTTCGGTCACGACCGTCTCGATATCGCCTTCCGGTTCCGCGGAACCCTCCACGCGGGTCACGTCGGGATCGTTGAAGACGCGGACGACCTGGCAGATCGCGTCGGTCTCGCGGATGTGGCCGAGGAACTGGTTGCCGAGGCCCTGACCCTGCGAGGCGCCGCGGACCAGGCCGGCGATGTCGGTGAAGCGCACCGAGGCGGGCACGATGCGGGCGCTGTTGTAGAGCTTCGCGAGCGCGGCGAGCCTGGGGTCGGGGACGCCGACGACCCCGACGTTGGGCTCGATCGTGGCGAACGGGTAGTTCGCAGCGAGCGCCCCGGCCCGGGTTAGCGCGTTGAACAGGGTTGACTTGCCGACATTGGGCAAACCGACGATTCCGATGGACAGGCTCACGGAAGGCCAGTCTATCGGGCCTGACACCCTAAAACTGGGCCGCGTACTGCGAGGTGCCGATCCTGGCCTCGATGACAAGGGGGCGGGTGCGCCGCACGCCGAGGGCCTTCCCCAGCCCGGTGACGCTGTCTACCCGGACCCCGTCGCAGCCTAGCGACTCCGCGAGCGCGGGGATGTCGGTGCGGTCGACGGTTGTCGCGGTCAGCGGGTAGCCGAGCGACTGCTGGTGCAGTTCGATGCGGTTGAGGCTGCCGTCGGAGAAGACGACGACGACCAGGCCGAGACCCAGCCGCGACGCCACGGAAAGCTCGGTCGCCGTCATCGCGAACCCGCCGTCGCCGGTGAAGCTGACGACCGGCGTGCCCGGCCGGGACAGGCACGCCGCGATCGCCGCGGGCAGCCCGAACCCCATCGCGGACAGCCCGTTGGTGATCAGCGTCTCCCGCGGCGCCCTCGCCACCCAGGCCTGTCCCGTCATGATCTTGTGCGATCCCACATCGGCCGTCGCGATCGTGTCGGCGGGCAGCGCCTCGCGGACGGTCGTGACGACCTCGGAGGGGTTGAGCTTGCCCGACTCGTACCCCGCCTCCCACGCGTCCCTGAGCGCAACGCGGTGCGCGGCCACCTCGCCAGGCGCCCAGCGCGGCGCGCCGTCCCAGTGCTCGTCGATCCAGCCCAGGGCGGCGGCCACGTTCCCGACGATCTCGGTAGCGGCGGGGTAGATCTGGTCGGTGTTCGGCGTGGTGTCCACGTGCAACACAGGCGTGGCGATCTGCCACGGTGTTATCAGCTCCACCGGGTCGAAGCCCGCGGTGACGATCAGGTCGGCGCTGGCGAGCAGGTCCCAGATCACCCGGTACCCGGCCATGTCGAGCACGCCCGCGAAGTACGGGTGATCCTCGCTGATCACGCCCTTGGCCATCGCCCCGACGACGACAGGCAGCCCGGCCCGCTCGGCGAGGCTGGTCAGCGCCGCGCCTGCGCCGCAGCGCACCGCCCCGGCGCCGGCCAGCAGCACCGGCCGCCGCGCTTTGCTGAGCGGCCGCAGCGGGTCCTCGCCGTAAAGACCGAGGGTGGTGGCGGCCGGGGTAAGCGGCGGGGCTTTCACGCCGTTGATGGTGTCTGGCACGGTTATTCCGAACGAATCCGTGGTGACTGTGAGGTGCACAGCCCCGGGCCGTTCGGCGGTGGCAGTGCGCAATGCCCTGCGGATCACCGTGTCGGCCGACTGTGGCTCGAGCCGAGCCGTGAGCTTCGTGACCGGCGCGAACAGCCGGTCGTGATCGACCAGCTGGTGTGTCCAGTACTGCTCGCGCGAGCTGTCCACCTGTCCGGAGACCGCCAGCACGGGGACCCGGTCCAGGGTGGCGCTCGCGACGCCGTTGAGCAGCGCGGTCGAGCCCGGGCCGAGCGTGGACAGGCACACACCCGGCAGCCCGGTGCACATCGCGGCGCCCTCGGCCATGAACGCGGCGCTGCCCTCGCGGACGGCCGCCACCATCGTTGGCCCCCCATCGCGGGTGGCATCCATGAAGTCGACCACCGACTCCCCCGGGTACCCGAACACATGCGTTACCCCCGCCTGGCGCAGGTAACTGGCCAACAGCGTGGCAGTCGTCTCGGTCGTCACGGCTCAATAGCATCACATGCCCCATCGTGGGCCTGCTGCACACCTCCCGCAATTGCCCATCAATTTGATGGTCAATTTTCAGTTAACCGGCCGGTGGTTAACTGAAATAGCAATGACGACGCGACCCGGGCGGACTGCCACGAGTGACTTTCACGCCGCGTACCCGGAGTACGGGGCCACCTCCCGGCTGGACGAACTGCGCGCGTCCGAGTACGCATACCTGGACGAGGGCGGTCACGTTTACCTGGACTACACCGGCGCCGGGCTCGCCGCCCGGTCGCAACTCCAGGCGCACGCGAGCCGGCTGAGCGCCGGCTGCTACGGCAACCCGCACTCAGGCAGCCCGACCTCGACCGCGTCCACGCTGCTTGTCGAACAGGCACGCGCGGCGATCCTGCGTTACTTCAACGCCACCGCCGAGGACTACGCCGTCATCTTCACGCCGAACGCCACGGGAGCCTGCCGCCTGGTCGCCGAGGCCTATCCGTTCCGGCGCGGGACCAGGTTCGTGCTGACCGGCGACAACCACAACTCGGTGAACGGCATAAGAGAATTCGCGAAAGCGCGGGGCGCGCGGGTGAGATACGTCCCGCTCACCGCGCCCGAACTGCGGATCGGTGCGGACGACGTCTGCGCCGCGCTCGACGGCGGGCACGGGCTGTTCGGCTACCCGGCGCAGAGCAACTTCAGCGGCGTGCAGCACCCGCTTCTGTGGGTTCGCGACGCCCAGGCCGCGGGTTACGACGTGCTGCTCGACGCGGCGGCGTTCGTGGCCACGAACCGCCTCGACCTCGGCGCCGTGCAGCCCGAGTTCGTGGCGCTGAGCTTCTACAAGATATTCGGCTTCCCAACCGGCGTCGGTTGCCTGCTGGCCCGGCGCGACGCCCTCGCCAGGCTGCGCCGGCCGTGGTTCTCCGGCGGCACGATCTTGGCGGCCAGCATGCAGGGCGGCTGGCACCGGATGGTCGACGGCGAAGGCGCGTTCGAGGACGGGACGCTGAACTTCCTCGCGATCCCCGACGTGACAGTCGGCCTCGACTGGATAAGCGGTATCGGCGTCGACCTGATCCACCAGCGGGTTTCGATCCTGACAAGCTGGCTCCTCGAATGCCTGCGCACGCTGCGGCACAGCACGGGCGCGCCGATGATCCGGTTCTACGGCCCGGCGTCCCGCGTCGCACGCGGCGGGACCGTGTCGTTCAACTTCCTCGACCCGGCCGGGCGCGTGCTCGACGAGCGCGCCGTGGGCCGCGACGCCAGCGCGGCGGGCATCTCGCTGCGGACCGGCTGCTTCTGCAACCCGGGGGCGGGGGAGGGCGCGTTCGGGCTGACCAGGGCAGACCTGCTCGGCCCGCGCCTGGCGAGGGCGGTTGGCCGGCAGCGCTTCCAGCGCGAAGACCTGTCAACGGTGGATGACTACCTGCGCCTGATCGGCCTGCCGACCGGCGGCGCGATCCGGGTATCGCTCGGCATCGCCTCGACGCTCGAGGACGTGGACGCGTTCCTGGACTTCGCCGAGCGCACGTACCGCGACCGTCCAGCCGACTCAACCGGCCTGCCTCCCCGAGTCAACTGCTGACCAGAGCTGTCGAGGCGCGGGTTGGCGGGCTATGGCTGCGAGCCGTACAGCATTACCAGGCCGGCCTCGCCGTTGGGGACGTGCGGGTCGGACTGCCCGCCAACAGCCCACACCGACGTGGTGCCCGGGACGCTGGCCAGACCCTCGGGGCCGTGCACGTACGCGCCCGCCGAACAGCCGGCCAGGCCAGTGTCGGTCCACACCCTAGCGCTGAAGTGCCACATCGGCCCGGCGCAGGACTCCGGTGTGAAGCCCATGGCCCAGACCCCGCCAGCCCCGTCCGGGACCAGGTCGCTGATCACGTCCTGCTTGGTGGTGGGGTCGGATGGCAGCTTGTCCACCGTCCAGGCGTGTCCGTTCCACAGTGCCGTGACGCCCCAGTCGTTATGGCCGGTCGGGATGCCGCCCGCCACCCACACATCCCCGCCGGCCAGCGCCAGCACGGACGTCAGGTTCGTCCCGCGCGCGAGGTACGCGGGCAGCGTGACCGAGAACCAGCGGCGCCCGTTCCAGTGCATCAGCCCGTTGGCCGTCCGCTGCCCTGGACCGCCTTCGACGACCGCCCAGATGTCACTCGCCGAAACGGCGCTGGCATCCAAGACGCCGAATTGGCCGGTAGGCGCGGGAAGCGACATGGCCCGCCAGGTGCTGCCGTTGAACTGGGCGGCGTACGAGATGAACTTGCTGGGGGTGCTGTCGAACCCGAACAGCCACGCGTCATGCGCGCCAACGGCGACCCCAGAAGCGATGACCAGGCCATTCTTACCGCCCGGGAACGTGGGCGCCCGCCCGGCAGTCCAGGTTGACCCGTTGAAGCGAAGGTAGTCGCCAGACAAGTCGAACGCCCACACGTTGCGGTCCGAGGTAGCCCCGACCGAATCGAGAACGCTTACCTTCGCCATAACGCGGGAAGGTATCGCGACCTGCTGCCAATTGGCGCCATTCCAGTGCACAACGATGTCACCGGTGCTCGGGCCGGCTACTCCGACGGCCCACGCGTCCCGCGCGGAGATAGCGGTCACGGCGTTGAGCTGGACTTCCTCATTGTGGGGGGCGATGGTCGCCGCTACCTGCCAGCCGCTGCCCGCCGCCTGGGCCGGGCCGATCGCTCCGGCGACGGCGAGTCCGCCCGCAGCCAGGATGACTGCCGCCTTGGTGACGAAAGAGATAACCATTTAGACGCTCCATCGCACAAGCCCCGGAAATCCCCTCTGTGACAATACGGACCCTTTTCCCCCAGCGCAACGCTCAGTGAGTTCGCGTCCTGCGGATAACGACCGCGACCGTGGCGGCGAAGAATGCGACGGCGAAGCCAGCCAGGATCAGCCAGTCGACGCCCACCGCACGGTCAAACGTGGTTCCGTACGAGGCGAGCAGCGGCGCGCCGAGGGGCGATCTGCCGTTCCCCCACAGCGCCGTGACACCCATGCTGTGCCCGAGCGCCTCAAACGTCCAGCGATCGGTCATGGCGTAGCTGATCCAGCGGCCGACCAGCGCCATCGCGGGCACCGGAAGGATCGCGCCGACGAACAGCACCTGCGGGAAGCAGACGATCGGCATCGCTATGGTGGCCTGCGACGGCTCGGACACGGCCGCCGAAATCAGCAGGCCGAGGCCGAGCGCGGCCACCGAAGAGAGCAGCAAGGTCACGAAGCTCGCCGCGTAGCCGCCCCCGGCGGGCAGCCGTCCGAGCCCGCGGAGCACCACCAGGAACAAGACGTCTACCAGGGCGAGCACCGGCACGAGCACCGCCGCCTTGGCCAGCACATACGCCCCGGCGCTCAGGCCGGCGAACCGCTCCCTGCGGAGCACGGCGAATTCGGCGCAGATCTGCGGCAACCCGTAGGTCAGGCCGAAAAAGAAACCGCCGAACGCGACCCAGAACAAGATCATCTCGGTGGCCGCGGGATTAGGGTGCGCGGGGTCGAAAGCGCCTGGCCGGAAAAGCACCAGGAACAGCAGCAGCACCGCCACCGGCGAGCCGACCAGGATCGCGAGCGTTCGCCTGGAGCGGCCGAGGATGTCGGCGTTCCGCTTGGTCAGCACGGCCCACTGCCGCAGCGCTCGCCGGGCGTCCCCCGCGGCGAGTGCCACGGGAGCGGCGAGCACCTGGGGCTCGGCGTCCACCGGGCTCAGGTCCGCGGCGTCCGGATCGATGGCGTCAAGGCCCCCGCTCGCACCGCTGCGATCGACGCGATCGAGATCGGGACCGTCCAGGCCGACCGGGCCGGGGGACAGCGGCCTGGCCACGTCGGGAAACAGGTTGGCCGGGCCCGGTTGCGACGAGAAGACGAGGCTGGGTGAGAGGGCACTATTCGTTCGGGAAAATGGGAAGAAGCGCCGGGACCATGCCTTTACCGGATCGCTAAGCCCAGCCAGCCGCTCGTAGATCTCATCAAGACTGTCCGCGCCGAAGTAGTCGCGGGCGGCCGCCGGAGTCCCGAAGAACGCCAGGTAACCCCCGTTCGCCAGCACCGCGATCTTGTCACATCGGTCGGCGTCCACCGGGTTGTGCGTGGTGAGCACCACCGTCCTCCCGCCGTCGCACATGCGCCGCAGGACCCGCATCAGCTCCGAGCCGCGCGCCGGATCCAGCCCGGACGTCGGCTCGTCGAGGAAGAACAGCCCGGGACTGGCCACCAGTTCGGCCGCGATCGAGGCGCGTTTGCGCTCGCCTCCGGAAAGGTCGCCGACAGGCACCACCGACCGGCTGGCTAGATCGAGCGTCCGCAGCACGTCACTGACGGCGGCGTCCCGGCGGGCGACCTCGCGCAGCAGGGCCGCGTACCTGAGCGTGCGGGCAAGCGGCAGCGCGGGGTGGATCGCATCGCCTTGCGGGACGTAGCCGATATTTCCCGGTGCCCGGAGCACCGAGCCTGATGCTGGCGGACGCAACCCCGACATGGTATCGAGCAGCGTCGTCTTGCCTGAGCCGCTGGCGCCGATGATCGCGACGAGTTCACCATGCTCGACTGCGAGCGATACGTCGTGCAGGATTTCGTCCCCGGACCGGACCCGCTGCCCGATTGCGCGCACATCGATACCCACCGCCCGCACAGCACTATTGTCGCCGGTTCCCCCGCGTGTCGCCGGGCGGGGTGGGCGCGCGATGCGCCAATACTGGAAACATGACCGTGTTCGCCCTGCTGGCCGGAATCGCGATCGGAGTGGTGATCGGCTACCTGCTGGCGCGCAGTCGCCTCGCCACCGCGCAAGAGCGCGCCCGCGCCGCGGAGGAAGCAGCCGCGCTGATCGAGCGCACGACGCGCGAGAAGACCGCGCTCGCGGAGGGTCAGCTGGCGCAGCGTTTCGACGTCGAGCAGCTGGTCGGGCCGATGCGGGAGACGCTGGCCCGCGTCGAGCGGCAGCTGCGCGAGTCCGACATCGCGCGCACCCAGTCGCACGCTGAGCTCGCGCAGCAGATCGAGTTCACCCGCCGGGGCGCCGAACAGCTTCGCGAGCAGACCCGCGCGCTCGTCAGCGCGCTGCGCCGGCCCGAGGCGCGCGGGCGGTGGGGGGAGCTTCAGTTGCGCCGGGTCGTCGAGCTGGCGGGCATGGCGAACCGCTGTGACTTCGATGAGCAGGTCGTCATCGAGGGGGGCCTGCGGCCGGACATGGTGGTGCGGCTGGCTGGCGGCAAGAACGTCGTCGTGGACTCCAAGGTGTCGCTCGCCGCCTACCTGGAAGCGGCCGAGGCCGCCGACGACGACGTGCGCGAGGACCGGCTCGACGCGCACGCCCGCCACCTGCGGTCGCACGTCGATCAGCTCGGCGCCAAGGCCTACTGGAACGCGCTGCCGCAAACACCGGAATTCGTGATCCTGTTCATCCCCGGGGAGGCGTTCCTCGCGCCCGCACTGGAGCGCGATCCGGGCCTGCTGGAACACGCGATCGGACGCAGGGTACACATTGCCACGCCGACGACGCTGGTTTCGATGCTGCGCACCGCGCAATACGCCTGGCAGCAGCAGGCACTGTCCGAGAACGCGCGAGCGGTGTTCGACCTGGGCCGCGAGCTATACGAACGGCTGTCAGGGCTGGGGCGCAATGTGGAGCGGGTCGGCAAGTCGCTCACCGCCGCCGTCGGCGCCTACAACCAGGCGGTCGGATCGCTGGAGAGCCGGGTACTCGTCAGCGCGCGGCGGCTCGCCCAGCTCGGAATCGTGGAGGCGGACCTGCACGCGCCTGCCGCCGTCGTGGACACCGCGCGGCCGCTGTCCGCGCCCGAACTGCTCGCCGCGGAGCAAGGCCTGGATTCCGCCTCGGACCCGGCTGAGCTGCTCGGCTCGATTCCGTGAAACCCGGCAGACCGGGGGTCCGGCTGACCGGCCGCGGCGGCCTCCTGCTGGTGTTCGCGGCCTGCTTCCTCGGCCTGCTCGCCGCGGACTGGGCGAGCTGGGAAGAGCTGGCCGACGCGGTGTTCTTCATGGCCAGCAGCCTGGCGGCGTACTACGTGGGGCGCGGCGGACTGCTGCCGGTGGTCGTGTCGACGCCGTTGCTGTTCTTCCTCGCCTGCTTGCTGGAGAAAGTGCTGACCTCGCGCGGCTTGGTGCCGGCGCTCAGCGGAACGCGGAACGTGCTGGCCGGAGCGGCGGTGTGGCTGCTCGCGGGGACCGGGCTGACCCTGGCGATCGCCCTGCTGCGCGGGCTGCGCCGTGAAGTACGCGCCCTGGTGCTCGCGCTGCGCTCGTAGCTACTTCCGTAGCTCGCGCGGAAGCTGGAACGCCATCCGCTCCTTGATCGCCTCGACCTCTTCGACATCGCTGAACCCGAGCGCGTCCAGCTTGTCGAGCACTCCGGCGACAAGTTCCTCGGGGACCGAAGCCCCGCTGGTGACCCCGACCGTGCTCGCCCCGTCGAACCAGTGCTCTTCGATCTCGCCGGCGTCGTCCACCAGGTAGGCGGCGCCCGCCCCCGCGTCCTTGGCCACCTCGACCAGGCGGACCGAGTTCGACGAGTTCGGCGATCCGACGACGATCACCACGTCCGCGTCGCGGGCGATGACCTTGACCGCGGCCTGCCGGTTCTGTGTCGCGTAGCAGATGTCATCGCTCGGCGGGTCTATCATCCCGGGGAAGCGTTCCTTGAGCGCCGCCACCGTCTGCACGGTCTCGTCGACCGACAGGGTCGTCTGGGAGAGCCACACCACTTTGGACGGGTCGCGGACCTCGACCTTGCCCGCGCCATCAGGACCGTCGACCAGGCGTACCCGCGACGGGGCCTCGCCCGTGGTCCCGACGACCTCCTCGTGTCCCTGGTGGCCGATCAGCAAGATGTCATAGTCGCTGGCCGCGAACCGCCGCGCCTCGTTGTGCACCTTCGTGACGAGCGGGCAGGTGGCGTCGATGGCCCGCAGGCCGCGCTTCTCGGCGGCCGCGCGCACCTCGGGCGCGATTCCATGAGCGGAGAAGACGACGACACCGCCCTCGGGCACCTCGTCGGTCTCCTCCACGAAGACGGCGCCGCGCTTTTCCAGTTCGTTGACCACGTGCGTGTTGTGCACGATCTGCTTGCGCACGTATACCGGTGCGCCGAACCGGCCAAGCGCGATCTCGACGGCCTGCACAGCGCGGTCGACCCCTGCGCAGTAGCCTCGTGGCTTCGCCAGCAGGACCCGGCGATGGGTCTTCGACATGCTTCCCATCGTAGGCGAGCGACTAGGCACCTCAGTCAGAAGGCTCGCTGGTGGCCGTAGCGGTACCATCGCCATGCGTGCACGCTAACTGACATTTGCGCACGTGACGGGAAAGCGCGAAGATACCGCCTTAATCAAGGCACAACGGTCGAGCCCGTTGCTGCGGCACACTGGATTGGTACACCGGCTCCGAGGAGAGTGTGAAATGCGCGTCCCGCAGGTGAAGGAAGCCCCGGCTAAAGGGCTACGGGCGATGTTCGCGGGAATTGGCCAGCTGCTGTCTATGACCGACAAGCTTCGCGGCAAGTCCGCCGCATCGCCTGACCCCGAGACCGTGGTCCCCGCGACAGCGCCGCCCCAGACCGCCGCCACGCAGGCCGCGGCAACCGAAACGGCGGCACCCGAGACCGCCGCCCCCGAGACCGCGGCCCCCGAGACGGTTGTCGCCGAGACGGTTATCCCCGAGGTCAAGGCAGCGGCCAAGCCGCGAACGGCCGCCAAGCCGCGCGCCGCCGCGAAGCCAGCGGCCGCCAAGCCCGCCCCGGCTGCCCCGGCTGCCCCGGCTGCCGCGGCCGCGGCGGAGACCACGGCGCCCGGCGGCCACGTCAGGCTGGTACAGCCAGACGAGGCGCCAGCCGCGCAACTGCCGCTGGCGAACTACGACGAACTGACTGTCCCGTCCCTGCGTGCCCGGCTCCGCAACCTGTCCGCGGACCAGCTCGGCCAGCTCATCGCCTACGAGAAGAGCCACGCGGACCGCGCCGACGTGATCACGATGTTCGAGCGCCGGGTGACCAAGCTCGCCGAGGGCTAGCCGTCCGACCGCCCGACGCCAAGGACGTGGTGGGATGGTGGCATGGCCCTAGAGACGTCGGCGGAGTCGCCGGTTCCTGTCCGGACGGTGCTCCAGCTGGTCGGCGGCTGGATCGCCAAGCTGGGCCGGGTCTGGGTCGAGGGACAGATTGCCGAGTGCAAGAAGCGCGGCAGCACGGTGTTCCTGACGCTGCGCGATCCGGTGGCGGCCGTCTCCGTCCAGGTGATCTGCTCCCGGCAGGTGTTCGAGGTGGCCAGCCCGGAAGAAGGCGCCCGCGTTGTCGTCTTCGCTAAGCCTGACTTCAACGCCACGCGGGGCGCGTTCGCGCTGACCGGCCTTGAGATCCGCGCGGTAGGGATCGGTGAACTGCTCGCGCGGCTGGACCGGCTGCGCCGTGCGCTCGCCGCCGAAGGCCTGTTCTCCCCCGAGCGCAAGCGCGCGCTGCCGTTCCTGCCCGCGGTGATCGGGCTGATCTGCGGGCGCGAGTCCGCGGCACAGCGCGACGTGCAGCGCAGTGCCGAACGTCGGTGGCCGGCGGTCAAGTTCCGCGTCGAGCAGGTCGCGGTGCAGGGCCCGTATGCCGCGGGTGAGGTCATCGCCGCGCTGCAGCGGCTGGATGCGGACCCCGACGTGGAGGTGATCGTCATCACCAGGGGCGGCGGGTCCGTCGAGGACCTGCTCCCGTTCTCCGACGAGGCCCTGCTGCGGGCGGTGGCCGCCTGCCGGACGCCGGTGGTGAGCGCGATCGGGCACGAGCAGGACTCGCCGCTCCTCGACCTCGTGGCGGACCTGCGGGCATCGACCCCGACCGACGCCGCCAAGCGGATCGTGCCGGACGTCGCCGAGCAGCTCGCGCTCGTCACCGAGCTGCGCGGCCGCGCACGCCGCTCGGTGCTCGGCTGGCTCGACCGGGAGCAGGCGTGGCTGGGGGCCATCACCTCACGCCCGGCCATCGCCGACCCGGTCCGCGAGATCGAACGGCAAAGTGAGCAGGTCGACGCGCTGGTACGGCGGGCACGCCAGCGCCTGGACGGCAGCCTGGCCCGGGCCGGTGACGACATCACGCACACCCGCGCCCGGCTGCTCGCGCTCTCGCCCGCGGCCACGCTGCGGCGCGGGTACGCGATCGTGCAGCACGCCAACTCCGCGGTTGTGCGCTCGGCGGCAGAAGTCACCCAGGGCGAACGGCTCACGGTCAGGTTCGCCGACGACCAGCTCACCGTGCAGTCTGGGGCCCAGGCCCAGGCCCAGGCCGAGGCCGAGGCCGAGGCCGAAGCTCCAGCTCCAGCGGCGGCCGGCGACAGCGGCCACGAGTAGGATATTTTTCGTGACAGATCGCGAATCTCTCTCCTACGAGCAGGCGCGCGACGAGCTCACCGCCGTGGTGAAACGGCTGGAGGCAGGCGGGCTGTCTCTTGAGCAGTCACTGGACCTGTGGGAGCGCGGCGAGGAGCTCGCCGCGATCTGCTCGCAATGGCTTGAGGGCGCCCGCGCCAGGCTGTCCGCCGCCATCGCGGCCCGCCAGCCGGAGGACGATGCCAAGGCCGACCCGAATGCCCCGTTCTGAGCCGCGTGCCTCCGGATTAGGGTGGTAGGCATGCGCGTGGATGTCTGGAGCGACGTCGTTTGCCCATGGTGCTACGTCGGTAAGGCGAGGTTCGAGAAGGCGCTGCGCGCCTTCGGGAAGAACGATGAGGTTGAGGTCGTCTACCGCTCGTTCGAGCTAGACCCCGATTACCCTGCTGACCAGCGAGAAACCGTATTGGGCATGCTGCGCGAGAAGTATGGCATGGCCGAAGAGGATGCACTCGCCGCCGACGCGCGCGTGGCGGGGCTGGCGCGGGCCGAAGGGCTCGCCTTCGACTCCAACCGGCCCATCGGCAACACCTTCGACCTCCACCGCGTGATCCACCTCGGCCGCGCGAACGGGGTGCAGTTGCCGCTGATCAGCGCGATCAACGAGGCCTACTTCGCGCAGGCGCGGCAGGTCTTCGACCGGGATGTTATCCGCGACGTCGCGAGCGGCGCCGGACTCGACCACGACAAGGTGGGCGAGGTGCTCGACGGCGACGCTTACGCGGACGCGGTACGCGAGGACGAGCGGCTCGCGCGCGAGCTTGGCATCACCGGCGTGCCGTTCTTCGTCTTCGACATGGCACTCGCGGTATCAGGCGCGCAGTCGTCCGAGACCTTCGCGAGCGCGCTCGACCAGGCCTGGGATCGCCGCGGCTGACGCCGCCCACGGGGTAGGAAGGCATCATGACCGACGAGTGGATCGACACTACGCGCGACACGGCGATTCCCGGGTCGCCCGAGCCTAGCGAGCACGCGCCCACCAGGAACCTGGCGCTGGAACTGGCCCGGGTGACGGAGGCGGCCGCGATGGCCGCGGCCCGCTGGGTGGGCCGCGGCGACAAGAACGGGGCCGACGGCGCCGCCGTCAACGCGATGCGCGCGCTCATCAACTCCGTGTCCATGCAGGGCGTGGTGGTGATCGGCGAGGGCGAGAAGGACCACGCCCCGATGCTGTTCAACGGCGAGGAAGTCGGCGACGGCACCGGCCCGGCCTGTGACGTCGCGGTCGACCCGATCGACGGCACGCGGCTGTGCGCCAACGGGATGCCTAACGCCGTGTCCGTGCTGGCGGTCGCCGAGCGCGGTTCGATGTACGACCCGTCCGCCGTGTTCTACATGTCGAAGCTGGCGACGGGCCCCGAGGCCGCGGGAGTCGTCGACCTTGAAGCGCCGCCCGCGGTCAACGTCGCCGCCGTCGCCAAGGCGAAAGGCATCTCACCGCACGACGTCACCGTGGTCATCCTGGACCGGCCCAGGCACGCTGATCTGATCGCGGCGGTCCGGGCGACCGGTGCGCGGATCCACCTGATAACCGACGGCGACGTGGCCGGCGCGATCATGGCCGCCCGCTCCGACACGGGGGTTGACCTGATGCTGGGTGTCGGCGGGACGCCGGAGGGCATCATCGCGGCCTGCGCGCTGAAGTGCCTCGGCGGCGTGATACTCGGCAGGCTCGCGCCACGAGACGAAGAAGAGAGCATTCGCGCCCTCCGGGCCGGGCACGACCTCAGCCAGGTGCTCACCACCGACGACCTCGTGTCCTCCGACGACGTGTTCTTCGCCGCCACCGGGATCACCGACGGCGAATTGCTGGCCGGGGTCAGGTACAAGCCGGGCGGCACGACCACGCACTCGCTGGTGATGCGCTCCCGCTCAGGAACGATCCGGTCCATCAAGAGCGAGCACGCGATGTGGAAGCTGCGGGCGTACAGCTCGATCAAGTACGACTGAGCGCCCGCGGGTATCCGGGGCGCGGGCTCAGGACAGCGAAGGCCGCCGCCACCTCGGCAGCCAGCGCCGCTGCCGCGGCGGTGTTCGCACCAGGACCTCTCCCGCCACCACGAAAGAGCGCACCTCGATGACCGGGATGTCGGCGTCCGCGGGCAAGGCGACCGTCGTCGCGCCCCGCCGACGGCCGAGCAGCACGGCCCCTCCCATGACAACCTCGACCCCGGCCGGCACGATCAGCCGCACCCGGCCGCATACCGCGTTCGCGTAGAGCAGCACGCGCCGCTCCTGCAGCAGCGCCTCACGGAAGTCCACCTGCACCTCGCCGAAGAAGGCGGAGCACGTCATCACCGGCGGCGCCACCCAGCGGCCGTCCCGCACCTCGGTACCGAAGAGCCCGGTGACCATGCGCCCGTCGTCCACACGAACCGGCTGCTCCGCGGCGGTCGCCAGGTCCGCGGTCAACCCGGCCAGTTCGCCGAGCGTGCGGGCCGAAAGAGCCGCCTCGGTCCGTTCGGAATGCTCGTCATGGGTCAGACGACCGTCGCCTAGAGCGGCGGTCAGCATGGTGACTACCCGTTCGCGATCCGAATCAGAAGCGCGAAGATCGCGCGGAGCGGGCCGTGGTGGCATGGACAGAAGATACCTTTCCCCCATGACTGAGGCGCTGCGGCTAGCCCGCGAGGACAACGTTTCCCTGGTGCGATTCCTCTACGCCGACCATGGCGGGATCATCCGCGGCAAGGCGGCGGCGCTGAGCCGGCTCGACGAGCGGATCGAAAGCGGCATCGGCCATACACGGGCGATGATGGCGATGTCGATGATGGACGAGTTGCAGCCGGTGGACGGCATGGGCCCCGTCGGCGAGGTCCGGATAAAGCCGGACCCTAACACTTTCGTCACGCTCCCTTACGCGTTCCGCGTGGCCGCTATGCTGTCCGACCAGGTGAACCCGGACGGCACGCCGTGGGACGGGTGCGCGCGCACCTTTCTCAAGCAGGCGATCGCCGAACTGGCCACCGAAGGGTACGAACTGCAGGCAGCCTTCGAGCCCGAGTTCACGCTCGGCCGCCGCGAAGGTGCGGACCTGCTGCCGGTAGACGAAAGCCTGTGCTATTCTGCTACCGGTTTTCACCTGGCGCACGACTATATTATCGACCTCGTCGAGGCGCTGAACAAACAAGGTCTAGAGGTCGAGCACTATTACCCCGAGCTTGGTCACGGCCAGCAAGAGGTATCGATTAGGCACGCGTCGGCGCTGCGGGCCGCGGATAACCAAGTCCTGCTGCGGGAAACCGCGCGGGCCGTGGCGATCCGGCACGGACTGTGGGCGAGCTTCGCTCCCAAGCCGCTGCCGGACCAGGCGGGCAACGGCGCCCACCTGCACGCCTCACTGTGGTCGGCCGGCGGGAACGCGTTCGCGGATCCGTCCGGCCGGTTCGGTTTGTCCGAGGTCGGCTACCGCTTCACGGCGGGGGTGCTTGCCCACCTGCCCGGCCTCGTCGCGCTGACCTGCGGAAGCGTAAACAGCTACCGTCGGCTCGCCCCGTCGATGTGGTCAGGCGCCTACGCCTGCTACGGCCCGGACAACCGCGAGGCGGCGGTGCGGATCTGCTCGCCGGTCGGCGCGTCAGGCTCGGTCAACCTCGAGCTCAAGCCGTCCGACTCGACCGGCAACCCCTACCTCGCCCTGGGCGGGTTCATCTACGCGGGCCTAGACGGGATGCGCCGCGAACTCGATCCCGGTCAGCCGCTGTCCGTCGATCCGGCCACCCTTTCTTCTTCGCAGCGATTGCGGCTTTCTGTGGCCAGGCTGCCCGCATCTTTGCCGGAGGCGCTCGACGCCGTGGCGGCCGACTCGGTGCTGATGTCCGCGCTCGGGCCGCTGCGGAGCACGGCGTATCTCGCGGTCAAGCGCTCGGAGGCCGCGCATTTCGCGGAGCAAGACGCGGCCTACGAGTGCTTCCATCATTTCCTGAACTTCTGACCTTCTGGTCAGGCCGTGGTCGGGTCGATGCCCCCGCGATCGCTGCCAGAGCGGAAGATGGTCTGGGACGGTTTCGCGACCACCGACAGTGGTGTGGCCACCTCCTCCAGCGGCTTGCGCTCGGCGTTGACACCGAAGATGATCGCCGCGATACCGCCGATGATCATCGCCCCGGCACCGACGATGTAGCCGACGAACAGGGTGTTCCTGTCGGTGCCGTCGCCGATCAGGTGGCCGTACCAGTGCGAGCCGAACGCGCCGAAGATCTGCGCGATCGCGAAGAACACCGCGATGGACTGCGCCCTGACCTCGAGCGGGAAGACCTCGCTGGCGGTCAGGTAGCCGGCGCTGGCGCCGGCCGAGGCGAAGAAGAAGACAACCGCCCAGCAGATCGTCTGCGTGGTCGCGTTCAGCACGCCCTGCTTGAACAGGAACGCGGTCACGATCAGCAGGAGCCCGGCGAGGATGTACGTGCTGGAGATCATCTTCTTCCTGCCCACCGTGTCGAACAGGTGACCGAGCAGCAGCGGCCCGGCCAGGTTACCCGCCGCGAACGCGAAGAAGTAGTACCCGGTGTCCGTGGCCTTCACGTGGAAGTAGTACTCCAGCACCAGTCCCGAGGTGAAGAAGATCGCGTTGTACAGGAACGACTGAGTGATCATCAGCGCCGCGACCAGCGTCGAACGCCCCGGGTAATGCTGGAACAGGACCTTGAGCAGGGTAAAGTACCCGAACCGTTCGGTCGGCCGGATTTCCAGTACCTTGCTGTCGTCGACCGGCGGAAGCTGGCCCTTCGTGCGCTCCACGTCGTGCTCGATCTCGGCGATCGAGCCATCGGCCGCCTCCTGCCTGCCGTGCATGATCTGCCAGCGGGGCGACTCGGGCAGGTTACGGCGCACGAAGATGATGACCAGCGCGAGCACCGGGCCCACGAGGTAGGCGATCCGCCAGCCCCACGCCGGCGTGACGTGGTTCAGCAGGAACAGCGTGACGATCGTGCCGAGGATGGCGCCCGCCCAGTAGGTGCCGTTGACGGCCAGGTCCACCCGGCCCCGGTGCCTGGCGGGGATCATCTCGTCGATGGCGGAGTTGATCGCCGCGTACTCGCCGCCGATGCCCATGCCCGCGATGACCCGGGTGAAGTACAGGAAGATGAACCAGTAGGCGCCGCGTGGCGTCGCGGCGGTCAGGCCGCTGCCGACCAGGTAGACGCCGAGGGTCACCATGAACAGGTTCCGCCGCCCCAGTTTGTCCGACAGGCGGCCGAAGAACAGCGCCCCGATGACCTCGCCGATCAGGTACCACCAGGCGATGTCGGACACGCTGCCCGCGTTCATGTTCAGCGTGTTCGACAGCGTCAGGTCCGGACCCACGTTGGCGGCGATAGTGATCTCGAGGCCGTCGAGGATCCAGGCGACCCCTAGCGCTATCACCAGCCTCGTATGGAAACTCGACCAGGGCAGCCGATCGAGGCGAGCCGGGATGAGGCTGCGAATATTAGGGCTGCTCGTCGTCACAGGCGTCGTTGCCATAGTGGGCTCCTTGCACTCTGGATCCCGTGTTTCCCTCCGGTAACACGTTGTGATGGTGGTGCTTGCTACCCGAGACATTCGTGTGCACACATAGCGACGTTGCGTATTCCTTGGCCCGATCCCGCGAGTCTCCTATAGTTAGCTCTGTGAACGATGTAAGTTCCTCGCACGGCACCCGTGCCGGTGCCGGCGAGCGTACGAAGACGGAGGCGGCCGAGTTGCTCGCCGCGCTCGGTGCGGTCCAGCGCGTCGCGCGCCGCACGGTACGCGGGGCAGCCGCCGCCGAGCCGCTTCCCCCCGCGCGCTCCGAATTGCTCAGGCTCACCGCCCGCAAGCCGGGAATCAGCGTCGCGGAGGCCGCCCAGGAGCTGGGCCTCGCGCCCAACAGCGTCAGCACGATGGTGAGCAAGCTCGCCGCGGACGGCCTGCTCAGCCGTGGCCGCGTCGCCGCCGACGGCCGGTCCGTCCGGCTCAGCGTGACCGACAAGGGCACGGCCCGGATCCGGCAATGGCGAGACATCCGGGTCGAACTGGCCGGCCGCGCGCTCGAGCGGCTCGGCGCCGCCGACCGGCAGACGATCGGAGCCGCCGTGCCCGCGCTCGCCAGGCTGGCCGAGCAGATGGAGGCAATGTGACCGCCAGCGCCGCAGAAATGGCACCCGAGGAAACCGGGACGACCGCGGTCCGCTGCGCGGACCTGACCTATCGGTTCGGGACCCACACCGCGGTGGATCACGTCGACCTGACCATCGCGCCCGGCGAGATGTTCGGCCTGCTCGGGCCGAACGGCGCCGGAAAGACGACCACCATCCGCATGCTGACGACGCTGCTCAAGCCAGCGACGGGCGCGGTCACGGTCTTCGGCATCGACGCGGCGGCACAGCCCATGCGGGTCCGCCGCGTGATCGGCTACGTGCCGCAGATGCTGTCCGCGGACGCCAACCTGACCGGGCTGGAGAACGTTGAACTGTTCGCGCGGCTCTTCGACGTGCCGCGCCGTACTCGCAAAGACAGAGTGGCCGAGGCCCTGGCGGCGATGGGGCTGACGGAAGCGGCGGGGAGGCTGGCCGGCACCTACTCCGGCGGCATGATCCGCCGGCTCGAGCTCGCCCAGGCGCTGGTCAACGCGCCCCGGCTGCTGGTGCTCGACGAGCCCACCGTCGGCCTCGACCCGATCGCCCGCGGCGACGTGTGGGAGTACATCGCGCGGCTGCGCGCCGAGCACGACATGACCGTGCTGATGACGACCCACTACATGGACGAGGCCGACGCCTACTGCGACCGGGTCTCGCTCATGCACCGCGCCAGAATCCGCGCCACCGGCCGCCCCGCCGACCTGCGCGCGGGACTCGGCGACGGCGCCACCCTCGACGACGTGTTCCGGCACTACACCGGCGACACCCTGGACGACAACGCACAAGAAGAAGGAGGGATCCGTGATGTACGCCGCGCCCGGCGCACCGCCCGCCGCCTCGGTTGAGCTGCCCGTCGTCCACGACAACCCGATCGCTGGGCTACGCCGCCTGGCCAACCGGGTCGTCACGCTGTGCTGGGTAGAGGTCCGCAAGATCCGGCACGACCGCACCGAGCTGTATACCCGGGCGATCCAGCCCGCGCTGTGGCTGCTGATCTACGGCGAGGTGTTCACGCGCATCCACGCGATCCCCACCCCCAAGGGCATCCCGTATCTCGCCTACCTCGCGCCCGGCATCCTGGCCCAGTCCGCGCTGTTCATCGCGATCTTCTACGGCATCCAGATCATCTGGGAACGCGACGCGGGCGTGCTGACCAAGCTGATGGTGACACCGACCCCCCGGTCCGCGCTGATCAGCGGGAAGGCGTTCGCGGCCGGCGTCAGGTCGCTGATCCAGGGTGTGGTCGTCGTCATCATCGCCGCGCTCCTCGGCGTGGCCCTCACGGCCAACCCGCTGAAGCTGATCGCCGCGGCCGTCGTCCTCGTGCTCGGCTCGGCGTTCTTCTCTTGCCTGTCCATGTCGATCGCCGGCGTCGCCCTAGCCAGGGACCGCTTGATGGGCATCGGCCAGGCGATCACGATGCCTCTTTTCTTCAGCTCAAGCGCCCTCTACCCCACCAGCATCATGCCCGGCTGGCTCCAGGCCATCAGCAAGGTGAACCCGCTGACCTACGAGGTAGAGGCCCTAAGAGGGCTGCTCATAGGCACCCCCACCACCCTCTGGCTAGACGTGGTAGTCCTACTGGCGTTCACGCTAGCCAGCATCACCTGCGCCTCTCTCCTGCTCCCGCGCCTAGCCAACCGCTAACGCGACGCTGAGGAAGTAGGGCGACGGCGCCGCAGCTCAGCCGCCGCAGACGGGGGCACTGCGTGGCGAGCAATCCACTCGCGGACGGGGGTACCGCGTGGCGCGGCGCCGTCGCACACGTCACAATACAAGCTTGTGTAAACCCAAACAAGTGGTGACAACCAGGACACACCCAAGTTGAGCGGCTAGCTCTGCGAAAACCCACGAAACGGCGCGCCGTGTACCCAGTCACGTAATCGAACTCACACCCAGGGCTCCGAGCCATGGCACCTAAGCTTGGTCGGCGGCAATACGCGACACAAGGATGGCGACGATGGCTGACTTTTCCTTCACCGAACTGCTTCCGCTTGGGCACGACGACACCGTGTACAGGAAGATCGCTGAGGGAGGGGTGAGCAGCCACGTCGCGTTCGGAAGAAACTTCATCGAAGTGGATCGGCAGGCGCTTACGTCGCTGACCACGACGGCGATGCGGGACATCGCCCACCTCTTGCGACCCGCTCACCTCCGCCAGCTACGGTCCATCCTCGATGACCCCGAGGCGAGCCCGAACGACCGGTATGTCGCCCGCGACCTGTTGCAGAACGCTTGCATCGCGGCGGGCGGCGTGCTGCCGATGTGCCAGGACACCGGCACCGCCATCGTGATGGGCAAGCGCGGCCAGCAGGTGCTGACCGACGGCCGCGACGAAGAGCACATCGCTCGCGGCGTCTACGACGCGTACACCACGCTCAACCTCCGGTATTCGCAGATGGCGCCGCTGACGATGTGGGAGGAGAAGAACACCGGGTCCAACCTGCCCGCGCAAATCGAGCTGTACGCGACCGACGGCGACGCGTACAAGTTCCTGTTCATGGCCAAGGGCGGCGGCTCGGCCAACAAGTCGTACCTGTTCCAGGAGACCAAGGCGGTGCTCAACCCGGCCCGGATGGCCGCCTTCCTGGAGGAGAAGATCCGCGCCATCGGCACGTCCGCCTGCCCGCCGTACCACCTGGCCATCGTCGTCGGCGGGACCAGTGCCGAGTACGCGCTCAAGACCGCCAAGTACGCCTCGGCCCGCTACCTGGACACGCTGCCGACGTCGGGATCGTCATCAGGACACGGGTTCCGCGACCTCGAGCTCGAGGCCGCGGTCCTGGACATCACCAGGAAGATAGGCATCGGCGCCCAGTTCGGCGGCAAGTACTTCTGCCACGACGTGCGCGTCATCCGGCTGCCGCGGCATGGCGCCTCGTGCCCGGTGGCGATCGCCGTGTCGTGCTCAGCGGACCGGCAGGCGCTCGGCAAGATAACCGCGGACGGAGTGTTCCTGGAGCAGCTGGAGACCGACCCGGCGCAGTACCTGCCCGATCCGGCCTCGGTGGCGGAGGACCCCGGGGAGGTCGTCGCCGTCGACCTGAACCGGCCGATGTCGCAGATCCGCGCCGCGCTGACGAAGTACCCGGTCAGGACCCGGCTGTCGCTGACCGGCCCGATGGTCGTGGCCAGGGACATCGCGCACGCGAAGATCGCCGAGCGCCTGGACGCTGGCGAGCCGATGCCTGCTTACCTGCGCGACCACCCGGTGTACTACGCGGGACCGGCCAAGACGCCCGAGGGGTACGCGTCCGGCTCGTTCGGCCCGACGACGGCGGGCCGGATGGACTCTTACGTGGAGCGGTTCCAGGCGGCCGGGGGCTCGTTCGTTATGCTGGCGAAGGGGAACCGGTCTTCGGGGGTGACGGAGGCCTGCAAGCGGCACGGCGGCTTCTACCTTGGCTCGATCGGAGGTGCCGCCGCACGCCTCGCGCAGGACTGCATCACCAAGGTCGAAGTGCTGGAATACCCGGAACTCGGCATGGAGGCGGTGTGGAAGATAGAGGTTCGCGACTTCCCCGCGTTCATCATCGTGGACGACAAGGGGAACGACTTCTACGCCGAGGCCTCAGGCCCGCTGCTGACCATCGGACATTCACCTTCCCCTTTGGTACAGACCAGCTGACCGTAATCGCTGATATGGTCCGGCTATGCCCCGTATGACAGGGCGGGTCATCGCCGGACGGTACGCCCTTTCCGTTCCCATCGGCCGTGGCGCGATGGGCGTTGTATGGCGTGCCCATGACCAGCTCCTGGACCGGGAGGTGGCGGTCAAGGAAGTCGTGCTGTCCGCCGCCATCGGGGAAGACGAGCAGCGGAACGCGTACCAGCGAACGCTGCGTGAGGCGCGCACCGCGGCGCGGTTGTCGCACCGCGGCGTGGTCACCATCTACGACGTGGCGGAGGAAGAAGGCCGCCCGTTCATCGTGATGGAGCTCGTGCCCTCGCAGTCGCTGGACCAGGTGGTCGCGGCGGAGGGCCCGATGACGCCGCTGCGCGCGGGCCGGATGGGTCAGCAGCTGCTCGCCGCTCTCGCCACCGCGCACGCCGCTGGGGTGCTGCACCGCGACGTGAAGCCGAGCAACGTGCTGATCGCCAACGACAGGTCCGGCGGCGGCTGGGACGAGCGTTCGGTGCTCACCGACTTCGGGATCGCGCAGTTCGAAGGCGACCCGCGGCTGACGCAGACCGGCATGGTGATGGGCTCGCCGGGCTTCACCGCGCCGGAGCGGATCCGGGGCGGTGACGCCACGCCGGCTTCGGACCTGTGGTCGCTCGGCGCGACGATATACACGGCGGTCGAGGGCAGCGGGCCCTACGAACAGCGCGGCGGCGCGATCACCACCATGTCCGCGATCATCAACGAGGACGCGCCTGTGGCGCCGTCCGCGGGGCGGCTCGGCCCGCTCATCGCGGCGCTGTTGCGCCGGGAGCCGTCTGCCCGGCCGACGGCCGCGGCCGCCGCGCGGATGTTCACCGAAGTCCTGCCGCTGCTCCCGGACATATCGACGCATCCCGCGACTGTGCGTTCGGCGTATGTCCCGGTTCCTGCCGCGCCGGCCGCTTCTGTCGTTGCTGGTGACGTGAAGGAGTCGGCACCGGACTCCCCGGACGGGGAGGTCGCGGCGGCCGGGGCAGCCAGCGCGGACGCGGTCAGCGCGGCGGACGCAGCGGTTCCAGTGAAGGCGGCCGCCGTGGACGCTGTCGCGGTGGGCGCGGCGGCCGCGGTGGCAGCGTCACCCGCGCCGGAGGCCGCGTCACCCGCATCAGAGCCGTCGGTGTCACCAGCCGCTTTGGTCGCCGAGGCCGCGGCCGGGGGCGCGGTGATGGCGGATGCAGGAGCCAGTGCCGACTCCATGCTGGCGAGCGCACCTGCGCCGACCCAGCGGCCCGTCCCGCTGCCGCCACCGCTGTCCCTGCAGCCGAAGCCGACGTTCACCGCGTCCAAGGGCAACCAGAGCGCCGCGCCGCGAGTTTCCGCCTCGCGGCCACCGTCCGCGGCGCCTGCGGTGGCGGCCCAGCCTGCTCCCTTGTCGTCGGCGGGCAGGCCGACGAGGCCCGACCCGCCGACCATGCCGGAGCCAGCACAGTACTACGGCCGTAACCCGCCCCACGCCCCCGCGTCCGGCGGGCCATATGCGGGCGGGCAGTTCGCCGGCCCATCCCAGGACTATCCCGGCCTGGCCCAGCAGTACGCTCCAGGCACCGGCGGCAAGCCGCGGCGATCCAGGCGAGGCCGGCGGATCGCCCTGGTAGTCGGCGCCATCGTGGTGGCCGCCGCCGCTGGCGGCGGCGCGGCCCTGGCGCTGAATCACGAGAACAACGCGGGGGCGTCGATCACCAACACCAGCAATGGCGCGTCACTGCAGAACCAGCCCGCGTCGGTGCAGGCGCTCGATACTCCGTCGACGACGGTTCCGCCGGGATTCACCCCCGTCACCGTCTCGGCGTCCGCCGCCGGGACCACGGCTGGGTTCAGCATCGATGTGCCGTCCAGCTGGACAGAGACCAGGGACGGGCTGATCACCAAGTTCAAGGACGACAACGGCGACCGGTTCCTGGAAGTGGACCTGACCGCGCACACGTACCCCAACATGGTCACCGAGGCCGAGTACGTCGAGAAGCAGCAGGTGGCAGTCGGTACGTTCCCTGGCTACAAACAGGCTGCGCTCAAAGCGGTGCCGGTCCGGGGTAGCTCGGGCGCGTTCTGGCAGTTCACCTGGGACCGGAACGGCGTCACCACCCGGACGGACGACATCTTGTTCATGGCGCAAACACCAAACGGCCAGCAGTCCTACGCCATCTACTTCAGGGCTCCGAACAGCGGCTGGGGCAGCAAATTCCTGCCGCAGTTCGAGAAGATGCTCAGCACCTTCCAGGTCGCCGCGTCATAGCCTCCGGCGTACACCGGCGCGAGGGGCAGGAAAAAGCCCGGCCCACGACGGGGGGGACATCGCGGACCGGGCTGCCTGGGGGGACGGTGCTACGAGCGGATCAGTACCAGTTGTTGGCCTGCTCGTGCGCCCACGCACCGCAGGGGGAGCCATACCTGCCGTGGATGTAGGTCAGGCCCCAGCGGATCTGAGTGGCCGCGTTGGTCTGCCAGTTGGCGCCGGCGCTGGCCATCTGCGAGCCGGGAAGCGACTGCGGAATGCCGTAAGCACCAGAGCCCGCGTTTTCCGCGGCGGGGTTCCAGCCGCTTTCGTGCTCCCACAGCGGGTACAGGCAGGAGAACTCGCTAGGAGACCAGCCGAACTGGCCAAGCATCTGCTGAGCGATCTGAATCGGCGAACCTGACGGCGTCCGCACGGCGGTCTGCTGCGCCGCCGCTGCCTTCGCGGCCGCGGCCTTGGCTGCGGCCGCCGCCGCGGCCTTCGCGGCCTCAGCCTTCACCGCCGCGGCCTTCGCGGCAGCGACATCATCCTGGTTCTGGATTTCACCGAGGCTGAAGCGAACCCGGTCGAAGCCGGCTAGCCCCTGCGCCGGGCTCATCGTGTCCCCGGCCTTGGCCGCCTGCTGCGGGGTGACGACCATCATGCTGGTGTCGGCGTTTCCCGCCAGCGCGACCCCGGGGTGGGACGCCAGCGTCGCCGCGGCGGTCGTGGCGACGGCCCCGGCAACGAGGGTGCCCGCGACGGCCGTGGTGATCAGCCTGGAACGCTTGTTGGTCAGGAACGAGGGCATAGAAAAACGGCGTGCCAAAATGTAAACCCTTGATAGCTCGCGTGTCACGCGATCTGCTTCACCCCTGAGGCCACGATCCGCACTCAATGGCGGCAGGCATCGGCACGCGGACTGGGGGGAGCGGGTCAAGGCGCCGGGCTGCTCGGGGCGCAGCCATCATCCAGCGTGCCGGGGTGCTGTCGTTAGGTAAGCATGCCGTGTAACAAACGTTTGCGCACATCGGATTCCACGGTTCCGGCCCGTCCCGGCCGGCCGAGAGTCGGCCAGAAGCACGAAACCACCTGTTCACCTGCTGTTTTGTTACCTGCAAGTAACACTTGTGAGTTAGACCACGTTCACGAGGCGAAACGACCCGCCGTTGCAATCGGTTGCGCATCGACTACCGGGTGTCTACAGCGTGAGCCGCAGTAGCGGCGCGTGCGCCGCAGGCCTCACAACGTTAACCGTCTCCCCACGGATACGAAACCATCATCTTCTGGCCACCCTCAGGACAGCTTCGATGGTTCCAATGAGCTTCAGGCCAACCAGGCACGGTGTTCAGTCCCAGACCCCCATCTGACAACGCGGCCCCGGCCGCGACCGGAGGACTTCCACATGCCCGACAATCAGCCTGATCAGCATTCAGAAGCCAAGGGCACGGCCACGCCGTTCACCCGGCGGCGCCTGCTCGGCGGCGCGGCCGTCGGCGGCGCCGCCCTCGCCTCGCTCGCCCTGCCCGGCAACGTCCGCAAGGCGCTCGCCGACCCGCCCTCGCTGCGCAACTCCTCGCTCGGCGACATCAAGCACGTCGTCCTGCTCATGCAGGAGAACCGGAGCTTCGACCACTACTTCGGCACCATGCCGGGGGTGCGGGGCTTCGCCGACCCGAAGGCTCTGACCCAGAGCAACGGCAAGAGCGTCTTCTACCAGACCGACCCGAACAACCCAGACGGCTACCTGCTGCCGTTCCACCTGGACACGCTCACGACGGGCGCGCAGGCCATCCCCTCGACGAGCCACGCCTGGCAGGTCCAGCACAACGCCTGGAACGGCGGCGCGATGGACAACTGGGTGCCGGCGCACCTGGCCGCGGACGGCGCGAACGGCCCCTTCACCATGGGCTACTACGAGCGCCGCGACATCCCGTTCCAGCGCGCGCTGGCCGAGGCATTCACGATCTGCGACAACTACTTCTGCAGCGTGCTCGGGCCCACCCACCCGAACCGATACATGTGGATGACCGGCACGATCGACCCGAACGGCGTGGCCGGCGGGCCGGCCCTGGACAACGGGACCACCGACGGCGCCTACTTCTGGCGGACCTACGCGGAGAACCTCACCGATGCCGGGGTCAGCTGGAAGTGCTACCAGGAGTCGGACAACTACGGCACGAACGTCCTGGAATTCATGAAGCAATACCAGGAGGCTCCCACCTCATCGCCGCTGTATCAGAACGCGATGACGATCCAGCCCGCGGGCCAGTTCGAGATCGACGCCATGAACGACAACCTGCCGACGGTGAGCTGGCTCTTCCCGACCAGCTATCAGTCCGAGCACCCGAACTACCTGCCCGCCGCGGGCGCCGCGTTCGTCGCGTCCAAGATCGACGCGATCGCCGCCAACCCCGAGGTCTGGGCGAAGACCGTCTTCCTGCTCGTCTACGACGAGAACGATGGCCTCTTCGACCACGTGCCGCCGCCCGACCCGCCGGCCGGCACCCCAGACGAGTTCGTCTCGGGAACCTCGCCCGCTGGGACCCCGGGCAACGGGCTGCAGGTCGGCCCGGGCTTCCGGGTGCCCTGTATCGTCGTCTCCCCGTGGACGGCGGGCGGCTGGGTGTTCAGCGAGCCGTCCGACCACACATCGCACCTGATGTTCCTCGAGGCCGTGACCGGCGTCGAGGCGCCCAACATCAGCGCCTTCCGGCGCAAGACCCTGAGCAACATGACCGGCGCGTTCCGGTTCAACTCCCGCGCGGAACCGCCGGTGCTGCCCGACACGAGCGGCCCGCTAACGGTCGCCACGTACACGTCGTCGCAGTTCCCGCTGCCTGCGTTCCCCGGCGCGGACCAGACCCCGCCGTTCCAGCCGCCCGGCCGCAAGCCGCACGTCCCGTAAAGCACTTAAAACCCTTTTTATACGGAACGGTCCCGTGGTGACAGTCGCCACGGGACCGTTCTGACTATTATTTGCGCGGCGTATACACCGAGTGTATATTCACGAGGGTGAGTGTCCCCCTGACTCTTCTTGGCCTGCTCGAACGTGAGCCTAGCCACGGCTACGACCTGAAGCGCGATTACGACGCCTTCTTCGGGCGTAGCAAGCAGCTGCCCTTCGGGCAGGTTTACTCCACGCTCGGCCGGCTGGCCCGCGACGGCAAGGTCGTCGGCGGCGACACCGAGCCGGGCGAGGGACCCGACCGCAAGCCGTACTCGATCACCGACGCCGGACGGGCCGAGGTCGACGCGTGGCTGGCCGATCCGGTCGAGCCCGAGCCGCACCTGCAGACCGTGCTGTTCGCGAAGGTGACGCTGTCGCTGATGCTCGGCAAGCCGGCCGAGGCCTACCTGGACAGGCAGCGTTCGGCGCACATGCGGCGGATGCAGGAGCTGATCGAACTGCGGCGCAACGGTGCTCTTGTTGACGCGTTGCTCGCCGATCATGCCCTGTTCCACCTGGAGGCGGACCTTCGATGGATCGACGTCACGTCAGCGCGCCTGACGGAACTAGCCGCAGTAGTTACCCCGGAAAGGGCACCGGAATAATGAACAGTCCCGTCGTGACGCGCGCGCACCTGATCGAGTCCCGCGATGTCGTCAAATCGTTTGGCCAGACCATGGCGCTTCGTGGTGCGACCGTGGCCGTCTACCCGGGTGAGATCTTCGCCATCATGGGACCGAGCGGATCAGGAAAGTCGACCCTGCTGCACTGCCTGGCCGGGATCTTCTCACCCGACCTCGGCGAGGTGTGGTTCGACGGGCGGCGCACTGACAAGCTGGACGAAGCCGAACGGACGAAGCTGCGCCGCACCGCCTTCGGCTTCGTGTTCCAGTTCGGCCAGCTCGTGCCCGAGCTCACCACGGCCGATAACGTGGCCCTGCCGCTGTTGCTCAACCGGGTGCGCCGGCGCGTCGCCTATAAGACCGCCGAGACCTGGCTGGATCGGCTCGGCATCGGGGACAAGGGCAGCAACAGGACCGGCGAGCTGTCCGGCGGTGAGGCGCAGCGGGTGGCGGTGGCTCGCGCGCTCGCCATGGCCCCGAGGGTCATCTTCGCCGACGAGCCGACCGGATCGCTGGACTCCCTGACCGGCGAGAAGGTCATGGACCTGCTGACCGGGCTGGCCCGCGAGGCGGGCACGACGGTGGTGCTGGTCACGCACGAGGCCCGGGTCGCGGCGTACGCGGACCGCGTGGTCATGGTGCGCGACGGACTGGTGTCCGGGGATCTCGGCGCGCTCGGCGAGCAGGTCTCCGCGGCCAAGGCAGCCAGGTAATGGTTCGCCTCGGCCTGCAACTGACCCTGCGCAGCGGGCGGGAAGCGCTCGTCCGGCTGCTGATCACCGCCGCGGCGGTCGCGGTCGGCGTCGCGCTTCTCCTCGGCGTCCTCGCCGAGTTCCACGCCTTCCAGGCCAACGCCAACCAGGCCTGCTGGTCCTGCACGCTGGGCTCGGCGGTGCCGTCGCCGCTGCCGTCTCACGGTGAGCTGTGGAACGACAGCGTGGACTTCTACGAGGGGCAGACGATCACCCGGCTGGACGTCGCCCCGCTGGGCGCCAACGCGCCGGTGCCGCCCGGTGTCACGAGGCTGCCCGCGCCCGGGCAGTACTACGCGTCGCCGGCGCTGGCCGCCCTGCTGGCAGCGGTGCCCGCCAACGAGCTAGCCGACCGGTTTCCGGGGCACCTGGCCGGAACGATCGGCGACGCGGCGCTCAACGGGGCAGACGAGCTGGTGATCTACATCGGGTACACGCCGGCCGCGCTCGACGCGGTCCCGAGCATCCCCGAGTCCAACAAGGGGGGCGTGGTCCCGGGCACTCAGTGGGTCACCTCGATCTCGACCAAGCCGGCGGCCGAGGTGTTCACCCCGTTCTTCCGGTACGCGTTTGGTGTCGGCGTGCTCGCGGTGCTGTTCCCGATGCTCGTGCTGATCAGCACCGCCACCCGGCTGGCCGCCGACCGGCGCGAGGAGCGGTTCGCCGCGCTCCGCCTGGTCGGCGCGACGCCCGCCGACATCCGGGTGATCGCGTCGATCGAGTCGGTGGTCAGCGCCGCCTGCGGGGCTGTGCTCGGCATAGTGCTGTTCCTGCTGGTACGGCCGGCGCTCGCCGGGGCCGCGCTGGTCGGCACCAGGTACTTCGAGTCCGACCTGACACCGACGGTCTGGGGATATGTCGCGATGCTCGCAGGCGTGCCGGTCGCCGCGGCGGTCGCGGCGCTGGTGTCGCTGCGCCGGGTGCAGATCTCACCGCTTGGCGTCAGCCGGCGCGCCAAGCCGAAGCCGCCGACCGTCTGGCGGCTGACCGTACTCGTGGCTGGCGTCGGGCTGTACGTGTACGGGCTGTCGAAGACCACGCACGAGTCGATCGGCGCGTCGGCCTATCCTGGCCTGCTGATCACCATGATCGGGCTGGTAATCGCGGGACCGTGGCTCACCTCGGTCACATCGCGGCTGGTCGGCAGCCTCGTTCGTGGATCGTCGGCACTGCTGGCGACGCGCCGGCTGGCCGACAACCCGAGGACGGCCTTCCGCTCCGTCACCGGACTCGTGCTCGCGGTCTTCCTCGGCACGATGGTTGGCACGATCGTCCCGGCGCTCAACTCGACCGAGGCGAGCCCGGCCAACGCGGCGCTCAGCAACGTGCTGCTTGACCAGGTGGGGCTCGACCCGCACGACGGGGCGAAGCTGCTCAGCGGTCTGACCGGGATCCCCGGCGCCACCGTGTACCCGCTGTATACAGCGCCGTCCGCCGGCGGCAGCGTGGGGCCAGGCCTGGGACCTGGCGACACCGCGGTCAGCTGCGCGGCGATGCGTGCCCTCGCGGTCCTCGGCCAGTGCGCCCCCGGCCTGCGGGCCGTCATGGCCAGCGACGACGGCCTGTTCGACGACAACCCGCTGTACAACACCAAGCCGTTTGTCGACTCGACCAACCCCGCTTACACGGGCAAGCTGTCCGGCCTGCCGCTTCAGACGGTACTTGTGCGGGTTAACAGCCCCGCCACACTCGAGCGGGTCCGCACGTACCTGACCGTCAACGCCCCGCCGCAGCAGGCCGAGATCTCCGGCCAGGGCGCGGCGCCGACACCGCCGCGCACGTTCGGCGAGACGCTTCAGATACGCCTCGACCGTGCGGCCACGTTCGAGAAGATCGTGTACGCCGCCGTGGCGCTCACGCTGATCGTGGCCGGGTGCAGCCTCGCCGTCGCGGCCGGAGGCGGACTGGTCGATAGGAAGCGCCCGTTCACCCTGCTGAGGGTGAGCGGCACCCCGGTCGGCGTGCTCGCCCGCGTCGTCCTGATGGAGGCGACCGTACCGTTGCTGGCCGCCGCCATCGTGGCCGCCGGAATCGCCTACGGCACCTCGATCCTGGCGTTTGTCCGGCTGGCGCCGATCGGGACAGCGATCCCGCAGCCAGGGTCGGACTACTACGCGTTCACGGGTATCGGCCTGGCCGTCGCCTTCGGGGTCACCACGGTGACGCTACCCCTGCTGCGCCGCATGACCATGCCAGGCAACGTCCGCTTCGAGTAGACAGGGTTCAGTACCAGCCGGTGGCCTCCTCGTGGGACCATGCGGCGCACGGAGAGCCGTAGGTGGACTGGATGTACTGCAGGCCCCACAGGATCTGCGTCGCCGCGTCGGTCTGCCAGTCGGGGCCCGCGCTGGCCATCTTGCTGCCCGGCAGCGCCTGCGGGATCCCGTACGCACCCGAGTTCGGGTTCTCCGCCGTCGGGTTCCAGCCGCTCTCGACGTTCCACAGCGAGTCCAGGCACGAGAACTGGCCGCTCCAGCCGAACTGGCCCAGCATCCCCTCAGCGATCTGCTGCGGGCTGCCGGAAGCCGCGCTAACCGGCTGCTGCGTTTGCTGTTGCGACGGTTGCTGCCGCGCGGCCTGCGGCGTGACGGCCGCGGCGAGCTGGATCTGGTGCTCGCGGTGAGCGACGTGCGCGGCATGCTCGCGAGCCGCCAGCGCTCGGGCGCGCGCCGCTGCGGCACGGGCCTCGGCGAGCTTGATCGCCTCAACGCGCGCGGCGAGGCCGAAGCGGACTCGCTGGACGGCCGCCATGGTCGCGGCCTGAGAATCATCAGCCGCGCCAACCGTGCGAGCGGTGTGGCTGGTCGCGGCCGCGAGTCCGGCCGCTTGCTGGGCGGCGGATGAGGACGGCCAGGTGACCGCTATCGTCGAGGCCGCGGCGGCGATGCAGAGCGCACCACCGATGGCGATAAGAGAGAATTTGGCCGACCTGAAGTGCGGCAAATGCCGAGACAAAGTAAAGCCTTTAGTCGGACGCGTATCCACATCGTGCGGAACGCGCTGGTTTCCACCCTTGATCGCCATGCCCGCGACCGCCGAATACGAATCAGCGGACGTGCGGCAGGCGTCGGGCAGCGGACTTAGCGCAGGTTCAAGGCGCCCGGTCACCCGTCGTGACCATCTCGCATGCCAAGGTGCTTGCGGTAATCGAGAATGCCAGAGGAATCGCCTTAACATAAGGAGAAATTGGTGTGATGTAGATCACAGAACCATTGTTAGCATTGCCATTTGATACGCAAAATGGCTTACGACATGCGAATTTATTGATTGGCCCAGGCAATATGACGAAGGTCACATTCGGTTCTTAACCGCTCATGGGGTGGCAATTCACTGTCAAATGCAACGTGCTGTCGCCGGTCCGCCGCAGACAACAGAAGTCACAGGAGCACCACAAGTAACTGTGTAATCACAAGCACCACAGCACGAGCCTCGAAGTATACGACCGAGATTGGCGCATATCGCCGGAATGCAGTCGCCGTAAGAGAGGCTTAATAATAATTGTTGGCCAGCTCAAAATTCCACGCGGCGCACGGCGTGCCGTATACCTGCGTGATGTAGCCAAGGCCCCACTTGATCTGCGTGGTCGGATCGGTCTCCCAGTCCGCACCAGCGCTCGCCATCTTGTCACCGGGCAGTGCCTGCGGGATGCCGTACGCGCCGCTAGCGTTCTCCGCGTCGTAGATCCAGCCGCTTTCCCGGTTCCACAGGTCGAGCAGGCAGCCCCACTGAGTCTTCTGGCTGAAGCCGAAAGCCGGGAGCATGTTGTACCCGATGCTCTGCGCGGTGCCCGGATCGGGCGCGGGCGCGGAAACCTCGGTGACGCCGCCCGAGTTTGACGACGAGTTATCAGAGGCCTGCGCCGCGGCGGACTGCGAGGCCATGACCTGCGACGGGCTAACGGTCGCGGGCTTGGACGCGATGGTGAGCGCACTAGCCGCGGCGTTCATGACGATAAGATTCTGGCGCTCCTGCTCGAGCAATGTGACCGAACCGCTGTGCGGGAGGTTGTCGATGGCCTGCGCCAAGCTGTTCGCGCCGCTGCCATTAGGGCTCATCACCTTGGCGGCGACGCCGACCACGGCGACGAGCAACACGGCGAGTCCGAGAGCGGGCAGCACGATTCCGGTCCGGTGGAACAAGCCCCGCTTGCGCCGGGCACGCGACCTGCTCGCCGAGCCCCGTGACGCTGTTGCCGAACCCGGCGACTCGTTAGTCGCGCCCGTCGACGCCGGCCGTGTCGCCTCCAGCATCGCTGCTCGATGTCGTGACAACCCAGTCCCTTCGGTCCGTGCCGCGCCTCATCTGCCGCTGCCGATCAACAATGCCAGAAAGGGAGTTCACCTGCCCGCAACTTCGGCAAGAAAGAAGTTGTAAGGTTTTCATGCCATTATGTGACGCTAATCACAGGCTTATAACACGGTCCGTGACATCCACAGGCGAACTGCGAGATGATCGGCGCCATGAGCGATGCCGCCAGCGCTGCCACCGACCCGTTCGCCCGCGCCGAAGCCAGCGCGGCCGCCCTGAAAAAGCTCACCGGCGTACCGGCCTTCGACGCCGCCGTCGTACTCGGATCCGGCTGGATGGCCGCGGCGGAAGCGATCGGAACGCACGCGCAAGAGGTCCCGCTCGCCGAGCTAGGCGGCTTCCCCGCACCTACCGTCGCCGGACACAACCCGGCCGTTCGGTACCTGGTCAAGGGGGACGTGCGGGTGCTGCTGTTCCTCGGCCGCGTCCACCTGTACGAGGGCAACGCCGCAGCCACAGTGGTGCACGGGGTCCGCACCGCGATCGCCGCCGGGTGCCGGACGGTCGTGCTGACCAACGCCGCCGGCGGCATCAACGCGGACTACTCGGTCGGCCAGCCCGTCTTGATCAGCGACCACCTGAACCTCACTGGCCGCTCCCCGCTGACCGGGCCTGCGCCGCCTGAGGGGTACCCGTCCCGGTTCACCGACCTGACCGACGCCTATTCGCCCAGGCTGCGCGCGCTGGCCCGGGCGGAAGACCCGAATTTGGCCGAAGGCGTGTACGCGGCGCTGCCCGGCCCGCACTACGAGACCCCCGCCGAGATCCGGATGCTGCGCACCGCGGGCGCCGACCTCGTCGGCATGTCGACCGCGCTCGAGACGATCGCCGCCCGGCACCTCGGTGCGGAGGTGCTCGCGATATCGCTGGTCACGAACCCGGCCGCGGGCCTCGCGACACAGCCCCTCGACCACGCCGAGGTGCTGGCCGCCGCCCGCACCTCAGCCGCCCGCATAGGCGCCCTGCTATCCGCCGTACTCCCCCGCCTCTAGCGCCCGCCTCTAGCGCCCGCC
>DATMKQ010000122.1:0-4440 GCA_035571275.1 Trebonia sp.
ATCCCGTTCGGCGGCGGCATCGGCGGCGTCGAGCACCACTGCGACTCCTCGGAGGCCTACTACACCCACACCCCGGGGCTGCGCGTCGTGACGCCGGGAAGCCCCGCGGACGCCTACCGCCTGCTGCGCCAGTCGATCGACTGCCCCGATCCCGTCGTGTTTCTCGAGCCGAAGCGGCGTTACTGGTCCAAGGAGACCGCCGTGCTGACCACGGACGGCCCGGCCATCGACCGGGCAGTGATCCGCCGCCCGGGCACGGACGTCACGCTCATCAGCTACGGCGGCACGGTGCAGACCGGCCTCGAGGCCGCCGAGGCCGCCGCCGCCGAGGGCTGGAGCGTAGAGGTCATCGACCTTCGCTCGCTGTCGCCGTTCGACGACACGACCGTGCGTGAGTCGGTATGCCGCACCGGCCGCGCCGTCGTCGTCCACGAGGCGCCGGGCTTCAGCGGCTACGGCGCCGAGGTCGCCGCCCGGCTCACCGAGCAGTGCTTCCACTTCCTCGAGGCACCCATCCTGCGGGTCACCGGCTTCGACGTCCCGTATCCGCCGCCGCACCTGGAGCACCTCCACCTGCCGGACACCGACCGGATACTGGACGCCATCGCGCGGCTGCAGTGGGACGACAATGCCTGACTTTCTGCTGCCCGACCTCGGCGAAGGACTGGAAGAAGCGGAGATCATCACCTGGCACGTCCAGGTCGGCGATCACGTGGACGTCGATCAGCCGATCGTGGAGGTGGAGACCGCGAAGGCCGCGGTCGAGGTGCCGGTCCCGTTCGCCGGCGCCGTGGCCAAGATCCACGCCGCACCCGGCGCCGTCGTCGCCGTCGGCCAGCCCCTGATCACCATCGCGGCTGACCCGGCCACCGGATTCCGCGAGCCCGGCGCGGTCACGCCGCAGCCCGCCACCGCCGGCGCCGGGGAAACCAGCGGGAATGTCCTCATCGGCTACGGCACGGCCGCACCGTCGCGCGCGGGTGCCCGCGCCGCCCGCCGTTCGCGCCGCGCAGCCAGACCGGTGCCGGCGCCCGCGCCTTCCGTACCCGCGCCTTCCCGGCATGGCCCGGTGGCGGTGATCTCTCCCCTGGTGCGCAAGATAGCCCGCGACGCCGGCCTCGACCTGACCGGCGTCACCGGAACCGGGCCCTCCGGCCTGGTGCGCCGCGAGGATGTCCGCAAGGCGCTAACCGACCACTCCGGCGCAAAGCCAGCGACGGCGGCGGCAGCCCCCGCTCTCCCGGGCGAACAGCGGATCCCTCTGCGCGGCGCGCGCCGGGCGGCAGCGGACAAGCTGAGCCGCTCGCGTCGCGAGATACCCGAGGCCACCGTGTGGGTCGACGTCGACGCCACCGGCCTGATCGAGGCGCGGCGTGCCCTGAACGCAACCGCCTCGCGGCCGCCGGTGAGCCTGCTGGCCCTGGTGGCACGCTTCGCCCTGCTGGGACTGCGGCACTACCCCGAACTCAACGCCCGCATCGACGCCGACGAGATCGTCATACCCGGCCACGTCCATCTCGGCTTCGCCGCCCAGACCGGGCACGGCCTCGTCGTTCCGGTCGTGCACGACGCACACCGCCTGTCCACCCGGGAACTGTCCGCGGCGCTCACCGCGCGGACCGCGGCAGCCCGCGACGGCAGGCTCACGCCCGCCGACCTTACCGGCGGAACGTTCACCGTCAACAACTACGGCGTGTTCGGCGTCGACGGATCCGCCGCGATCATCAACTACCCCGAGGTCGCGATCCTCGGCATCGGGCGGATCATCGACCGGCCGTGGGTGGTCGACGGCCAGGTGCTGGTCCGGAAAATGGGCGAGCTGACCCTGGCCTTCGACCACCGGGTGTGCGACGGCGGCACCGCGGGCGGCTTCCTCCGGTACGTCGCCGACTGCGTCGAATCGCCGGTCGGCGCTCTCGGCGACCTCTGACCCGAGTACGCCGAATCCCCCTCCGTGCTCCGGGCGACGTCTGACCTGCCGTAACCTGCCGTTTCATGGCCAATCTCCCCGCTCCGCTCCCGTTCCGGCGCGTCGGCGAACTGCAGGGCGCCAGTGATGTCTCCGGCTGGCTGACGATCGACCGCGAGCACCTGGCCGGGTTCGGGTTCTCGACGTACCTGACTGCGGAAGCGCTCGGCAGGTCGTTGCCGCCCAGCCCGACCCACGACCTGGTCGACGGCTTCCTGCTGCTGTCGCTGGTGGCGCATGCGGACCTGTCGCGGCCGCTTCTCGACCCGGCCGCTACGTACGCGTACAACTACGGCCTCGACCGGGTCCGCTTCACCCGGCCGGTGCACGTCGGAGAGTCGGTGCGGGTCAGCCGCACCGTCACCAGCGTGCGCCTGAAGACCCCGTCGCGCGCGCTCGTGGTCTGCGAGGGCACCGTCGACGTGGCCGGCGACGACCGTCCGGCCATGGCAGCCACGTCGCTGGTGCTGCACGTCGACGCGCAGGCCGAGGCGGAGCAGTCCGAGGCTGGCCGATGACGCCCAAGGCCGGTCCGGCGCTGCCCACGCTGCCCGCCTACATCGACCACTACGCCGCGCTGGCGCCGGACCGCCCGGCGCTCCGCACCGACGGCGGGCCGGTCAGCTACCGGGCCCTCGCCGACGCGGTCGACCGCACCGCGCGGGCGCTGCTCGCCGCCGGCGTTGCGCCCGGCGACCGGGTCGGCCTGTTGTCGACGCCCCGGCCAGAATTCGTCGTCTGCTACCTCGCCGCCATCAAGATCGGCGCGATCTGGTTCGGCCTCAACCCGCGCTACACCGTGCCGGAGATCGCGTATGTGCTCGGCGACGCCGAGCCGCGGCTGGTGCTGTCGATCGAGGAGTTCGAGGGCCGCCGGCTGGCCGACGACCTGCGGCAGGCGGCGCGCGACGCCGGGCAGGCGCACGCCGTCCACGTTCTGGAGCCTGCCGGCCCGCTGCTTGCGGTCGACGACGAGCCCGACGCCGCAGGCGCGGGCGTTGACCCGGCCGCCGTGGCCGCCCGCGCCGCCGCGGTCGACGCGCAGGACGTGGCGATTCTCGTGTACACCTCGGGCAGCACCGGCCGCCCGAAGGGCGCGCTGCTGCGCCATTCCGGGCTCGTCCGGCTCGGCCGCGTCCAGACCGCGGCCTACCGCGTCGACCAGGCCACGACGATCGGCGACGGGCCGATCAACCATGTGGGGATGCCCGGGGACATCCTGGCGATGGTGGCGGTCTCCGGCGGCTCGCTGCGCCTGCACGAGCGTTTCGACGCCGCCGCGACGCTTGCGGCGATCGAGCGCGACCGGGTCAACATGATCATGACCGGCGCGACGCAGCTCCAGCGGATCGTTGACCACCGGGCCTTCGGATCAACGGACCTCACCTCGCTGCAGGTGGTGGCCTGGGGCGGCGCGGCGCTTCCGCTGTCGGCGATCCAGCGGCTGCGTGCCCGCGGGCTGTCCCTGATCACGACGTACGGAAGCAGCGAGGCGACCTCGTCGGTGAGCTACGCCGACTTTGACGCCCCGGACGACGTCCTCGCCGAGACGGTTGGCCGCCCCGACCCCGAGCTCGACGTACGGCTGCTGCGTGCCGACGGCGGCTGGGCCGGGCCCGGCGAGGAGGGCGAGGTCTGCCTGCGCCATCGGACGCTGATGGCCGGGTACCTCGGCGCTCCCGACGCGACCGCCGAGGCGTTCACCCCCGATGGCTACCTGCGCATGGGCGACATCGGAGTGCTGCGCGAGGACGGGAACCTGCGTCTGATCGCGCGCACCAAGCAGGTCTTCCGGTCCGGCGGCTACAACATCTATCCACGCGAGATCGAGCTGGCGCTCGAGAGCCACCCGTCCGTGAAACTGGCCGCCGTCGTCCCCCGCCCCGACCCCGGCTACCAGGAGGTCGGCGTCGCCTACGTCGAGCTGCAGCCGGACGCCCAGGCAACTCCCGCGGAACTGCTCGGCTGGGCACGCGGACAGCTGGCCAACTACAAGGTCCCCAAGTCCCTCGTGCTGCTCGCCGAGCTCCCGACGCTGCCGAACGAGAAGATCGACAAGCGCCGCCTGCAGCGCCTGGCCACCGGCGCCACCGACCCCGAGCTGCTGCAGTTACGCCGCTGTGGTGATGGGACAGGAAAGACGCTGGATCGTCGGGCGCATCCCGCCTTACGGTGGCGCCATGAGTGATCACTCGGAAGCGCCTGTCGTGCCCGTCGAGGCATATGAACCCCCCTACTACGTGGCTGTCTTCACTACGGTGCGAACCCGGGACCAGAGCGGCTACAGCGAGACCAACGCACGCATGGAAGACCTGGTGAAGGACGTCCCTGGGTTCCTGGGGATGGACCACGCGCAGACTCCTGGCGGGCTGGGCATCACCGTCGGGTACTTCCGCGACGCCGACGCCCTCACGGAGTGGCGGAGCAACGCCGAGCACCGCGCGGCGCAAAAGCGCGGGCAAGCCGAGTGG
>DATMKQ010000123.1:0-3437 GCA_035571275.1 Trebonia sp.
TGGCCGGCTGCCGCGTTCCCGATCCGCACTGGCGCCGAGTTCTCGTATCCGGGCAGCCAGTCCGCCTCCCACTCGTCCAAGCGCCGTTCGCCGGCCACGCCGTACATGATCTGAAGGTCTCGCGGGTCGCCGGCGATGGCCCGGCCCAGCCAGAGCCGCCAGGCCTTCGCCTCCTCGGTGTACCCGGTGCGCAGCAGCGCCTCCAGCGTAATGGTGGCGTCGCGGAGCCAGCAGTACCTGTAGTCCCAGTTGCGGACGCCGCCGATGTCCTCGGGCAGCGAGGTGGTGCCGGCCGCGACGATGCCACCGGTGGGCTCGTAGGTCAGCGCCTTCAGGGTGATCAGCGACCGGATCACGGCATCGCGGTAGTCGCCGCGGTAGGTGCAGCGCGACACCCAGCCGGACCAGAACCTCCTGGTCTGGTCGAGGGACTGGAAGGCGTCCAGGTGCGCGGGCTCGTCCTTGTGCGAGGGCAGGTAAGTGAGCGCGAACGGGACGGACTCGCCCTCGGCGACACTGAAGGTCGCGTTGTGCGCCAGATCACGCCCGGTCATCGGGACGGGGCTGCGCAGCCAGATAGCGTCCGGGCCCGCGGTCGCCCGGATGCCGTCTTTGATCTGGGTCAGCCAGGGCACGACGGAGCCGTAGCTGAAGCGCACGCGCAGCGTGACATTCATCTCCACGGTGCCGCGCAGGCCGGTCACGATGCGGACCAGCACGGGCGGTTCGTCGTTCTCGCGCGGCGGCATAAAGTCGGTGACGCGGACCGCGCCGTCCGGGGTTTCCCAGTCGGTTTCCAGGATCAGCGTGTCCCCCGCGTACCGCCGGGTCGCCCTGGCGGCCCCGGTGCCCGGCGCGATCCGCCACTGGCCGTGGTTGTCCGTGCCGAGCAGGGCTGCGAAGCACGCCTCGGAGTCGAAGCGCGGCAGGCACAGCCAGTCCACTGAGCCGTCCGTGCCGATCAGCGCGACCGATTGCATGTCGCCGACGATGGCGTAGTCTTCGATCCGGCCGGCCATATGTCCTCCTGGTGAGGCCTGCTCGCCAAGGCCCTGCCCGATACCGTACTAGGCGCGGTCAGCCCTTAGGCTGGCATCATGCGCGTACTACCCGATGTAGTGGGTACGGGACGGCACCGCCGGGTGGCCGGCGCGGTCATGGCTGCCGTCGCTACGGCCGCACTGGCGGGCTGCGCGCAGTTCGACGCGGCGCTCGGGCAGCGGCAGGCCATCGTCTCCTTCCGCGACGGCACGCCAGTGCCGCAGCGGCTGATGGTGCGTTCGACCTGCGCCAAGGTACCGGCCGTGACCGCGCAGCCGCTGCCGTCTAACCTCAACTCTCCTTATGCGCTCCAGCAGCTGACCTTCCAGATCAACCACGCGTCGGACGCGGACGTAGCTCAGCTGGAAACGTGCCTGGCCAAGTTCCCCTCGGTCGTCGGTGTCACCCTGCAGGATTCGAGCGACGAAGGCAACTGAAATCACCCGGGTAACAACCCCGATAGCTTTCACTCGGCTGATTTCCTATATTGCCTACTTCATGTATAGTGAACCGACGTAATCCCCATATAAACGATAGAAATTAGGTACTAGATGCGACGTGTCACGACCGCCGCGATGATCGGCGTTGCTCTCCTGTTGGCTGCCTGCTCTTCTTCTTCTTCTTCGAGTACCACTTCTTCGGATGCGACGGCGAACTCGGCCGCCAGCGCCGCGTCGGTAACGGTGAGGCTCGGCTTCCTCACGAACATCACCCACGCCTCCGCTCTGGTCGGCCTGAAAGAAGGCTTCTTCACCAAGGACCTCGGTTCCGCGGGCACGCTGAAGCCCACCGCGTTCAGCACCGGGACCGAGGAGACCACGGCACTGCTGGCCGGCCAGCTTGACGCCGCCTACGTCGGGCCGAACCCGGCCATCAACGCCTGGCAGAAGTCAAGCGGCAGCGCGATCAAGATCATCTCCGGTGCCGCAACGGGCGGCGCCTCAGTCGTCGTCGCGAAGGGCATCTCCTCCGCCTCTCAGCTCAAGGGCAAGACGCTGGCCACCCCGTCCCTCGGCAACACGCAGGACGTCGCACTGCGCTACTGGCTGAAGCAGAACGGCCTGGCGACCACCTCGACCGGCGGCGGAGACGCCTTCATCAAGCCGACGACGCCCAACTCGGCCGCCGTGCTCGAGTTCAAGTCTGGGCAGATCGCCGGCGGCTCCGAGCCGGCGCCCTACGACATCGAGATGGTCAAGGACGGCGGCACGGTCCTGCTCAGCGAGACCGGGGTCACCACCTTGCTCGTCGTGACGCAGAGCTTCCTCTCCGCGCATCCCGCGATCGTCGCGGACCTGGTTAAGGCCCAGGTTCAGGCCAACGACTTCATCAAGTCCAGCCCGGCCGCCGCCCAGGCGGACGCCAACGCCGAGCTGGGCTCCTACACCGGCAAGCCGCTCAAGGCGAGCATCGTCGCGGCGGCGTTCAAGGAGATCACCTTCACCAACGACCCGGACGCGTCCTCGCTGACGAGCGACGCCTCGCAGGCCCAATCGCTCGGCTTGCTCAAGCCAGTCAACTTGAGCGGGATCTTCGATCTCGGCCCGCTCAACACGGCGCTGGCCGCGGCCGGCGAATCGCAGGTCAGCTCCTAGGAGGAAACTTCGGTGACGGTTACTGATCGCCGGGCGGCGCCCCCCGTCGGGGGGGCCGTCCGGCTGACGGGCGTGTCCAAGGTGTTCGGGCGGGGCAGTTCGGCCGTCCGCGCGCTCGACCAGGTGTCGCTCGAGGTGGCGCCGGGCGAGTTCACCTGCCTCATCGGCGCCTCGGGCTGCGGCAAGTCCACGCTGCTTTCGCTGGTCGCCGGACTGGAGCAGCCCACGTCCGGCGAGGTGTCGACCTCGGGCGGGCAGGTGGCCTTCCTGTTCCAGGAGCCCGCGCTGTTCCCCTGGCTCACGGCGGCGGGCAACGTGGAGCTGGCGCTGCGTGCTCGTGGCGTGGGCAAGGCGGACCGCCGTCAGCGGGCCGGTGAGCTGCTCGAGACGGTGCACCTGGCCGGGTTCGGCGGCAAGCGACCACACCAGCTTTCCGGCGGTATGCGGCAGCGGGTCGCGCTGGCCCGCGCGCTGGCCCAGGACGCCGACGTGCTGCTGATGGACGAGCCGTTCGGCGCGCTGGACGCGATGACCAGGGATGTACTGCACGATGAGCTCGACCGCATTTGCGCGGAACGCCACCTGACCGTCCTGTTCGTGACCCACAACGTCCGGGAGGCGGTCCGGCTCGGCGACCGGGTGGTGGTGCTGAGCAGCCGGCCCGGCCGGGTCATCGACGAGTTCGCGGTGCCCATCGAGCGGCCCCGCCGGATCGACTCGGCGCCGGTCGCGGAGCTGGCCGCGCGGATCACCGACCGGCTGCGTGAGGAGATGAGCCGCGATGGCCGTTAATAACAGGGC
>DATMKQ010000124.1:0-18562 GCA_035571275.1 Trebonia sp.
GCCGGTCGCCCACGACAGGGACAGTTCCCCGGCGGCCATCGCGGCGGCCAGGTCCGGGTGCGAGCCGGTCATCGCGCGGGCCAGCCGCACCTCCGCGCGGGCCCGGGCCAGCACCACCTTGGTCCGCCCGGCCAGCCACGAGGCCGTGGTCGGGTACCCGTCGCTGTCATGACAGTCGCTGGCGTCGAACCGGGACACCATCCGCATCCGGGCCGCGGTGTGCTTGGCGCTGACCGCGGCCAGCGCCTGCAGCACCTCCCCCAGCGCGGCGGGCTGCACCAGGTCTCCGGCCGGGCCGTTGAGGTAGTCCAGGGCGGCGCCCATCATCGACAGCGCCTCCCGTACGCTGCCCGGCATCCCGTCTCCGCCCGTGCACATTCCTGGACCACCTCCTCCCGGTGTCAGGTCAAGTTTACCACCGGATGCTACATAGTTCAAACTCAGATTCGAATTACTGGGGCTGGGTAGACCACTGGTACCAGTCAGTTCTGAGTGAAGACGGAGACAACCATTCGTTCGGGATAATCCTTGGTATGTGCTCTGAGGTCGTGTGCTTTCAGGAGGTGCTGACCTGGTGGCATCTGCGGCTGCTGGCGCGGCGGATGCGCTCGTTCCGGCACGTGAGCCTGCGGCCCTCGCCGCCAGGGCCGGCCGGCGGGCTGGTGACCTTTTCGCGGCTGGCGGTGTCCGGGACGAGCTATCGCCGCTTCGGCCGACCGCCGCACGCTCCAGGCGTTTCGCTCAGGGCACGGTGGAGGGCGGGGCTGAAAGGCGCGCTGGTGACCAGGCTGACGAGGCTGTCCGTCATTAATACTCATCCGGTGGCCAACCGGGACGGCGACTGGTCTGCGGCGAACAGGTTCTATCCCCTGCACCGCGCGCAGCTGGCCGTCCTTGCCCGTGTCGGACCACCTCGGGCTGCGCGCGACGCTATGCAGCGGGCACGCTTGAGTTGAAGACGAGACCCCAACGGATAAGGACACTGCGATGCCAGAACTGCTCATCGACTTCATCACTTCGCTCGACGGGTACGCGGCTGCTGACGGCTGGCCGGGCTGGTGGGGGCTCCAAGGGCCCGAGTACCTCGCGTGGCTGGCAGAGCAGCCAGAAGGGGACTACACGGTTCTGATGGGTGCGACCACCTACCGCCTCATGTCGGGATTCGCCGCCGCGGGCGAGCCAGGCACCGATGCCCTCGCGGGCCTGTCGAAGGTCGTCTTCTCCACCACGTTGAGCGAGCCCCTTTCCTGGCCGAACACGCAGCTCGTGGCTCAAGACCCCATCGAGGCCGTGCGGGAGATGAAGGACAAGGCCCCCAAGTCGATGCGCACCATAGGCAGCCTCACCCTGTGCCGCTCCCTGCTGAAGGCCGGTCTCGTGGACCGCTTCCGGGTGGTTGTCTTTCCCGTTATCACAGGAAGCAGCGGCCGGGAACGGATCTACGACGGCTATCCCGATGTCGCACTAGACATGATCAGCAGCCGCACCTTCGATGGACGCATCCAGCTGCTCGACTACGTTCCGACGATTCTGGCTGGACCGCCGGCCGCGCATACACCGGCCACGTAGCCGGCGTATGCGCGGGAGCCGGACAGGCTCAGATCGACATCTTCTCCAATCCCAGGTAGGTGCGCGCCGCCCAGGACACCGGGTCGCGGGCGAAGTCGCGCTGGATGGCGCGGTCGCGCAAGGCGTTGTCCAGGGCGGCCAGGATCATGGACTGGTCGAGCACCAGGTCGCGCTGGCCGACCGCTCCGGTGGACGGATCCACCGCGTCGAAGAAGCCGACCGGGCCGTAGACCCCGGGGTACAGCGTGCGCAGCGCCTCGATGTTGGCGAACGCCTGCTGCGGGGCGACGTCCAGCGCCAGGAACGACGCGTGCGGCGTGACGACGTCTTCGGTCGCGCAGCCGTTGCACTGTGACAAGCCCTCGTTCGGGTGGGCGGCCGTGGCTCCGGTGCCGTAGTACGGGAACTCCAGGCCCTCGACGCCGTAGCCGGAGTAATCGCCGGTGTCGTCCGGCGTGCTGGACGGCGACATGCCCCACACCGGGTCGTGCAGCTGCTGGGTGGCGTACTTGATCTGCACCTGGACGGTGCGGGCGTCCGCCAAGCCGAAGCTGTGCGTTCCCCAGCTCGTCTCCGGGACGACCAGGTTGGGCATCAAGCCTTCGAACATCCCGCCCGCGTACGTCGGGATGAACGTCAGTTTGCTACCCGGGTAGGTGTAGTGGCCCTCCCAGACGGTGAACTGCTGACCCGACTGCGGGTCCGTATAGGTTTCCCACGAACCCGCCATCGGCCACTGGCCCTGCCAGGAGAAGTCGGGATCGGTCGCCTGGCAGTCGGCGAACGGCGCCTTCGGCGGCAGTTCCCGCCAGCTACGCCACCACACGTTGCCCGGCATCTGGTGCAGGCCCATGCCGATGTAGGCGGAGATCCTGGGGTCGCTGTAGAACGCGCCGTTGTGGTAGTAGTGCGTCAAGTCGTCACCTTGGTACGGGGGTAGGCCGACGTAGTAGCCACCGAACATCTGGCCGGTCGGCTGGTTCCCCGGCACCGCCGGGTTGGTGTTGCAGTGCGTCTCCGGCCCGTTGTCGTAGAAGATGCCGAAGTTCATCGGCGCGAGCAGGCTGTCGGCCAGGCCGCGCAGCTGGGGCATGGCCTCGCGGACGACGATCAGGCCTGAGGCGTACCACCCGTTGTCGACGTTGGAGATGAAGAAACAGTTATCGAACGTCGGTGTGGTTTCCGCCGAGCAGTCGATGTCACCGGGATTCCTGATCACGTCGCCGGTGGTCGTGTCGTACCACTGGTACAGGAACCCGTCGTACCGCTTGAGGTGCGCCACCTCGTGCAGCGTGGCGGATACCAGGCCGCGCGCCTTCGCGTTGCTCACCAGCCCGAGGTCGCGGGCGGCGACCACCGCCCACAGGTACACGCCGATGTTGGCGGCGGAGGTGTACCGGCCGTAGCTGGTCGGCGTGGCCGAGCCGCCCGCGAACGTCAGGTTGTCCATCGGCAGATGCGTGCCGGGATCCACGTCGAAGGCGTAGAACTTCCAGGTGTCCCGGGCGATGCCCATCAGGGCTGCCCTTTCCCCACCGGTCAGGCCGCTGTAGTTGGCGACGCTGGCCGCGCCGGCCGCCGCCGGGGAAGCCGACGCCCCAGCCTGCGTCGGCAGCAGCAGGAAGCCGACGGCGGCGAGCACCGCCGACCAGCGCATTACCCGCGATCTAACGATTCTCATGTGCCTGTCCTTTCAGTGCACCGTGAATGAGCCCGGCAGGCCGCCGGTCGAACTGTCGCCGACCCAGACGTCGACGGTGCCAGGGTCGACCTCGAACTGCCCGGAGTTGTTGTAGAAGCCGAACTGGCTCGGAGAAAGAGTGAACGTGACCGTCTTCGTCTGCCCGGGCGCGAGCGTCACGCGCTGGAATCCCTCCAAACGACGGACCGGCTGCAAGATGGTCGTGCCGTCCTCATGGATGTAGAGCTGGCCGACGTCGGCTCCCGCCACGCTTCCGGTGTTGGTGATGTCCGCGCTGACCGTAACCGTGCCGGACGTCGAGATGCTGCTGTCCGACAGGTGCAGGTTGGATAGCGAGAACGTGGTGTACGACAGGCCGTACCCGAAGGGGTACTGCGGCGCGTTGGGCACGTCGAGGTACTTGGACGTGTACTTGTTGTTCGGGTCGTACGGGCGGCCGGTCGGCAGCTCGTTGTAGGAGATCGGGATCTGGCCGACGTTCACGGGGAACGTCATCGGCAGCTTGCCGCCCGGGTCGACCTTGCCGAACAGCACGTCGGCCACCGCGTTGCCGCCCTCGGTGCCCGGGTACCAGGCCTCGATCAGCCCGGGCGCGTTGTTCGCGACCCAGCCGAGCGTGAGCGGGCGGCCGTTCATCAGCACGACGACGTACGGCTTGCCGGTCGCGGCGATCGCCTGGATGAGCGCGGTCTGCTGCCCGGGCAGGTCGATGTCGCTGCGCGACGACGCCTCACCGGAGTAGGCGGCCGGCTCGCCGGCCACGATCACGGTCACCGCGGACGCCTTGGCGGCGCTCACCGCGGCGGCGAACCCGGACGTCGAGGTGCAGTAGGCGTCGCAGCCTTCCGCATAAGTGATCGTCGCGCCCGGCGCCGCCGCCTTGATCCCGTCGAGGACCGGCACGACCGACGTCAGGTCAGACGCGGAGTACCCGATGGGCACGTCCGGGCCGAGCTGGTCCGACGGGTCGTCGGCGAGCGGGCCGACCACCGCGATCGACGGTACGGATGTGCTCAGCGGCAGCGCGTGGTTCTGGTTGTTCAGCAGCACCATGGACTCGTCGGCCGAGGTGCGCGCGGCGGCCAGGTTCGCGGGGGTGAGCTCGGCCGTCTTCACCCGGTTCGGGTTGGTGAGCGGGTGGGCGAACAGCCCGGCGAGGAACTTCAGGTCCAGTACGTGCCGCACGTCGTTGTTGATCGTCGCCATGCTGACCTGGCCGCTCTTCACGAGCCGCGGGAGGTAGAGGGTGTAGGTGGAGTACTCGCTCGGCACCGTCACGCCCATCTCGATCGTCACACCGGCGGTCAGCGCGAGCTTCGCGGCATCCGCGCCGCTGGTCGCGTAGCCGAACGCCTCGAGTTCCTGCACGGCCTGGTAGTCGCTGACCACCGTGCCGCCGAACCCCCACTCGTTGCGCAAGATCGTGGTGAGCAGGTACGGGTTCGCGGTGTCCGGCACTCCGTCGAGCGAGGTGAACGCGCTCATCACGGTCGCCGCGCCCGCGTCGATCGCGGCCTTGTAGGGCGGCAGGTAGATGTTCGCGAGCTGCTGCTCGGACATGTCGGTCGTGTTGTACTCGCGGCCGGCCTGCACCGCGCCGTACCCGCCGAAGTGCTTGACGGTGGCGGCCATCTTGTCTGGCACGCTGAAGTTGGTGCCCTGGTAGCCGCGCACCTTGGCGACGGCCATCGCGGACCCGAGGAACGGGTCCTCCCCCGACCCTTCGACCACCCGGCCCCAGCGCGGGTCCCGGCTGACGTCGACCATGGGGTTGAACGTCCACTTGATCCCGTCGGCGGTGGCTTCGCTGGCGGAGATCGAGGCGTCATTCTCTATGGTCGTAGGATCCCAGCTCGCCGCCTCACCGAGCGGCACCGGGAAGATCGTCTTGTACCCGTGGATCACGTCAAGCCCGAAGATCACCGGGATCTTCAGGCGCGACTGCAGCGCGGCCCGCTGGACCTGGTTGATGTAGTTCACGCCGGTGAGGTCAAGCACGGAGCCGACCTCTCCGCTGCGGACCTCGTTCAGCAGCGTCTGCCCGGGCGTGCCGTTGGCCCCGGTGGGCCCGGACATCTCCAGCTGCCCGATCTTCTCCGCGAGCGTCATCTTGCCGATCAGCGAGTTGACCTGGCTCGTGATCGACGCCAGCTGCTGGCGCATCGCGGGTGACATGCCCGCCTCCTGCTGCTGGGCTGAGGTGAGAGCCGCGTCGTTGTTGCTCGGCGCCTTCTGGGTCGCTGGTGCGCGGCCGGCGGCTGGCGCGACGACCAGCGCCACGGCGGCCGCCAGCGCCGCGGCTCCGGTGGCGATCTGTGCGACATGTGAGCGCAGTAGGGGACTACGCATCGTTGCCCGTCCTCCCTGTACGAGTGATGAGACGGGACGACCACTCCCCCGCGTGCTCGAATTCACTCCAGAGCAAGGGTCCGGTGCTGGTGGGAAGCCACGATCCGTTCTGGATAAAGATTTTGATTTTCCTGAACGGACCGTTGTGACTCTTTAACCGGTTAGGCGGTCTGGCAAGATGGGGCCCATGGATATCGGTATCGGTCTTCCGTCCACGATCCCCGGAATTCCCGGCCGGCTGATCATGCAGTGGGCCAGCGCCGCCGAAGAGGCCGGCTTCTCCTCCCTGGGAACGCTCGACCGCGTCGTGTACGGCAACATGGAGACGGTGCCCGTGCTGGCGGCCGCGGCCGCGGCGACCGAACGGATCGGGCTCACGACCGCGATCCTCATCGGCCCCTACCGCGGCAACGGCGCGCTGCTGGCCAAGCAGCTGGCCACGGTGGACAGGATCGCCGAGGGCCGGCTGCAGCTCGGCATCGCGGTCGGCGGGCGCCCCGACGACTTCGAGGCGACCGGGTCGCCTTTCGGTACGAGGGGACGCGACTTCGACGCCCAGCTCGCCGAGATGCGGGCGGTGTGGGCGCAGGAGCCGCGCGGCTTCGCCGGGGCGATCGGGCCGGTGCCGGTGCGGGCGGGCGGGCCGCCGATGCTGTTCGGCGGGAACGCGGACGCGGCGCTGCGCCGGATGGTCGAGTTCGGCGACGGCTGGATCATGGGCGGCGGCGGGCCAGAAGCGTTCGCCGCGGGCGCGCAGAAGGCCAGGGCGGTCTGGGATGAGGCGGGCCGCGCCGGGCAACCCCGGCTGGCCGCCCTGTCGTACGTCAGTCTGGGCGAGAACGCCGAGGAGAACGCGCGGAGCTACCTGAGCGACTACTACGCATTCGCCGGCCCGTACGCCGCGCGGGTCGCGGACAGCGCGCTGACCAGCCCGCAGAAGGTCGTCCAGGCGCTGGAGGCGTTCAGCGAGGCCGGCTGCGACGAGCTGGTCCTGTTCCCGTGCACCCCGGACATCGGGCAGGTCGCGATGACCGCTAGGGCCGCCGGGCTGTAAGACGCCGGTGGCGCCCGCGCTCTCGTTGACCAGCCGGAGAAGGAACTCGGGAACCCGCCCCGCGGAGAAGTCGTAGTACCGCACCCAGGTCGGCTCGATCGCGATACGCGCCATCTGCTTGTAGACCTGCCTGACGTTCGCTTCGAACTGGCTGGCTTGCTCGCCGCTCATCGTCTTGGTCGACGCCTCGAGGTACTCGTCGGGGATGCCGTCGACGACGTCGATGGCCGCCACGCCCCGCACGGAAAGGGTTTTGAGTGCGCCGTCGTCGGAGTCGATCGTCAGCGCGACGTGCGGGCGGGCCGACAGGGCACGGAACTTGGGCGAGGTCGGCGCCGTGCACACGATGATCCGTCCGCCCTTCCAGAGGAACCCGACCGGGATCACCCGGGGGAAGCCGTCAGGGCCGGCATAGGCCATCCGGGCCAGCGACTGGCGTTCGAGCAGTTCGACGGCGTCCGGATGGGTGAGGTCCGCGATCGTCGCGTCTGGCGTCAAGGCGGCGCCGGCGATGGTGCCGGACAGCTTGCCCACGACGTCTTCCCAGCCGGTGCTGACGTTGGCCGCGACGTCGGGCCTGGCGGCAGCCAGGTCATCGAGCCGTTCGTGCACGAGGGTGAGCACCGTTGCCTCGCCGGGCGCCTCCCGGAACGTGACCGTGAGCAGCGAATCGAAGGCCGGCCCGTCCCTGCCCTCGGGTCCCACGAAACCCCAGCGGAACACGATGCGGTGGCCGGGCACCAGCTCGGCCAGCTCGCAGTCGAACCCGCCGACCTGCCACCCGGCGCACGCGTGCCAGATCCGGAAGCGCCCGCCGGGCCGCTCGTCGACCTCGGCCCGGGTGACGGTGAAGGGTCCCGGCGCCATCCACTGGGCCAGCAGTTCCGGGTCAAGCCATGCCCGGTAGACCCGCTCAGGCGGTGCCGCAATGGTGCGTTCCAGCCGGACAACCAAGCGCTCATCGGTCACTAGGTCCTCCTCAATAGGTCTTCGAGGGCGTCGAGCCGCTCGCTCCAGTGCCGCTCGTAGAAGGCGAGCCAGGCATGCGCGGACGCGAGCGGCCCCGGCTCAAGGCGGCAGATGTGCCTGCGTCCGTCGATGGTCCGTTGGAGCAGGCCCGCCCGTTCCAGCACGTGGACGTGCTTGGCGGCGGCGGCGAGCGACATATCCAGCGGCGCCGCGAGCTGCCCCAGTGATTGGGGGTGCTCAAAGGCTACGAGAAGCCTGCCATAAAGTCCGCGCGGATCTCTCGCCACCCCCGCCCCTGGCCGCTGCACACTCAACGCATCGGCACGCCGGCCCGTGTGAGCGAGGGAGTAGCCAATGCCGTCCCAGGGAGTCGCGTTTGACCAGCTCCTCGCGTCGATAGAAGCCTACTATGTGGAACCCGCGGACTACGACGAGGACAACATCCGCGATTGGTGTGATGAGATCCCTGCGGAGAATCGTGGCACGTTCGAGATCGGCTACGAAATGGACGCCCACGGCTCAGGTAATCAGATACTGACGCAGATCACGTATATCCCGCCCAACGCGGAAGGCGAGGTGTGGTTCAGGACCATCCACCGGGTGGAAGATATCGTGCCTGCCCCACCGCCGTGGGACGAAGCGGCCGAAGACGTCGACCTCCAGGCGCAGGACGAGGTGGCGCCGGACCCGCCGCCGTGGCCCGCTGAGCTCGACACCGGGGGTCACCGACGCACGCGAGCTGGCGTCCCGTCAGAACTCGCCCCGGAACCTCATCTATCCCAACTGGCCGCGCAGTCACAGGCCATGGCCCAGCCGGGCGTGGGCGCGCCGACCGGGCCGGCGCCGGCAACCTTGCTCGAAGCGATCGTCATCCCGGCGTGGTGGAACGCCTACCTTGACTACGCGCGCACGAACTATTTGATGGAGCATGCGCAATTCGTCGCCGATCTCGGCGGTTACATGAACGCTCCGACCTGGGCGAACTTTGACAGGATGGTCAACTTGTACATCAGGGTCGAGTCCACCCGGGAGATCAACATCCAAGGCGTTTACCGTGCGGAACTTATCCAGATCAGCGACCAGACCACACCCGCCCAGCGAGAGCAGCGGCAGCCAGGACCGGGCGCCAATGTGTTCGATGCCGCGTACGGTGAGGTCTACTCCGACATGCTGGTAGGCGACTACGCCAAGTTCAGGGCACTGTACCCGTAGAGAGTCGCTACGGTTCCGTTCGGGATAAAGGTCTTGATCTCCTTAATCCGCGAGGCGGAATGCTAGCTGCGTTTGCCACTTGGTGAGGTCGGGTTGCTCCGCCGGGTTGGTCAGGTAGAACTCGACGCGGCAGCCCCACCGCTCGCCCGCGTCGGTGCGCGACATGTCCCAGGTCAGCCCGCGCTCCTGGGCCCAGGCGAGCAGCTCGGCGGTGGGGGCCACCAGCGTGTCGGGGGCGCCGGTGTGCGTCGTGACGGCGAACCGGCCCGCGGGCAGCGTCCCGGCGCGGATGTCGCCGTCGTCGTCGATCGCCGACGCGACGGGAACGCCGGCCTCGACCTCGAGTTGCCCCTCCATGTCGATGACGTGGTACCGGAAGAATGGCGGGCCGACGGGCGTGATTCCGCGAGCGCCAAGCCAGCCGAAGATCTCCGGAATGCGGTCGGCTACCGAGCCGACGGCCGCCATCGTGACCCAGGCGCGGATGCCCGCGTAGGGCTGGGCCGGTCGCTGTGTGATCTCCGGTGCTTCGTCCACGGAGCCCTCCTCAGTTAGTGATTGGTTCGGCGAGTTCGGTCACCCAGTCGTCCCTGTTGCCGCTCAGCGTGAGCGTGACCTCGCGGGCGTAACCGAGTGAGGTGTACCCGCTGGCGTCGATCCAGCGGGCTAGTGCCTGGATGGCAGGCAGCACGCGGTCCATGGAACCGCAGTGGACCAAGGTCGCGGCCGCGCGGATGTCGCCCAGTTCGACGACATCGAAGCCGTGCCCGCGACCGGGCGCGCGGTCAGCGATCGGCAGGGCGGCGTGCACCTTCACGTCGTCGCCAGCGTCTTCGTAGTAGGCGATCCCCGGACCCGTGACGTCGATGGCCGCCTCGCAGAGCAGCCCGGCCAGCTCGCCGTACAGGGGCTGGATGACCGGCGTGATGAACCGCGGCTCGTAGCCGGCCGCCAAGGCGGTGAGCTCGGCCACCCGTACCGCCTCGATCGGCTTGACCACGACGGACGGCGGTTCGCTGCCTTCGCTCTCGATGGCCGCCATCCTCACCTCGACCTGTGTCAGGCGGGCGGCGTCGATCGCGATCTGCTGGTGCAGTTCGGCGCGGCGCAGCATCAGCATGCCGCGTAGTTCGGCCGTGCCGATACGCTCGTTCAGGATCGAGGCCACCTGCGGCAAGGTGAAACCCAGGTCCTTGAGCACGACGATCCGGTTCAGCCGGGACAGCTGACTGGCGTCGTACGAGCGGTAGCCAGTCGCGGGGTCGACGCGGACGGGCTCGAGCAGCCCGATCTCGTCGTAGTGACGCAGCATCCGCACCGACACCCGGCCGTGCCTGGCGAACTCTCCGATGGCGAACATGGCATCTCTATGCTTAAACCCTCACACCATGTCAGGGTCAAGCGACTCGCGCAGATCGGCGAACCGTGTGCTGCCGTCGAGTCCTTGGTGCCGGCGGATGATCTCCCGGAACCGCATTCCGCTGTGCTTGACGGCCCGGCGCTGCGTCGCGTAGTCGACGTAGCTGAGCCCGAAGCGCGGCCCGTACCCGTACGCCCATTCGAAGTTATCGAGCAGGGACCAGCAGTAGTAGCCGCGTACTGGTGCGCCGCTTTCGACCGCCTCGATGGTCGCCTCGATGTGCCTGCTCAGGTACTCGGCTCGCTGCGGGTCGTGGACGAATCCCCCCGCGTCCGGCTCGTCGTCGAACGCGGCTCCGCTCTCGGTGACGTACAGGGCGGGCGCGCCGTACTCTTCCGCCACGCGGATGAGCGCGTCACGAAGGCCGTTTGGATGGATCTCCCAGTCCATGGCGGTGACGGCTGCGCCCTCAACGGGGACCTGCCGGAAACCGAGAGTGGCGACCTTCTCGTCGGCGACGACGCGCATGCGGAAGTAGTAGTTGACGCCGACGAAGTCGCAGCGCTCCGCGATGGTTTGCATGTCGCCGCCTTCGATGGGCACGTCGACTCCGTACAGTGCGGCCATGTCCGCCGGGTAACCCCTGCCGTGCAGCGGGTCAAGCCACCAGCGGTTTGTGTGACCGTCGGCGCGCCTGGCCGCCTCGGCGTCCGCCTCGGACGCGGTCGCCGGTTCGCACGGGCTCAGGTTGAGGACGATTCCGAGTGAGGCCGGCTTGCGCGCGCTAGCACGCACGCTGCGAACCGCCAGGCCGTGCCCGAGCAGCACGTGGTGCGAGGCGCGCACGGCGCTTCGCAGGTCGCGGCGGCCTGGCGCCATCGTTCCTTCGAGGTGGCCGATCCAGGCGCAGCACAACGGCTCGTTGACCGTGCACCAGTCGGTGACGCGGTCGCCGAGGCGGTCCGCGACGATGCCCGCGTAGTCGGCGAACCGGAAGGCCGTGTCACGGCAGACCCAGCCTCCGGTCTCCTGCAACGCCGACGGCAGGTCCCAGTGGTACAGCGTCACGAACGGGGTGATCCCGGCCGCGAGCAGGTCGTCGACCATCCGGTCGTAGTGGTCAAGGCCCTTGGTGTTGACCTTTCCCGCGCCAACAGGCTGGATGCGCGGCCACGCGATCGAAAACCGGTAACTTGTCGCCTGCAGGTAGCGGAGCAAGTCCAGGTCCTCGTGCCACCGGCGATAGGAATCGGTCGCGATCCTGCCGTCGTCGCCGTCGCTGATCGCGAGCGGGGTTCGGCAGAAGTCGTCCCAGATGGACGGGCCGCGGCCGTCCGCGGACGGCGCGCCCTCGATCTGGAACGCGGACGTGGCGACGCCCCACCGGAAATCAGCGGGCAGCGTTTCAATTCGCATGCTGGAATGCCTTTCGTGGGCTTACGTGAGCTTGCTTAATCCTGCGATTGGCACTCAGATTCGCGGGCGCGGCAGTGAGCCGTCGAACGGCCGCGGCTTTCCGCCGCGGGAGACCAAGTCGTCGAGTACGAGAGTGCTGGCCCCGAGCGCAACGGCGTCCCTGCCGAGCTCACCGAGCTGAACCGAGACGCGCGCGGCCGGGTATGCGAGCGCCTGTTCTGACAGCACGTCGTTGATCCTTTGCAGCAGCAACGGGCCGAGGCGCAGGCCCAGCCAGCCGCCGATGACGATCCGCTCCGGGTTGAACAGGTTGACCAGGCTCGCCAACGCGACGCCCGCCGCCTGTGCCACCTCATCGAGGAGCTTTTTGGCCGCGGCCTGTCGGCCGACGGCGTGGATCAGGTCCTCGATGACGGCTTCCTCGTCTTCGTCGTGCTCGTCGACCGTCCATTGGTCGACGATGGCGTACGCGCCGATGTACGCCTCGACGCACCCGGAGCGTCCGCATCGGCACCGCCGCCCGTTCATGGCGATGCAGGTGTGGCCCCATTCGCCGGCACTCGAGCTCACGCCCCTGAAAAGCTGGCCGCGGCAGAAGATGGCGGAGCCGACACCGGTTCCGAGCAGCACGACGATCGCGTCGCTCGCGCCGCGCCCGGCTCCGAACCACATCTCCGCGAGCCCGAGTGTCTTAGCGCAGTTGTCCACGAACACCGGCTTGGCCAGCGCCTCGGACAGCAATCTGGCCAGCGGTACGTCGACCCAGCCGATGTTGGGCGCGTTGACCGAAGCCTGGTCGGCGGCGCCGGTCACGATCCCGGGCACGCCGACTCCGACACCGATGACCGGCGTGGCGGCGGCGACTTCGCCGACGATCTTGTTGACGGTCCTGGTGATGTCCGCGACAACGTCGGTGACGTTCGGCCGGTTGGGGTCGATCGGAACGACTTCACCGCCCAGCATGCGACGGGTCAGGTCGAAGGCCTCGATCCGCACGCCGGTCTCACCGATGTCCACGCCGACGACGACACCGAAGTCCGGGTTCATGCTGAGCTGCACGCGGGGGCGGCCGCCCTCCGACTCCTCCGTGCCTGCCTCGACGACGAGGTGTTCTTCCAGCAACTCGGTGATGACGTTGGTAACGCTCGCGCTGCTCAGGCCGGTCAGCCTGCCCAGGGCGATCCGGTTCAGCGTCCCGTCGAGCAACAGTGGCCGCAGAACCGCGGAGCGATTACCGCGCCGCATGTCCTTGAGAGTGACTCGGCTGGTCAAGGTGTCACCCGGCAAGCTGACCTCCTAGCCGCAGACCCTCCGGTATATATCGTAAACCGCCCGAGAACTCACGCACCCTCGCGGAAGCTTCACCAGGTTTCGGCTCGGGTTCCCGCCTCACTTCGCATAGGCGGCGACCACTTCGCATAGGAGGCAGCAACTTTCCTGTCCGGAATGTTCCGGTATGGGACGACGGCTTCTATGCGAAGCCCCCTGCCGTCGGTTCAGACGGGCTTGGCGTGGCTGCCCCGGTGGTATCCGTAGCGGAATCTGCGGGATCGGTAGTGACTGCCGATGTCTGGCAGCACCCCGCGGACCAGGCTGACGGTATGTTCAGTTACCCCATTCAGGCCGCGCTGGCGGCCGACAGGCAGAAGACCATCATCGACCAGGCCGAGGCCGCTCGCCTGGTCCGCGAATTCAGGAAGCTACGACGGCGCGAACGAGCCGATCGCGCCGATCGCGCCGATCGCGTCGATCGCGGCGCCCGGCAGGCCTCGGGCGCTCGTCTGAGGATCCGTGCCGTCGCCGGGAGACGGCACGCCGTGGGCGACTGACCAGCGCCGTAGCCATCGCCGGACTCTACGATGGAGCTGTGAGGCCGGGAATCCTGGAGCGCGACACCGAACTTGCCGTGCTGTCCGATGCCGTGCGGGCGGCGACCCGGGCCGAAGGCTCCGCCGTGCTCGTGTACGGCGAGGCGGGAATAGGCAAGTCAAGCCTGGTCGAGTCCGTCCGCGGGCGGCTGCCCGCCGAGGGCAGGATGATCGTCGGCTATTGCGACGACCTGGCGACACCACGGACGCTTGGCCCGTTCCGCGACCTTGTGGGCAGCATGGGAGAAGAGTTCAGCCGTGCCGTCGCCGAGGGCGGCGACCGCGACCGGATGCTCGCCGCGCTGCGGGCCGAGCTCACCTGGACCGCGCATCCGACGGTGCTGGTCATCGAGGACGTCCACTGGGCCGATGACGCCACGCTGGACGCGTTGCGGTACCTGATACGCAGGATCGCGGACCTCACGGCCGTCCTGGTCCTCACCTACCGTGACGAGGAACTGGAGCGCGAGCATCCGCTGCACGGCCTGCTCGGCCAGGCCTCGCGCAGTGAGCGGGTTCGGCACCTGCCGCTGCGCCGGCTGTCACCGGACGCCGTGCGGCAGCTCAGCGCCGACGGCCCGGTGGCCGCGGACGACCTGTTCGCGCTCACCGCGGGGAACCCGTTCTTCGTGCAGGAGCTGCTGGCCTCGGCGGATGACAAGCACGTTCCGCGTACCATCGTGGACGCCGTGCTGGCCAGGGTCAGGCGCCTGGACCCGGACGTTCAGGACATGGTCGAGCAGCTGGCTGTCGTCCCGTCGGCGCTCGAGCGCTGGCTCGTGGACGCGCTGCTGCCCAATGACCGGCCCAGCCCGGGAGCGGCCCTCGCCGCCGCGGAGCGAGCGGGCCTGCTGACCGTGTCCACCCGCGGGATCTCGTTCCGGCATGAGCTGACCCGCCGCGCTATCGAGAACTCGCTGCCGGCGGCGCGGCTGATCGAGCTGAACCAGCGGGTGCTCGCCGCCTTGCTGAGCCATGAAGCACAAGACGTGGCGCGTATCGTCCATCACGCGGCACAGGCGGGCGACGTTGACGCGATCGTCCGCTACGGGCCGGCCGCCGGGACGGATGCCGCCGACGCAGGCGCCCATCGCGCCGCGGTCGCGCATTTCGGACTGGTGCTCGAGCATGCCGACAGGTTCACCCCGCGCGAGCAAGCCGAACTGCTCGAGCGTTTCGCCATCGAGTGCTACACCATCGGCGCGGACCAGCGGGCGGCGGCCGCGCAGGAGCGGGCTGTCGCCCTGTTCCGATCGCTGCGTGACTCGCGCCTGCTCGGTGCCAGCCTGCGGTGGCTGTCCCGGATGCGATGGTGGGCGGGCGAACGCGCCGCCGCCGAGCGCGCCGGCCAGGAGGCGGTCGAGTCGCTTGAGACGGCGGGCGATGCCCGGCTGCTCGCCCTGGCGCTGAGCAACCAGTCACAGCTGGCTATGCTCGCGCACCGCCCCGCCGAGAGCATCTCCCACGGTGAGCGTGCCGTGTCGCTGGCGCGCCAGGTGAACGACGCGGCGATCACCTCGCACGCGCTGACGAACATCGGGACTGCCCAGTGGTTCCGGGGCGACCCGGCGGGTGAGCGCACGCTCGGCGAAGCCCTCCGGGTGGCGCTTGCCGCCGACGACGTCGAGGACGCCTGCCGTGCCTACGTCAATACCAGCTGGAACCTGCTCGACTGGTACCGCCTCGACGAGGCCGACGCGTACCTGTCCCCGGCGATCAGCCTGGCCGAGAACAGCGAGTTCCTCGGCTTCCTGTCCTACATGTACATCATGCGGGCGCGGCTGGAGTTCTACCGCGGCGGATGGGACGAGGCCGAGCGATTGGCCGAGGTCGGCCTGGACGCCCACGTGCCCACGCGGTGCACGGCGCTGACCCTGCTCGCCCGGATCTACGTCAGGCGCGGCCAACCTGACGCGGACGGCCGGCTTGAGTCGGCCCGGGAGCTGGCGGAAGCGCTCGGCGAGCTGCAACGAACCGGCCCGGTCGCGGTCGCGCGCGCCGAGGCCGCCGTGCTTCACGGTGACCACTTCGCCGCCCGCCACATCGCGGCCCCGGTCTACGCCGAGGCGCAGCGCCTCGGCGACCTGGTACATCAGGCCGAGCTGGGTTACTGGCTGACCAAGGCGGGGCAACAAGTCCAGCTCAGCGGCGACCATCCGTACGCGGTGCAGGCGGCCGGCCGCTGGCGGGAGGCCGCCGCGCTGTGGGAATCCGCCGGATGTCGGTACGAGCACGCCGCCGCGCTCACCGACAGCCAGGACCCGCGGCACCTGCTGACCGCGTTGGAGGCACTCGATGAGCTTGGCGCCAGGCCGCTGGCCACCGAGGTTCGCCGGCGGCTGCGCGCCCTCGGCGTCAGCCGCATCCCGCGCGGGCCACTGACCGAGACGCGGGTCAACCCGGCGGGACTGACCTCCCGGCAGATGGACGTGCTGCGACTGCTCGGCGAGGGCCGCACGAACGCCGAAATCGCGAGCGAACTCGTGATCTCTGTGCGCACGGTGGACAGCCACGTCGCCGCCGTGCTCGACAAGCTCGGCGCGGCCAGCCGACGTGAGGCCGCTGCCCGCGCGGCTGAGCTAGGCGTTCTCGACGGCAGGCATCGGTAGCGTGCCACGCGGCGGCAGCAGCGGGTGTGGTTCGAACCGATCGCTCACCTGCTTCTACCCGCCGCGGCGATCGCGGTGAGCTGGCTGTCTACCCAATGGTGCACGTCGTGGGCGCGCACTTGCCCGGCCATCGCCTTCAAGGCGTCCTGCCGGGCCTGCGTCGTCAGCCGGAGCGCGTGCTCGATCCGGTATGACAGCCCCTCGATGTCGAACGGGTTGCACAACACCGCCTGCGGCAGCTCCACCGCGGCGCCGGTGAACTCGCTGAGCACAAGCGCCCCGCTGCCGCCGCGGGCCTCCTGCACGGTGACGTACTCCTTGCAGACCAGGTTCATGCCGTCGATCAGCGGCGTGACCAGCAGCGCGTCGGCGGCCGCGTAATAAGCGGCGAGCTGTTGCCGGGACAGCCCGCGGTACAGGTAGTGCACGGGGACGTCGTTACCGGGCTCGGTGTACAGGCCGTTGATCCGCCCGATGTGCTGTTCGACGATGCCGCGCAGCTGGCGGTACTCCCGCACGTTATCCCGGCTGGGCACCGCGATCTGCAAGAAAGCGATCCTGGTCCTGATCTGCGGGTCGCGCTCCAGCAGCTGATCCACCGCCAGCAGGCGCTCGACGATGCCCTTGGTGTAGTCGAGCCGGTCGACGCCAAGCAACAGGGTGCGCCCGCTGAACTGCTCGGCCAGCGCCGCGATCTCCGCGCTGGTTTCCGCGTCGGTGGCGAGCCGGGCGAAGTCTTCTGTGTCGATGGAGATGGGTGCGGTCAGGGCGGTCACGGCCCTGCCGTCGGGCAGGACCACGGTTGAGTCCCGCACTTCGATTCCCGATTCGGCCAGCAGCCTGGCGCACGCACGGAGGAAGTTGCCGCGGTACTCGTCGGTGTGAAAGGCGACCGCGTCCGCGCCGAGCAGGCCCATCAGTATCTGCTCGCGCCAGGGCAGCCGGGCGAAGATGTCCGGCGAGGGCCACGGCACGTGCAGAAAGAACCCGATCGGCTGCCTTGGCCGACGGTTCCTGATGAGCTGAGGGACGAGCATGAGGTGGTAGTCGTGTACCCACGCGATCGCTTCCGGCCTTGTGTCAAGACCGGCGAGCGCGGCCATGGCGCGCTCGGCGAAGATCGCGTTGACGTCCCGGTAGCTATACCACCAGGGTCGCTCGAAGCGGGGCTTCTCGATCGCCTCGTGCAGCAGTGGCCATAGCGTCGCGTTGGCGAAGCCGTGGTAATAGCCGCGCACCTGCGCGGCGGACAGCCCGACCGGCAGCAACCGGACATGGGAATCCGGCAGCGTCGCCGGCATCCCCTTGGTACCGCCGTCCCAGCCGACCCAAGCGCCGGGACGCGTGGCCATCACCGGCCGCAGTGCCGTGACAAGGCCACCGGGCGACAGCTCCCACCCGTCCTCCCCCTGCTGAACGGGAAGCCGGTTAGCCACGGCCACAACGGGCCTGTTCGTCCCCGGATCGCTCATCTTGGTAACCGTATCGTGATGTCCGCTTGCGCTGCGGGCCGGGCGGCAGTAACCGTCTTTTATTAGTCCGAACGGTGTCCATGTGCCTGTGATTCCGCTATTGTCCCTCTCATGTATAGTCGACTATCGTCGATCACTTCGGTGTACAGGTCCGTCCGGGACGTCTACTTCCTGACAGTGCACAGCCCCCTGGAAGACCTCGGTGCCCCCGCCCCCGTCAACGGGCTCCTCGTGCACGCCCGTACCCTGCTGCACCCCCGGCTGCCGCAACCGGACAGCGGACGGATCTACCGGTGCCTGACCGAGTTCCCTGGCCGTGTCCCGGGCTGCGTGGTCCCGCTGTCCACGCTGAACTATGAACTCGACGACGGCCGCCTGTGGCCGCAGGTCGCCGATTGGCAGTACGTCACCCGCGAGCTTGTCCACTGCACCAGGACGCCTGGATTCTGCGAGGCGATCCTGCTCGCCCTCGGCCATACCGACGCCACCCTGCTTGCCGCGGGACCCTATACGGTGCTAGGCACCACCGAGCGGAAACGGCTCATCGCGTGGCTCACCAGCGAACTGCCCGAAGCCACCGGCGAACCACGGTTCTGGCCCGGCCACGGCCTCATCCCGCCGCCGACGCTGCCCGCCACCATGCCCTACCAGCCATACGGGACGTAGCGAGGTTAGCCTCTCTGGCGGCGGCGCCTCCAGGGCGGGCTGGGCCTCGGCCGCGAGCATGCACATGCCGATGTGCAGGGCCGTCCCGGTCCGGCCGAGCGAGTCGGTGTACTGGCCCGCGACGGTGACGCCGGTAATCTTCGCGGCTACCTCGTACAGCGCCTAGGATCGCGGTACTGGCCGAGCCTTAGTTTCGCGCCGCGCCTACGGCGGCGCCGAACCGCGCGCGAGGAACTCATTCACGGTTGCCACGAACGAGCCTGGGTCGTCTACCCAGGGGAAGTGCCCGATTCGCGGCAGGACCGCCAGGTCGGCG
>DATMKQ010000125.1:0-38877 GCA_035571275.1 Trebonia sp.
GCCGCGGCCGAACGAAGTCCCCAGACCGGGGACGGTGGCGGAGTGTCAAAGGCGGGCCTGGTTCTCGATCTGGATGGCGCCGAGCGCGGTGAACAGCTTCTTGATCAGGTAGTTCTCTTCGTTGTCCAGCGTCGCCCCGCCGAGGCCGGCGAATCCGAGCGTCCGTCTTACATACTTGCCGTCGACCTCCTGCTGCCAGCCCTTCCTGCGGGCCTCGATGACGCGGTCGGCGATCATGTCCATGGCGGTGTCGAGGTCGAGCTCTTCCCAGTCCGTGCCGAACGACCGCCGGTACTTCACCCGGTACTGGCGCGCGTCGCCGGTGGTGAGCTGCAGGCTGGCGGAACCCTTAGGACAGAGCCTGCCGCGCGAGATCGGCGAGTCCGGGTCGCCCTCGATCTGGATGACTTTGTCATCCTTGACGTACACGTCCTGAGCGCAGCCCACCGCGCAGTACGGGCACACCGACTTGGCGATGCGGTCGGCGGTGCGGATCCGCGGCGCGATCCGCTCGGTCGCGCGGCTTCTTGCCGCCGCGCCGCGACCAAGCTTGTCGGCACCTGTCAGCTGCCGGACGACGGGCCACCCGATCCACTCGCGACTCGGCATTCCGCCTCCAGTTCCAGCAGCTGTCACGTACCGTCACGACTTTACGACACGGCGCTATGGCGCTAGCGGGTACCCCGCCCTCCCGCACGCGCGAGATGCGCGCTACCTTTTTGGCGGGCTACGACTAGCTTGGGCCGAGTTGCGCTGCTCGCTACCTCCCCCGCGAACGGTGAGGTAATCCCGGCGCGCGGCCTGCCGACCACGCTCGGCTGCCACATCATCCTGGCGTGCCTGGGGGTCGCGCTGCCGTCGTTCGTCCTTAAGGCGCCCGAAGTAGTCCCGGCTGACCGCCGTCACTGGCGGCGCGAGGATGAGAACGCGTCCTTGATCGCCCTGATGGCCAGCACGGCCAGGACCAGCGCCGTCGTTTTCTGCGTCCCGGCCGGCACGGGGGCGGCCGCCGGCCGACCGGGAACCGCCGCTTCGAGCTGCGCGGCCAGCCGCAGGTCGGTCTCAGAGTCATGGGCCGTCAGCAGGCGCCGTTGCTGCAGGAAGTAGAGCAGGGCGAACGCGGGCGCAACCAGCAGCACCGCGAGCCCCGCGACGACGAACTCCGCCACCAGGCTGCCGGTGGGCGCGCTCCCCGCGGCCAGCGACAGCGAGGTGGGGAACAGGTAGGGATACTGGGCCAGCCCCCAGCCGAAGACCACGGTCGCCACGGCGATCGCGGCCGTCGCCCGCAGGAACACGCCGTGGTGCCAGCGCAGCCAGAGCATGCCAAGCACGGCGATCCCCGCGGCGATCGAGATCGCCACCAGGGGCAGGGCGATGCCGGTCAGGCGGTGGTAGACGTACGGCGCGCTGGTCGACAGTTCCGCGAACGTCGCGCCGGCGAGCGCACCGGTGACCACCCCCGCCGCGGTGGCGCGCAGCGAGAAGTAGCGCGTCAGGTGCCCGATCTGGCGGGCCTCCAGCACGAGGTACACCGCGCTGATGTACGCGCAGGCGGCGACGAACAAGAACCCGGTGAGGATAGCGGTGGGCGAGGTCCAGGCGGCCAGGACGTTGCCCGCGGGGTGCACGGGGACCTGCCCCGTGACGACGGCCCCGACGGCGGTGCCCAGGAAGAACGGTGTGATCAGCGAGGCGGCGGCGAACGTCGCGCCGGTGAACTGCCGCATGTGCAGCCGCTGCGCGGTGTGCCGGAAGGCGAACCCGACCCCGCGCAGGACGATGCCAAGCGCGGACAAGCTCAGCGGGACGAACAGCGCGGTCATGATGGCGGCGAACGCGGGCGGGAACGCGGTCCACAGCAGCACCAGGATGAAGACAAGCCACACGTGGTTGCCTTCCCAGACCGGGGTGATGGACTCGTCGATGAGCTCCCTGGGAGCCGCGCCGCGGTCGGCGCCGCCGGCCAGCAGGTCCCAGATCCCGCCGCCGAGGTCCGCCCCGCCGAACAGCGCATACGCGGCGATAACCACGATGAGGATCACGCCGACCGCGATGGCCTCCGGGGAGGGGTGCATCACGCCTCCGGCCCGGTGGATGCCGTCCCGGCGGATGCCGCCCCGGCGGATGCCGCCCCGGCGGGTGACGCTTCGGCCGGTGAGGGGCCGTACGGCACCTGCTCGGCTTCCTCTTCTGCGGGCGTTTCCCGCCGCCACCGCCGCGACATGATCATCGGAACGCCGATCGAGACCACCGTCAAGATCGCGTACAGGATGAGGATCACCGCCAGCGTGACGGTTACCCCGCTGGACGGAGTGACCGCCTGGCTGACCAGCAGGACGTGGTACACGATCCAGGGCTGGCGGCCCACCTCGGTCACGACCCACCCCGCCTCCATCGCGGTGACCGCGGCCACGCCGCTGACAGCGGCGGGCACCAGGAACCACGGGGTCAGCAGCAGCCGGCGATGGAACCACCACCACCAGCCCTGCCACGCCGCCAGCGCGAACAGGAAGAAGCCGAGACCAACCATGACGTTGAAGCTCAGGTGGATCAGCGTAGGCAGCGGCGGCCGCAGGTCCGGGGGCACGCTGTCCCACCCGATGACCACGGTGTGCGGGTTGAATCCGACCAGGATCGAGTCGAACGCCGGGATCGAGGCGCCGAAGTAGACCTTGCCGTTGATCAGGATGCCGCCTAGCCATTCGGGGATGTCGCGCCCGGTCGAGGCGACGTATTCCATCACGGCGAACTTGATCGGCTGCTGGTGCGCGATGAACCGGGCGATGATGTCGCCCATCATCACCTGCAGCGGGGCCAAGATCCCGGCCATCGTGAACGGGATAGCGAAGCCCAGCCGGTGGTAGCGGTCCCGGCGGCCGCGCAGCAGCCCCACCGCGTAGACGCCGGCGATGACGAATCCCGTCACCATGTACGCGGCGAGTATCATGTGCGCGGCCTCGTACGGGGTCGAGGCGTTGAAAAACACCGACACGGGGTCGACGTTGGTGATCTTCCCGTGGCTGAGCGTGAAGCCGGCCGGTGAGTTCATCCACGAGTTGGCCGCGACCACCGATATGGCGCCCAGGATCCCGGCCACCACGATCGGCATTCCGCTCCACCAGTGCGCCCAGGGCGACAGCCGCTGCCAGCCGTACAGGTACACCCCGACGAAGATCGCTTCCAGGAAGAAGAAGATCCCCTCCAGCGAGAACGGGAAGCCGATCGCCGCCCCGAACCGGCCCATCAGGCCCGGCCACAGCAGGCCCATCTCGTACGACAGCACGGTCCCCGACACCGCGCCGACCGCCACAAGCACGGCCATGACCTTCGACCAGCGGCGCGCCAGCAGCAGCGCCGCGGCGTCGCCGCGCTTGATGCCGATCCATTCCGCGGTCATCGTGACGGCCGCGAACGCGATGCCAAAGCACGCGAGGATGATGTGGAATCCCAGCGACGACCCCATCTGCGACCGGGCCGGCACCGGATTCACCGCCAGAACATGCGCCATCGCGCCCATCGCGCCCCCCGTCCGCCATATGCCCCCGCAGCGGCAAATCCGTCACGCTATGTGTACCGCCACCACGCTCCGGGTACACGTGGGAGCACCGCGACGTTGTCCGAAAGGCGCATCGGCTGTATGAGCAGGAGAAACCTCGGGGCAGTCACCTTGGTCATCCTGCTCGGGCTGGTTATCGGATTCCTCGGGCTGGTCGAGGACGACCTGTACGCCGTCGGGGTCCTGCTGCTTTTCCTTGGCGGCGTCGGCGCCACCGTCATAGTCGGCGAGTACCTCATCCGGTACGTCAGCAGCCGACGGCCGCCCGCCTGACGGCTCCCTGCCCTTGCTTGCGCCAGACCGATATGTGCTTGGTGCTCTCGGCGGTGAAGGGCTCGCGGTTCCAGTCGGCCCAGCGGTCCCGCAGCCGCATCCCGGCGAGCCGGGCCATCAGGTCGAGTTCGGCTGGCCATACATAGCGGAACGGCATCGACGTGCTCTCCCAGCGTCCGTTCGTCTCCCAATAGTGGTGAGACACCATGCCCTGGTTCACGACGTCGTACTCGTCGAACCCGAGGCGACCGGGGCGGACCGTGAACGGCACCACCGTCTGGCCCGGCGGCAGCCGCCGAAGATCGGGGACCCCGACTTCGATGACGAAGTGCCCGCCTGGCTCCAAATGCGCGGCGGCGTTGCGGAAGCACTCCACCTGGTCGTCCTGCGACGTCAGGTTGCCTATCGTGTTGTAGACGAGGTAGACAAGCCGGAACGTGCGGCCCGCCGTGGCGGTCGCGAAGTCCCCGACGGTGACGCCGACTCGATCCGCGCCGGGCTTGGCACGCAGTCGCGCGACCATAGCCTCCGACAAGTCGATCCCGTGCACGAGGACGCCTCGCTCGCTGAGCGGGAGCGCGATCCGGCCGGTGCCGACGCCGAACTCCAGCGCGCTCGGCTGGTCCCGGCCGTCCTCCGCTGGCGCGCCTTCCGCCGCGAGGGCGGCGAGGAAGTCGGCCGCCGCGCCGACCACATCGGAGGCGAATACATCCCCGTCGTCATTGTCATAGGTCGCGGCGACATCTTCGCCGAAGTAGTCGATGCGCACCGGGACACTGTCGCAGGTGCGTCGCTCGCGGCGCCACCAGAACTGAAGGATCGAAACATTTCGGAATATCTCGATTCCAGAGGCTTTCTCGCGCGGCCAGATTGTACCGGTAATCACTCCTGAAACAGCAGATACACACTTCAATTGCGGTCGATTCCGTTCGTTTGGGTTGACCAGATATGGCAAGCGAATTACGCTCACGTCGAAAAGGTTTCTTTGAAGTTTCGAAACTTTTCGGCAAACTGCCGCGATCATTAAGGGAGTCGAGCGTGGTCCGCTTCATGACGCAAGGTCTCTTCAGGGCGGCTGGCCGGCTTCGCCGGCCAGCGCTCGCCGTGGCATCCGTCTGCGTGGCGCTCTGCGCCGCGGGGCTCGCCCTCGTGCCGGCCGGGAGCCCGGCAAACGCCAGTACGGCACCCGCGAACGCGGCGGCTCAGGCGACGCTGCCGCCGCCAACTTCCACGCTCCAGCAGATCACCGACTTCGGGCCCAACCCCACCGGTCTGCTGATGTACCTGTACGTGCCGCAGCATGTCCGCCCGCATCCGGCGGTCATCGTCGCGCTGCACTACTGCGGCGGCACCGGGCCGGCGTTCTTCCAGGGGACCGAGTTCGCCTCGCTGGCCGATGAGTACGGCTTCGTCGTCATCTACCCGTCCGTCACCCCGGGACGTGCTCCCTACGACTGCTTCGACGTCTCGACTCCCGGCGCGCTGACCCACTACGGCGATAGCGACCCGGTCGGGATCGTGTCCATGGTGCACTGGGCCGAACGGAACCTGCACGCCAACCGGCACCAGGTCTTCGCGACCGGCATCTCCTCCGGCGCGATGATGACCAACGTGCTGCTCGGCGACTACCCCAACGTCTTCGCGGCCGGCTCGATCATGTCCGGCGTCGCCTTCGGCTGCTTCGCCACCACGGACGGCGTGCTGTGGAACGCAGATTGCGCTAATGGTCTCATCAACAAGACCGGGCAGCAGTGGGGCGACATCGTTCGGGCGGCCTACCCCGGCTACCACGGCCCGCGCCCGCGCGTTCAAATCTGGCACGGCACCGCCGACACGATCCTCTACTACCCGAACTTCTCGCAAGAGGTGAAGGAGTGGACCAACGTCCTGCACGCGCATCTGGCCTCCACCGACAACCCGATGCCGACCTGGACGCACACTGTCTACGTCAACCGGGAGGGCCAGGTCGAGGTCGACGCTTACAGCGTCGCCGGTGAGACTCACAACCTGGGATTCGACTACCCCGACTGGGCGCAGATCGCGATCCAGTTCTTCGGGCTCACCGGTCACGGTGGGCATTCCTAGACTGGACGAGTGACATCGGTTACAGATCCTGAGATCAGCGCGTTCCTCACGGCAGGCACCCGGACCGGCAAGCTGAGCTACATCGGCGCGGACGGCAGGCCGTTGGTGACGCCCGTCTGGTTCATCGTTGAAGACGGCTGCATCGTCTTCAACACCGGCAAGGAGAGCGCGAAAGGACACGCGCTGGCCCGCGATCCGCGGGCCGCGCTATGCACGGACCTAGAGGAGCCGCCTTACGCCTTCGTTCAGGTCCAGGGAGTTGCCGAGCTGTCGGAAGATCCGGCCGAACTTGTCCGGATCTCCACCGCGATAGGCGTGCGGTACATGGGGCCGGAGCGCGCCGAGGAGTTCGGCAAGCGTAACGGCGGGCCCGGCGAGCTTCTGGTCAGGCTCCGCCCGACCAGAGTGCTGGCCAACTTCAACGTAACTGGCTGACCTGCTCGGCAGCCGGGGAACCGGCAGCGCTAGCGGTCGCGTTAGCCGTGGTCGGCGCACGACCATGCCCGTGCCGCCCTGCTCGCAGATATGCAAACCGGCCCGTATATATTTGCGATTTCCGGTGCTCTGACACCGCCAACCGCAAATTTATCGAATCGGCCCGTTCCAATATCCGCTCTGACAGGCCAGTCCGGCGCCGGTCCGGCGCCTTCTGCGTCTGGTTGTGGCCGGTGCAACGTCCCCAGCCCCTCTGGTTCACAGCGAAGAACTCAGCTGCCCGCCCTGCGTTTAGCTTCGACATATTGCGCAGTCGATGTTCCGCCAGCGGGGGCGTCCCGGGGCCGTCTGAACCTGTGGTCGCGGTTGGCCGTGCTACAGGTGGACGAGTCCGACTTCGGGCTCGGGCGACGTGACCAGACGACGAAAGGGGAGCCGTCATGCGGCACGCACGAGGGAAGGCCGGGCAGACCGGCACGGAGAACGATATCGGCGGACGGCGATGGCCGTCCGCCTTCGCCGTAGTCACGGCGGCGGCCGGCCTGGTCGCCATCGCGGGTCCGGCGGGCGCCACGCAGGCCGGTGCCGCGCCAGCCCGGGCGGCGGCCGTCGCGAACAGCTTCGCCCAGACCAATCTCATCGCCAACAAGGCGTCGTTCCATCCCAAGCTGGTGGACAAGAACCTGACCAACGCCTGGGGGCTCGCGGCGGGGCCGACGCCCATCTGGGTCTCCGACAACAACTCGGGCGTGGCCACCGTGTACAGCGGCGGGATCAAGGGCAGCGCGGTCTCGCTCGACCTTAGGGCGCCGGTTCCAGGCGGCAACCCGACCGGCCAGGTGTACAACCCCGACAGCAACGCCTTCCCGGTCGGCGGGACGGCAGGGAGCCCGGCCCTTTTCATCGTGGACACGGACTCGATCGGCGCCCACCAGTCGCCGGGTGAGATCGCGGCCTGGGACGGCGGCACCGCGTTCGTCGTCGAGGACAGCCCTAAGGGCGGCCCCGGGGGCAAGACCCCGGCCGGCGCGGTGTTCAAGGGGCTGACGCTGGCCACGGGGCCCAAGGCCGGTCCCGAGCTGTTCGCCGCGGACGTGCACAACGCCCGGGTGGACGTGTTCAACCGCGACTTCCGCCTGAAGGCCACGCCCGCCGAGTTCCGGGACAAGAAGATCCCCGCCGGGTACGCCCCGTTCAATGTCCAGAACCTAGGCGGCCGGATCTACGTCACCTACGCCAGGCAGAACAAGTCCAGGACCGACGTGGTCCCCGGCGCCGGGCTCGGTTTCGTCGACGTCTACACGATCAACGGCGTGCTCATCAAGCACCTGGTGGCGCACGGTCCGCTGAACGAGCCGTGGGGCCTGGCGATCGCGCCGAAAGGATTTGGCCCGTTCGGCGGCCAGTTGCTGGTCGGCAACCTCGGCAACGGCTGGATCAACGCGTTCAGCCCGAGCACAGGGAGGTATCTGGGAGCCCTGGACACCACCAGCGGTCACCCGATCGCGATCAACGGGCTGTGGGCGCTGAGGGTGGGCAACTCACAGTTCGGCGGGTCATCGTCGCTGGTGTTCAGCGCCGGGCCGAACGGCTACAACAATGGCCTGGTCGGCGTCCTGAACCCGGCGCCGCGCACTGGCGGCGGCGGCTGGTGATGCCGGCTCCGTCCTGAACGATCTCTCATCCGTGGCGGCTCCGCCGAGCGTGGCTCGGCGGAGCCGTCGCGTTTGGGCAATCTTATGCGATCTAACATCAGTCCATTATAACATTGGACCATGGTGGCGGTCGGTGGGGAGGTGGGTGTGCGCGGCGGGAGGTGCGTGTCTGCGGCGGGGACGTGGACATGTGCGGTAAGCGTACTTTGGTGCGATAGGCGTACGCTGGTCGCCAGGGACATCAGAGCGGAAAGGGTTTGTGGTAGGTGGAGTACCGTGAGCCGTGATGCTTGTTGTCCCCCCTCTTCCCTGCCTGGCCGGGGTTCGGGTAAGCAAGAGAAGCGGGAGAGCGCGGAGGTAGGCACCGCGGTCACCGATGACATCCGCCGTTCGCGGGCCGCCGCGGCGGACCGCCCTATCTCGCTGGGGACTTCGCTTTGATCATCGACTGTCACGGGCATTACACCACCTCTCCCGCGTCGCACACGCTGTGGCGGGAGGCTCAGCTCGAGGCGTTCCGCGAGGGCCGTCAGGCGCCGCCCTACCCCGTCATCTCCGACGACGAGATCCGCGAGTCGATCGAGCAGAACCAGCTCAAGCTGCTGCGCGAGCGCGGCGCCGACATGACGATCTTCTCGCCGCGGGCGTCCGCCATGGGCCACCACCTGGGCGACGAGCGGGTCAGCGTCGAGTGGTCCCGGGCGTGCAACGACCTCATCGCGCGGGTCGCCGGGCTGTTCCCCGACACGTTCATCGGCGTGTGCCAGCTGCCCCAGTCGCCGGGCGCGGACCTGAAGGCGTCCATCGCCGAGCTCGAGCGCTGCGTCCTCGAGCTCGGGTTCGTCGGCTGCAACCTCAGTCCGGACCCGAGCGGGGGGAAGTGGACCGCTCCCCCGCTCACGGACAAGTACTGGTACCCCATCTACGAGAAGATGACCGAGCTGGACGTGCCCGCGATGGTGCACGTCTCGAGCAGCGCCAACCCGGTCTTCCACGCGACGGGCGCGCACTACATCAACGCCGACACGACCGCGTTCATGCAGTTCATCCAGGGCGACCTGTTCGCCGACTTCCTGGACCTGCGGCTGGTGATCCCGCACGGCGGCGGGGCGGTGCCCTACCACTGGGGCCGCTACCGCGGGCTGTCCGACATGCTGAAGAAGCCGCCGCTGCGCGAGCACGTGATGAAGAACGTCTCCTTCGATACGTGCGTCTACCACCAGCCCGGCATCGACCTGCTGGTCAAGGTCATCGACATCGACAACATCCTGTTCGGATCGGAGATGGTGGGCGCCGTCCGCGGCATCGACCCTGAGACCGGCCAATACTTCGACGACACCAAGCGGTACGTCGACGCGGCTGGCCTTTCCGAGGCCGATCTCGCCAAGGTTTACGCTGGCAACGCCCGGCGGGTGTACCCGCGCATGGATAAGGCCCTGCGCGCACGAGGACTGTAGAGGGAAGCGTTACTTCCATGAGTCTCACCTTCGAGCCTGACGCCGACTGGCTCGTCTACCTGGCGAACCCGCGCAAGCCCGAGTACGTGCTGCCCCCGGGCGCGGTCGACGCGCACTGTCACGTCTTCGGCCCGGGTGCCATTTTCCCTTACGCGCCGGAGCGGAAGTACACGCCGGTCGACGCGCCCAAGGAGAAGCTGTTCGCGCTGCGCGACTTCCTCGGCTTCGACCGCAACGTCATCGTCCAGGCCACCTGCCACGGAGCGGACAACCGCGCGCTGGTGGACGCGCTCCGCGCGGCCGGCGACAAGGCCCGCGGTGTGGCGACGATCCGGCCCGGCGTCTCCAAGGCGGAGCTCGCCGACATGCACGAGGCCGGGGTGCGCGGCGTCCGGTTCAACTTCGTCAGGCGCCTCGCTGACCCCAAGCCGGACGATTACTACCGCGGGCTCGTCGACCTCATCGCGGAGTTCGGCTGGCACATCGTGATCTACTTCGAGGCCGCTGACCTGGCCGAGCGGTGGGACTTCTTCACCTCCCTGCCGACGGTCATCGTCGTCGACCACATGGGCAGGCCCGATGTCACCAAGCCGGTCGACGGACCGGACTTCGCGCTCTTCCAGCGCCTCATGGACTTCCACGAGAACGTGTGGGCCAAGCTGAGCGGTGCGGAGCGGCTCTCGGTCTCGGGTCCGCCTCGCTACGACGACTTCGTGCCGTTCGCCGCTCACATCGCGCAGCGGTTCCCCGACCGCGTGATCTGGGGCACGGACTGGCCGCACCCGAACCTGAAGAGCCACATGCCGGACGAGGGCGACCTGGTCGACCTGCTGCCGCGGATCGCGCCCACCGAGGAACTGCAGCGCAAGCTGCTCATCGACAACCCGATGCGGCTTTACTGGCCGGCTGGTCTGCGCCAACAGGAAAGAGGGGCCTCATGACGTCATACACGGCCGAGTTCGACGACATCCCTGGCACCCGGGTGTTCACCGCGGAGCGCGCCAAAAAGGGCTATGAGCTGAACCAGTTCTGCATGAGCCTGATGAAGGAGGCCAACCGCGAGCGGTTCAAGGCTGACGAGCGCGCCTACCTCGACGAGACGAAGATGTCGGAGGAGCAGAAGCAGGCGGTGCTCGACCGCGACTACAACAGGCTGATCGACCTCGGCGGCCAGATCTACTTCCTCGCGAAGATCTTCGCCACCGACGGGCTGAGCTACCTGCAGGCGGTGAGCACGATGACGGGCATGCCCATCGACGAATACCAGCAGATGATGCTGCATGGCGGCCGCTCCCCGCAGGGCTGGCGCTCGATTAAGGACGGTGACTGAGCATGGCTCGCATCACGCACGGGCTGACCACGAGTCACATCCCGGCCGTCGGCGCCGCGATCGACCTCGGCAAGACCCAGGAGTCGTACTGGAAGCCGCTGTTCGACGGGTACGAGTGGACGAAGTCCTGGGCGAAGGCGAACGTCCCCGACGTTGTCATCCTGGTCTACAACGACCACGCGTCGGCGTTCACGCCGGAAGTGGTGCCCACGTTCGCACTCGGCTGCGCCGACGAGTTTCCCCCGGCCGATGAGGGGTACGGGCCGCGCCCGGTGCCGGTCGTGCGGGGCCGCGCCGACCTGGCGGCCCACCTGGCGGAGGGGCTCATCCTCGACGAGTTCGACCTCACCCTGATGTACCGGATGGAGGTCGATCACGGCCTCACTGTCCCGCTGTCGCTTGTCTACGGTCAGCCCGACGCCTGGCCCACCACGGTCATCCCGTTCGCCGTCAACGTGGTGCAGTACCCGCCGCCCACCGCCCATCGCTGCTTCATGCTCGGCAAGGCGATCCGCCGGGTCGTGGAGCAGTTCGACGAGAGCCTCAACGTGCACATCTGGGGCACCGGTGGCATGAGCCACCAGCTGCAAGGCCCGCGCGCGGGCTTCATCAACACGCCGTGGGACACCGCGTTCATGGACCGGCTAGTCAAGGACCCAGACGGCCTCGCCCAGATGAAGCACCTCGAGTTCGTGCGCGAAGCGGGCGCGGAGGGCATCGAGCTGGTCATGTGGCTAATCATGCGCGGCGCCCTCGGTCCCGACGCCGAGGAGCTTTACCGCTTCTACCACGTGCCGGGATCCAACACCGCCGTCGGGCACATCGTGCTGCAGTCCGCCGACACCCCCGCGTGAACTGCAGAGCTTAGGAGACACTGATGATGAGGATCGCGCTCGCCGGGACAGGGGCGTTCGGCATCAAGCACCTGGACGGCCTGGCGAACATCGACGGCGTGACCGTCACGGCCCTGGTCAGCCGGCGTCTTGAGCAGGCCGAGGAGGTCGCGCGCAAGTACAGCGTGCCGGTCGCGACGACCGACCTGGACGAGGTCCTGGCGCGTGACGATGTGGACGCCGTCATCTTGTGCACGCCGACGCAGCTGCACGCGAGCCAGTCGATCGCCGCGATGCGCGCGGGCAAGGACGTGCAGGTCGAGATCCCGGTCGCCGACAGCTGGGCGGAGGCGCAGGAGGTCCAGCGGGTACAGAAGGAGACCGGCCGGGTCTGCATGGTCGGGCACACGCGCCGGTTCAACCCGTCGCACCAGTGGGTGCGCCGCCGCATCCTCGCGGGCGAGCTGTCCATCCAGCAGATGGACGTGCAGACCTACTTCTTCCGCCGGACGAACATGAACGCGGCCGGGCAGCCTCGCAGCTGGACCGACCACCTGCTGTGGCACCACGCCGCGCACACCGTCGACCTGTTCCAGTACCAGACCGGCGAGCGGACCGAGATCGCCAACGCGGTGCAGGGCCCGATCCACCCCGAGCTCGGTATCGCGATGGACATGTCCATCCAGCTGCGGACGACCTCCGGCAAGATCTGCACGCTGTCGCTCAGCTTCAACAACGACGGGCCACTCGGCAGCTTCTTCCGGTACATCTGCGACAACGGCACCTACATCGCCCGCTATGACGACCTGGTAACCGGCCGGGAAGAGCCGATCGACGTGTCCAAGGTCGACGTCTCCACCGACGGCATCGAGTTGCAGGACCGGGAGTTCGTCGCGGCGATCAACGAGGGCCGCGAACCGAATTCCAGCATCAACGGCGTGCTGGACTGCTACCGCGTGCTCGGCGAACTTGAAATCCAGCTCGAAACCCAGCAATGATAAATAGATGTGTATCTATTTGAGCGGGTCATGATTGACACTGCGGGATTGTGATCCCTAGCCTTAGCCTGCCTTAGTTGCCGCAAGGTGCGAGGAGGTTGCTATCCCGTGCATCAGCTTCGTACTCTGGCGACAGCACTGGCAGCCGTGGCGACGCTTGCCGGCTGCAGTGCGGCGGCCGGGCACGGCTCCGCACCCGCGCCGTCGGCCAGCGACAGCAGCCAACCTCCACCGCTGCACAGCGAGGTGGACTCGCAATACACGTACACGCTCGAAGATCTTCATTCGTGCCAAGTCGGAGACGCGCTCGCGATCGCGATCAATCAAGCGGCGGAACCGCTGCGCGTGACCGCCACCGCGCTCACCATAACCGGCGGCAGCGCACATCGCACCGATCAGGGCACCTATCAAGTCGCGGCGGTACAGCCGGGCTTCATCGGCGAAATAGCGGCGAGTTTCCGCTTGGCCGTACTGGCTGGCTACCACCTAAAGGCGGCGCCTGGTGCGCTGCTATCGCCCGTGTCCGCGGCCGGCCAGGGCTATGTGTTCGTGGTATGGCTGCACGTCCACGGCGCGCACCCGCGACCGTGGACGATCACGGGACTGACCGTTCGCTACCAGCTTCGCGAACAGTCATATACGGCATTCTTCCCCCAGCAAATCAAATTGCCGCCGGTAAATTGCTCACAATAACGACGCCGACGGCATAACAGCAGAGGAGCGTCTTTCGTGATAACCGCGCGATTCTCCAGGATAACCGGCGCAACGGCGGTAGCGATCGCGATCGTGATCCCTGGCATAGTTCTCGGCGCGAGAACCGCCGTGGCCGCCTCACCCGATCCGATGGTGTGCCACCCCGCAGCCGGCACGATCATGTCGACGAAGGCCATATCAAGGATATCGGCCTGGAGCCCGACCAATGTCTCCAGCGAATTCGTCGCAGGACCGGCGGATATTACCCGTAGTAAGACCAAGACGTCGCTCACCGGCCAGACGATTTCCGCGAACTTCACCTTCGAGGAGGGTCTGCTCTTCGCCTCCGCGCAAGAGCAGTATGGTATTCAGTTGCAGCGCCAGCACAGCCAGGCCGGGACATGGACGTATACCTTGATCGTCCCGAGCGGCAAGACGCTGCGAGCGCAGCAGTATCACCAGAGCTGGGAGATCGGTATTAAGCAGACGCACATGGGCTACATCACGGGGGGAAGATGCCACGTCTACACCGACTACAGCCGCTCGGGTGACTTCTTCCCGGATCGTCATGGCGGACCCACAGACTTCTGCTGGTCCACGACGCCTTCCAAGCGCTCGTCCATTCAGGTCTCGTACACCTGCCACAACGTGAAGTGACGCGTCGTTAGGAGCAGGCGGCGGCGCGGCCAAGCAGGTGCGCGCGCTCGCTCGCGTTACCGGTCATCGCCGCCGCTCGCTCAAATTCGGCGCGTGCCTCGTCGCGCCTGCCGAGGCGCTCCAGAAGATCGCCGCGGACGCTGGACAGCAGGTGATAGCCGCGCAGCGCGGGCTCGTCGACCAGCTGCGCCACGATCGCCAGCCCGGCCGCCGGGCCGTCGGCCATCGACACCGCCACCGCGCGGTTGAGCTCGACCACCGGCGAAGGCGTCAGCTGGCCGAGGATGCCGTAGAGGGTCGACACGCGCATCCAGTCGGTGTCAGCGGCCACCGGAGCACGCGCATGGCAGGCGGCCAGCGCCGCCTGGATCACGTACGGCCCGCTGAACTCGCTGCCGCTCAGCGACACCGCCCTGGCCAGGGCCGCGAGACCGTGGGTGATGAGCAGCCGGTTCCAGCGGCCGCGGTCCTGGTCCAGGAGCGTGATCATCTCGCCGTCGCGGCCGGTCCTCGCGGGAATCCTGGAGGCCTGGATCTCCATCAGCGCGACAAGCCCGTGCACCTCGGGCTCCCCCGGGGCGAGCGCGGCGAGCATGCGCCCCAGCCGCATGGCCTCGTCGCACAGCTCGGCTCGGATCCAGGACTCCCCCGAGCTCGCCGCGTAGCCCTCGTTGAAGATCAGGTAGACGACCTCGAGGACGGAGGCGAGCCGCACCGCGAGTTCGGCGCCGACGGGCACTTCGAACGGCACCCTGGCGTCGGCCAGCGCCTTCTTCGCGCGGGTGACCCGCGCGGCCATCGTCGGCGTCGAAACCAGGAACGCCCGTGCGATCTGCTCGGTCGACAGGCCGCCGACCAGCTTCAGCGTGAGCGCCACCCGCGCGTCGCGCGACAGCGCCGGATGGCAGGCCGTGAAGATCAGCCGCAGCACGTCGTCTTCGACGTGAGCGTCGAATTCGATCTCGTCCATGGGGCTCTCCGCCTCCTCCAGTTCCCTGCCGATCTCGGCGACCCGCTGCTCGAAGCCGACCTGCCGCCGCACGCCGTCGACATAGCGGCGGCGCGCGACGGTAGTCAGCCAGGCGCCCGGATTGTCGGGCACCCCGGAGGACGGCCACTGCTCCAGAGCGGCGACCAGGGCGTCCTGCGCGAGGTCCTCGGCCAAGCCGACGTCGCCGGTCGTGCGGGCCAGCCCGGCGATGAGCCGCGCGGACTCGATGCGCCAGACCGCCTCGACCGACTCCGATGGGTCGGCCAACTACTTGGCCGCTGACTGGTCACGCTGACGGCGTTCGGCGTCGATGACCTCCTGCGGAAGCTGCCCCTCGAAGTCCGCCAGCTCCGCGATGCGGCGCAGTTCCACGGTCGTCGTCTTGAACGGGGCGCGCTTGAGCCACTCCACTGCCTCGGCCATCGACGACACCTGCCAGATCCAGAAACCGCCAACGAGTTCCTTGGTCTCCGCGAACGGGCCGTCGATGACGCGGCTGCCGCCGTCTGCCCCGAACTCGAGGCGCTTGCCGTCCGAAGACGGGGTGAGGCCCTCACCGGCCAGCATGATCCCGGCCTTCAGCAGCTCCTCGTTGTACTTGCCCATCGCCTCGAACTCGTCGACGTGGTCGGCGTAGTTGCCGCGCTCGCTGTCTTCTGTGGCCTTGACCAGCACCATTACACGCATCTGGGTCTCCTTCTGTGTGTTGCGCCGGACGGTCCGGCTTACCAGTGCGTCGAACGGCATGAACCAGATTCGACACTGTCAGGAAGTTTCTTTCTACCCAAGAGAAGGCACGGTTCGTTCTGAATAATTATTCGCGCGGCCTCAGCGCAGGCCGCGGGAGGCAAGCCACTGGGTCGCCCGGCGTGCGGACGCCCGGGACAGCCACGCGTCCTGCACGACCTCGGCGAGCTCGCCGTAGCTCAGGCCGGGCAGGTGCGACGCGCGGAGCAGCACGGACGGGTGGTCGTCGAAATGAGCGGTGCTGAAGAACGGCGAGCCTGGGTCGTCCACGAGCGCGTGCTTGTCGGCGTCGGACCCGACCCAGAACATGATCACGTCGTCATAGCGCTCGCCGGTCACCGGGTCGGCCGCGTCCGGGCGCCGGGTGCGGAAGAACACGAAGGACTTGCCGCCCACCTGGTAGACGGGGTTGCCCGCCGGGCCGTGGACACAGGTGACGTGCGGCATCGCGGCCGCCAGGGCGTGCACGTCCCCGATCCGCGCTGGCCGGCCAGAATCCGCGCCCGCGTCCATGGGCACAGCATAGGCCGCTGGACCGAAGCCAGCTGAAGACGCGGACTGGGCCTCAAGGCCCAGATGTAGTAGTTCACCGGGCCGTCAGAATCGGTTAGGTGCAGCACCGCGACCAGTTGGTAATCGGGCGAGGACTCCAGCGCTTGGGCGATGACCGCGTCCGTCGCGGGAGTCGCGGAATCGTTGTAGACGACCAGGCGGAAGAAACCCGCCCCGATCGCGGCCGTGAACCCGGCGTCTCCTGTGAGCCGGCGCCCGTCGCTGTTCACGTAGGTGATGGCGGACGTGGACCAGAACTGATCCGGCCGGGCGTCAGACCGGCCGCGCAGATCGTAGATCGGCACCTCAGGGACCTCGAACAGGTACCTGGCGTTTGGCCGCAGGTACGGCGACAGCGCCCTGACCAGTGGCTGCGACGACGGCCACGAGTGGTACAGGCTCCACCATCCGGACATGCCAAGGATCGCCGCGATGGACCACAGCACGATGCCGACGTGCGGCCGACCGAAGCGGTCCCCTGTCAGCCGGACCAGGCCGGCGCCGGCCAGCGGGGCCGCGAAGAACACCCCGAACCCTACGTTCTTGAGCAGCGAGACGTCGCCGTGCAGGCACATCTGGTAGGCGGGCGCGACCGCCGCGGTGCCAACCAGCACGGCACCGAGCGCGGCCCGCTTCTTGGAGGCGAGCTTCTTCCAGGTGAGCACGCAGGTGAGCGCGCCGATCAGCGCGAGCACCATGACGACAACGCCCCAGGCCGCACTCGTGATGGTGGCGCCGATCGCTTCGCCGTAGGCGGGCCCGGCGAGTCGCAGTCCGCCGTAGAGCAGGCCGGCCACGATCGCCGCGAACGCCGACGGGTAAAGCAGCACGCGGCGGCCGCGCGCGGGCCAGCCGACGATCGCAGGCAGCACCGCGATCGTGGGCACGAACAGCACTCCCGTGTACTTCACCGCGATCGCCAGCGCTGCCAGCGGCGCGGCGAGCAGGACGACCGGCCAGCGGCGGCCGGACCAGCGCACCGCGATCCAGGTCGCACTCGCCAGCAGGAACAGGCACGTCGCGTCGAACGTGGCGAGCTTCCCGAGGAAGATGACCGGCTCGCTGACCGCGAACAGCGCCGCCGCGTACACCGCGACCCGTTGATTGAACAGCGACCGGGTGATCGAGTAGAGCATCACCGTGACCGCGAGCATCTCCGCCAGGCTCAGGGCACGCGCCAGCGCGAGCCCGCCGACCGCGTTGAGCCAGGCGGCCAGCACCGGGTACAGCACCGGCGCACCGGGAAAATACGACGCGTAGTCGCCCTGGACCGCGGCGCCATGCAGCATGTGCGCCAGTTCCATCCGCCCGGCGTACAGATAGAGGGCCTCGTCCGCGAGCGCCGTGTTCTCCAGTCGCAGCGACATGACGGCCTGCACGCCAAGGATGGCGAGCAACGCGAGCATGCTGACCGCCGAGCGGCGCCGACTCGGAATGTACCTGTGGCCGACACGAGGACGCAGGCTAGTATGCACGCGGACCTCACCCCGCCACGCAATTGCGTGCCACGGCATCGGACAGAAGAAAAACAAACGAAACGCAGAAGCAAAACGTAAAACTGCATTTCTCCACGGCTGTAGGCTGCGGATACAGCCGTCGTCCGAGCGTCCGCCACGCGATTGCAAACACGTTCCCCCGCCACCTAGATATCGTCGCACGCTATCTTGGCGTCATTCTTGCCATTAGCCCCCGGCGAGCTTATCAATTGGTTGGCAAAAAATGCAGGCCAGCCCTGAATTTTTGCAAGAAACAAGGACCGTGGCAGAACCACGGAAAATGGAATAGCGGGAAATAGTACGGTAAATAGCCGGAGCGGCTAGGAGACGTGCTCCATTACGATCACGCCGGCGGTGTCTGGCATGAGCGCGTCGAAGATGTGCGGCACGTCCCCGGGGTAGCACACGTAGTCGCCCGGCCCGAGTTCGACCGCCTCGCCGGTCGGCCCGGCGAGCACCCGGCCCGTGCTGAGCACGAGGTGTTCCATCGTGCCGGGCATGTGCGGCTGCGACGCCCGCGGCGGGCCGGGCTGGGCGCCTACCCGGTAGATGTCCCGCCGGACGCCGGGCGGGCTCGACGCGAGCATGGTGGCCTCGTAGTGGGAGCTTTCCGCGTGCAGCACCGGCCCCTCCCCCGCGCGGATCACCTGGATGCCGCGCCGCGGCGGATCCACGAGCCGGGCGAACGGCACGCCGAGCGCCACGCCGAGCGCCCACAGCGTCTCCACGCTCGGGTTCCCAGTGCCCGACTCCAGCTGGGACAGCGTCGATTTCGCGATCCCGGCGCGCCGCGCGAGCTGGGTGAGCGACAGCCCGGCTCGCGCGCGCTCCTGGCGCAGTGACGACGCGATCAGCGAGACAACGTCCGCCGCCGTATCCGTCATCGGTTCACTCCAGACTCCCAAACGTTCGATTTGACGAACACCCGATCCTGTGTTCATTATAGCGAACATGTGGATGTCATGGCGAACACCGGGGCGCCCGGGGCGCCCGGGGCGCGAACTGCGGCGCGATGTCGCGCTCGTCTGCCTGGCGGACGGGATCGTCGCCGTGTCGTTCGGCGCGACCGCGGTGGCCGGCGGCCTACCGGGCTGGCTGCCCGTCCTCATGTCGCTGGTCGTCTTCGCCGGCGGCGCGCAGTTCGCCGCGGTCGGCGTGGTGCTCGCGGGTGGCAGCCCGGTCGCGGCGGTGGCGGCGGGCGTCCTGCTGAACACCAGGCTGCTGCCGTACGGCCTTGGGGTGGCGGACGTCACGACTGGCCGCTGGTGGACCCGGCTGGTCGGCGCCCACCTGACGACCGACGAGACCGTCGCCTTCGCACTACGCCAGAGTGAACCCGCGGCGCGCAGGACGGCGTTCTGGACCTGCGGCCTGGCGCTGTTCAGCGCCTGGAACGTCGCCGTGCTGCTCGGCGTGCTCGCCGGGACCGCGGTCAAGAACACGGCGGCGTTCGGCCTCGACGCGACCTTTCCCGCGGTGCTGCTCGCCCTCGCGCTGCCCACCCTGGCCGACATGCGCACCCGCGCGGCCGCGGGCACCGGAGCAGCCGCGGCGGTCGCGCTGACCCCGGTGCTGCCCGCGGGCCTGCCGGTGCTCGCCGCGCTCGGCGGGCTGGCCTGGCTATGGCGGAGGCGCTGATGCCGCTGCTCGCCATCGCCGTCCTGGCCGCTTTCACTTTCGCGTTCCGGCTGGCCGGCCCGCTGCTCCGGGACCGGGTCAGCGTGCCGCCCGGCGCGCAGCGACTGCTCGGCAGCGCCGCGGCGGTGCTGCTCGTCGCGCTCGCGGCGACCTCCGCGCTCACCCAGGACGGTGGCTTCGCGGGCTGGGCACGCCCGGCCGGCGTGCTCGTCGCCGCCGTGCTCGCGGTCCGCCGTGTCCCGTTCCCCGTCGTGGTGCTCGCCGCCGCGGTCGTGACCGCGCTGCTACGGCTGGGCGGAGTTCATTGATCCGGAACGAACCGGTGCGTCTGTTCCCGCGCCACTGTCAGCGGTCGTCGCCGAGGACGGGTTCTGGCAGGGTGCCCGCGTTGTGTTCCAGGAGGCGCCAGCGGTTGTAACGCAGGCCGAGCACCGACCATGAGCAGTTCGATAGCGGTCCGAGCACGCTGAACGCGTCCTCCCCCAGGCCGAGCATCCTGGCCATGCCCAGGCGCAGCGCGGCGCCGTGGCTGACCACAACCGTGAGCCCGCCGTCGGAGACCGTCTCGGCGATGCGGCGCAGCGCGGCGCCCACCCGGTCGGCGACCGCCGCCGTCGACTCGCCGTCAGGCGGGTTCCAGCTGGCGCGCTCGGCCGGGTACCGTTCGGCGATCTGCCTGTCGGTCAGCCCCTCCCAGCAGCCGCCCGCCCGCTCGCGCAGGTCCTTGTCGAACCGCACGGGCAGGCCGGTAAGCCGGGCCAGCGGCGCGGCCGTGCTTGCCGCGCGGCTCAGGTCCGATGAGAAGATCGCCTCAGGTCGCAGGGTTGCCAGCCGACTAGCGGCGAGCGCCGCCTGCGCCTCCCCGGTGTCGTCGAGCGGGATGTCGGTCTGGCCCTGAAACCTGCTCTCCGCGTTCCAGATCGTCTGCCCGTGCCGCCACAGGACCAGCCGCTTGGTCTCGCTCAGCGTGACTCCCCCGAATTGCCCGCCCCTACCTGCCGACCCGCCGTCGCCCCCTCGGGCAGCGGGATCGTGGGGCAGTCCTTCCAGATCCGCTCGAGCGCGTAGTACACGCGCTCCTCCTTGTTCTGCACGTGGACGACGAGGTCCAGGTAGTCAAGGAGCACCCAGCGGCCCTCACGTTCGCCCTCGCGGCGGACCAGGGTGGCGCCGGCCTGGCGGAGCCGTAGCTCCACCTCGTCGAGGATCGAGCGGACCTGGCGGTCGTTGGCTCCCGAGCAGAGCAGGAACGCGTCGGTGATCGCCAACTGGTCGCTTACGTCGTATGCGACGATGTCCTGGGCGAGCTTGTCGGCCGCTGCCAGTGCGGCGATCTCGGTGAGCTCGATAGCTCTTGGGGTGGCTGTCACGTGTCTGGCTCGGCCTCCTTGGTCGGCGTGTGCTTACCTGTAAGCATCTCACGCTCCGCGCCGCGCCCCCGCGCGCGAGGCCCGCGCGCGGGGCCCGCGCGCGAGGCCAGGGCCAGGGGGGAAATGGGGGGACGGGCAGTCCCCCCATCCCGGGGGGGTCACCGGGGGGGACGACCCCCCCGGGGGAAAACAGGGGGTCACCGGGGGGGTCGTCCCCCCAGGGGAAAACAGGGCGTCACCGGGGGGGTCGTCCCCCCGGGAGCAAATAGAGCTCTCGCTTGGCGATGTACTGCACCACGCCGTCGGGGAGCAGGTACCAGACCGGCTCGCCGGCGGCCACCCGGTTCCGGCACTCGCTCGACGAGATGGCCAGCGCCGGGATCTCCACGAGGGATACCTTTCCCTCCGGCAGGCCCGCGCCGGTCAACCGGTGCCCCGGCCTCGTGCAGCCGACGAAGTGCGCGAGAGAGAACAGCGAGTCGACGTCGTGCCAAGTCAAGATGCTCGCGAGCGCGTCGGCCCCGGTGATGAAGTACAGGTCGGTGGCCGGCCCGCTGGCGGCTCGCAGGTCGCGCAGCGTGTCGATGGTGTACGTGGGCCCCGGCCTGTCGATGTCCACCCGGCTGACGCTGAAGCGCGGGTTGGAGGCGGTAGCGATTACCGTCATCAGGTAGCGGTCCTCGGCCGCCGAGACCGCGCGGCCGTCCTTCTGGTACGGCTCGCCGGTAGGCACGAAGACGACTTCGTCGAGCGCGAAGATGTGCGCGACCTCGCTGGCCGCGACGAGGTGCCCATGGTGAATGGGATCGAACGTGCCACCCATCACGCCGACACGCCTGCGCCCGTTGATCAACGACTGTCTCCTCAGTTTCCGCCTAATCCTAGGGGCTTACGACCGCGGACTGATGCGCACCGCTCACGGAGGGCGCTACCATTCGAGATATGACTTCAGTTCCCGATCGCGCACGTGTCCGGCTTACCGGCATCAGCTCACGCGCCTACGAACACCCGGCGGACCGCTCCGCGCTTGTCGCGCTGCGCAAGCTAAGCGGCTTCGACATCCTTCTCGCCAAGCTGTTCGGCCTGATTAACGAGCGTGCCCTGCGCCTGACGTACCTGGCCGGTGCGGTCAAGGTGTCCGAACGGCAATTCCCGCACATCTACGCGCTGGTGCGGGACGGGTCCTACATCCTCGACCTGCCCGACGTGCCCGAGGTCTTCGTCATGCAGAGCCCGATAGTGAACGCGATGGCGATCGGCAAGGACAGGCCGTTCATCGTGGTCACCACCGGCCTGGTCAACCTGCACGACGAAGAGGAACTGCGCTGGGTGATCGGCCACGAACTCGGGCACATCCTGTCCGGGCACGCGGTCTACCGCACGATGCTGCTCTTCCTCATCCAGCTCTCGCTGCGGATCGCATGGATGCCGATCGGGTATATCGGCCTGCGGGCGATCATCTGGGGTCTCGAGGAGTGGTTCCGCAAGTCCGAACTGTCCTGCGACCGGGCCGGACTGCTCGCAGGCCAGGACGTGGACGCCGCGCGGCGCGCGCTGATGAAGCTGGCCGGCGGCCCGCAGCTGTCCGAGCTCAACCCGGACGCCTTCCGTGACCAGGCACACGAGTACGACGCGGTGCCCGACCTGCGGGACAGCGTGCTGAAGATCATGCAGTTGACGGGCAACACCCACCCGTTCGCCGTCGTCCGGTTCGCCGAGCTCGACTACTGGGCCACGCACGGCGACTACGAGCGGATCCTCGGCGGCGACTACCTGCGGCGCACCAACGACCGCGACGCGTCCGTCACCGATGAGGTCAGGAACGCCGCCAAGTCCTACCAGGACTCGTGGAGCCGTTCCGAGGACCCGCTCATGGGCATCCTCAAGGGCGTCGCCGAGACGGCGGCCAGGACCGGCGGCAGCCTGTTCGACCGCTTCACCAGCAGCCGCGGCTCCGGCTCCGGTGGCTCCGGCTCAGGCGGCTCAAGCGGCGGCAACGACGACAACTAGCGGGACAGGAGCACGAGATCGTCGCGGTGAATGACCTCGCGCTCGTACTCCTGGCCTAGCTTGCTGGCCAGCCAGCGAGTGGACCGGCCCATCAGGCCGGGTATTTCCTTCGCGTCGTAGTTCACCAGTCCGCGCGCCACCGCGGTGCCGTCCTCGTCGAGCAGGTCTACCGGGTCGCCGGCGTCGAACGCTCCGTCGACGCCGATGATGCCGGCCGGCAGCAGCGACGCGCGGCGGCCGACCACCGCCTCGACCGCGCCGCGGTCCAGCCGCAGGCTGCCCCGGGCGACGGCCGCGTGCGCCAGCCACAGCAGCCTCGTCCTGGGGCGCTGGCCAGTCGGCGCGAAATAGGTGCCGGTTGGGTCCCCGGCAAGCGCCGCCGCCGCGTCGGTCGCCGCCGTAACCACCGTCGGGATCCCGGCGGACGTCGCGATCACCGCCGACTCCACCTTCGTCGACATGCCGCCGGTGCCTACCCCGTGACCGCCGCGGCCCGCCTTGACGCCGTGCAGGTCCCCCGGTCCGCGCACGGCCTCGACCCGGCGCGCGCCGCCGCGGCGCGGGTCGCCGTTGTACAGGCCGTCCACGTCGGACAGCAGGATCAGCGCGCTGGCCCTGGTCACGTGCGCGACGAGCGCCGCGAGCCGGTCGTTGTCGCCGAACCGGATCTCGTCGGTCGCCACGGTGTCGTTCTCGTTGATCACGGGGACCATGCCGAGCTCGAGCAGTCGGTCGAGAGTGCGCTGCGCGTTCCGGTAGTGGCCGCGGCGCATCAGGTCGTCGGCGGTCAGCAGCACCTGCCCGGTACCGAGGCCGTGCTGGGCGAACGCGGCGGTATACCGCGCGATCAGCAGTCCCTGTCCGACGCTCGCCGCGGCCTGCTGCGTGGCGAGGTCGCGCGGCCGGCGCCGCAAGCCCAGCGGCGCCATTCCCGCGGCGATCGCACCGGAAGAGACGAGCAGCACCTGGCCGCCGTAGCGCACCCGGTCGGCGAGCGCTTGCGTCAGAGCCGCGATCCGCCCGTCGTCGATCCCGCCGCCGGGTGTGGTCAGCGACGACGATCCGATCTTGACGACGGTCCGTGCGGCTGAGGCGATGTCCAATCGCTGTTCCGGCACCTCGGCGGGCTCGCCCATAACTCCACTCGCCAGTCGGTGCCGCGGGGGCCGGCGGCGTGGCCGGCGCCCGCGGTCAGGGTGGGGTCCCAGTCGAAGACGACGGCGTCGTCCGGATCTCCGATCAGCACGGTGTCGCCAGGCTCGGCGCCGGCCTTCGCGAGGGCTTCCTCCACGCCGAGGCGGGCGAGCCGGTCGGCGAGGTAGCCGACCGCCTCATCGTTGGCGAAGTCTGTCTGCCGCACCCAGCGGGCCGGCTTCTCGCCGTGGATGAGGTAGGCGCCGTCAGGCATGCGCACGACCTCGAAGCCGGGCTCGCTGACGGCGGCGGGGCGGATCACCACGCGGGCGGGCTCAGGCTCGGGTCGCTCCGCACGAGCTTGCGCCACCAGCCGCGCCATCGCGAACTTCAGCTCGCGCAGGCCCTCCGTAGTGGCCGCGGAGACCTCGTACACGGCGAGCCCGCGCGCCTCAAGCTCGGGCTTGACCAGGTCGGCGAGCTCGCGTGCCTCGGGAACGTCGACCTTGTTCAGCGCGACAATCCGGGGCCGGTCGGTGAGGCTCGTACCGGCCAGGCCGGTGCCGATGAACTCCTCGTACGCGGCGAGTTCGGCCTCGATCGTGTCAAGGTCAGTGATGGGGTCACGGCCGGGTTCCGTTGTGGCGCAGTCGAGCACGTGCACCAGCGCGGAGCAGCGCTCGACGTGCCGCAGGAAGTCGTGGCCAAGGCCCTTGCCCTCGCTGGCCCCGGGGATCAGGCCGGGCACGTCCGCGACGACGAACTGGACGTCGCCGGCCTCCGCGACCCCGAGGTTCGGGATGAGCGTGGTGAACGGGTAGTCGGCGATCTTCGGCCGGGCGGCGGAGATCGCGGCGATCAGCGACGACTTCCCGGCGTTAGGGAAGCCGACGAGGCCGATGTCGGCGACCGTCTTCAGCTCGAGGGTGAGCGCGCGCTCCTCCCCGGGCTCCCCCTTCAGCGCGAAGCCGGGCGCCTTGCGCCGCTGGGAGGCTAGCGCGGCGTTGCCCAGGCCGCCGCGGCCGCCCGCCGCGGCGACGAAGCGGGTCCCGGTGCCCACCAGGTCCGCGAGCACTTGGCCGTCGTCGGTGAGAACCACGGTCCCGTTCGGAACATTGATTGTGAGATCGGTGCCTTGAGCGCCATTACGGTTCGAGCCCGACCCCTGCGTCCCGTTCCCCGCCTTGCGCACCGGGCGGCGGTGGAAGTCGAGCAGTGTCGCCGTGCTGGCGTCCACCTGGAAGATCACGTCGCCGCCGCGGCCGCCGTTGCCGCCGTCCGGGCCGCCGAGCGGCTTGAACTTCTCGCGGTGGACCGAGGCGCAGCCGTTGCCCCCGTGGCCGGCCTGTACGCGCAGGACAGCGTGGTCAGCGAACTCCGCCATGATCGATCCCCTTACAACTAAAAGGCGGGCCGGATGTCCGGCCCGCCTTTGCGCACATGGTGTCTTCCGGTTAGGCCGTTTCGGACGAGCCCCGGCCGGGGACGACGCTCACCGCGCGGCGACCGCGGAAGCGGCCGAACTGCACCGCACCGGTGACCAGCGCGAACAGGGTGTCATCATCGCCACGGCCGACGCCGATGCCCGGGTGGAAGTGCGTGCCGCGCTGCCGGACGATGATCTCGCCGGCGTTCACGTTCTGGCCGCCGAACCGCTTCACGCCGAGCCGCTGCGCGTTGGAGTCGCGGCCGTTGCGGCTGGACGAGGCGCCCTTCTTATGTGCCATCTCTGCAGTCCCTTATGCCTTCGCGATACCGGTGATCCGGACCTGCGTGTACTTCTGCCGGTGCCCTTGACGGCGCTTGTAACCCGTCTTGTTCCGGTAGTGGATCATGTTGATCTTCGGGCCCTTGGCCGGGCCCACGACCTCCGCGGTCACCTGGTAGCCGGTGAGCTCAGCGGGATCGCTGATAACAGTGCCGTCGTCCACCACGAGGAGCGCGGGGAACGTGACGCTCGACCCCTCCTCGCCTTCCAGCTTATCGACGGTGAGCACGTCATCCAGGGCGACCTTCTCTTGCCTGCCGCCGCAGCGCACAATCGCGTACACCCGAGAACTGCCTCTCCCTTGTGCGTGCCCCGCGTCGTTTTCGTCGACCACCGTAGTGGCGACTCGCGGCGGGTTCGCCATGAACCTGGACATGCCATCTTACGCGCATGAAACGACCGCAGATTACCTGCTGCCTGGCTTCCCGCCCGCAGCCACCCGGGTCGTTGCTGACAATGGTACCAGTTCCGCCCGGCTGCCCGGGCCGCTCTGGGGTTCCGGGGGCTGCCGGGGCTCCGTAAAGCGGTGCGGCAGCTTGGACGGGATGAACGGGTGTGCCGGGGTGACCCCACCTGTCGCGACTAACCGTCCCGCCGGTGCTCTCGCACTTCGCATAGAAGACGACCACTTCGCATAGAAGACGACCACTTTGGGGCCCGAAATGTCCCGGTATGGGCGTGCGGCTTCTATGCGAAGTGCCTCGCCGACCCCCGCCCGGCTGCGGGCGTAGCCCCACAGGCAACCTCAGCCCCGCGGGTAACTTCGCCCCCGGCCCCGATGCCTCTGGCGGCGGCGGTCAGATAACGCGGAAGATCCTGTGGCCACTGACACCCAGGATCCTCCGCGTTAATCGTCGTGCCCGGAATGTCTGAATCCGAGGTTCCGGCATCCGGGACATATCGTCACAGCTAATCGAGGAAAGCGCCCCGAACCGGTCGGTGAGCGGGGCGGCGTCACGCCTCGCCGTCGACGGGGGCAGCGTCGGCGGCGGGTGTCTCCGGCGTCGCTTCTGCCGACACGTCCTGTTCTGCGGCGGCTCCCTCTTCTGAGACAGGAGTCTCATATGCCACAGTCCAAGGCGGGGCCGCTTCGGGGTTGGGGATTGCGTTCGTGGCCTCGGCGTCTACCGGGAGCGGGTCGGCATCGGCGACGGGGGCGGGGTCCGGTGCGGGTGCCGCCACGTCAGGCGCGAGGTCCCAGGCCGGGGTTACCTCCACGTCCGCGGTCGCGTCCAGAGCATCAAGCGCTTCCGTGAGGGGGACGGCCTCCATCGGCGGGGTGGTCTCTGGGGCAGAAACGGTCTCAGGGATGGGGACTGCTTCCGCGACGGGGGCAGCCTCCGGGACGGGGGCAGCCTCCGGGACGGGAGCAGCCTCCGGGACGGGAGCAGCTTCCGCGACCGGGGGCTCCGGCTCCGGCGGGACCGTTACCGTTACCACCGGGGCGGGCTGGTCGGGGGTTACGGACACCCTGGCCATCGCGGAGCCCGCGCGGGTGCGGGTGCGGCGGACCGGGGCCGTGGGGTCGGCGGGCGCGGTGTCGACCGGGGTCATCATCGGGGGGACGTCGTTCGCGACGGTGACCGGGGTCGCGGCCGGCGCGGGAACGGCGTCCGCGACCGTCACCAGGGAAGCGGTGGCTGTCCCGCCGTTCGTGCGGCCGTCGCGGCCGTCCCGACCATCGCGGCCGTCGCGGCCGTCGCGGCGGGATCGCCTGCCGCGCTGCGCCTGCTCTTGCCGCCCGTCGTTGGCGTCCTTGGTGTTCTTCGCGTCCTGGGTATCCGGCGCGGCCGACGTGACCGGCGTCTCCTGGGCGGGGCGTGCGCTCTGGCCGTTGCCAGTGCTTTGCCCGTTGCCGTGACCGTTGCCGACGCCGTTGCCTGAACCGGGACGGCGGGGGTGCCCGGCCGATGACCGGTGGGCGGGCTCCGGCTGGTCCAGGGTGATGATCACGCCGCGGCCGTTGCAGCACTCGCACGGCTGCGAGAAGGCCTCGAGCAACCCGGCGCCGACCCGCTTGCGGGTCATCTGCACCAGGCCGAGCGAGGTGACCTCGGCCACCTGGTGCTTGGTCCGGTCCCTGGCCAGGCATTCGAGCAGCCGGCGCAGCACCAGTTCCCTGTTCGACTCGAGCACCATGTCGATGAAGTCGATGACGACGATGCCGCCGACGTCGCGCAGCCGGAGCTGGCGGACGATTTCCTCCGCCGCTTCGAGGTTGTTCCTTGTGACGGTCTCCTCGAGGTTTCCGCCCTGGCCGGTGAACTTGCCGGTGTTCACGTCGATGACCGTCATCGCCTCGGTCCTGTCGATGACAAGCGAACCGCCGCTTGGCAGCCACACCTTGCGTTCCAGCGCCTTGGCCAGCTGCTCGTCGATGCGGTACGCGCCGAACACGTCGTCGTCGGTGTCTTCCCAGCGGTTGAGCCGGTCCGCCAGGTGCGGGGCCACGTACCGCACGTACTCGTCGATGGTGTCCCAGCCTTCTTCGCCGGACACGATCAGCTTGTTGAAGTCCTCGTTGAAGACGTCCCTGACCACCCTGATGGTGAGATCCGGCTCGCCGTACAGCAGCGCGGGCGCGTTAGCGGTCTTGGCCTTCCTCTCGATGTTCTCCCACTGGGCGGCGAGCCTGGAGACGTCGCGATCGAGTTCGGCCTCGGCGGCTCCCTCGGCCGCGGTGCGCACGATCACCCCGGCGTTCTCCGGGGTCACCTTCTTGAGGATGTGCTTGAGACGGTTGCGTTCGGTGTCCGGGAGCTTGCGGCTGATCCCCGTCATCGACGCGCCGGGCACGTAGACCAGGTACCGGCCGGGAAGGCTCACCATGCTGGTCAGCCGCGCCCCCTTGTGCCCCACCGGGTCCTTGGTGACCTGCACGATCACCGACTGACCCGCCTTGAGCGCGGACTCGATGCGCTTGGGCTGGCCCTCCAGCCCGCTAGCGTCGAAGTTGACCTCGCCGGCGTAGAGCACCGCGTTGCGCCCCTTGCCGATGTCGACGAAGGCGGCCTCCATCGAGGGCAGCACGTTCTGCACCTTGCCCAGGTACACGTTGCCGACGTACGACTGGTGCGTCGTCCTGTTGACGTAATGCTCCACGAGGATGCCGTCCTCGAGGACCGCGATCTGGGTGCGATCGCCGCGCTGCCGCACGATCATCGTCCGGTCGACGGATTCCCGCCGGGCCAGGAACTCCGACTCGGTGATCACCGGCGGGCGGCGCCGGCCGGACTCACGGCCCTCGCGCCTGCGCTGCTTCTTGGCCTCCAGGCGCGTGGACCCCTTGATGGCCCGTACGTCGTCCGCCGGGCGGATTGGTTCGCGCACGTGCACCACGGTGTCCGGCGGGTCATCGGGCGAGGTCACGTCGGCATCCGCGGAACCACGGCGGCGCTTGCGCCGCCTGCGTCGGCCTGCGGCCGTGCCATCCGCGGACTCGGCGTCGGCGTCACCCTCTAGATCGGCGTCGTCTTCGTCCGCGCCTGCCGCGCCGGCCGCGGCGGCGGGCTCGTCCGCGTGGCCGTCGGCCTCAGCGCCCTCGCCCGCCTCCGAACGGCCCCGGCCGCGGCTGGTACGACGACGGCGACGGCGACCCGCCTGGCCGTCATCGCCCTGATCGCCGCCGGCGGCCGCGTCGGCCGTCCCGGCCTCCTGCGTGTCGGTCTCGGCGCCGCCAGCACCACCAGCACCACCAGCACTGCTAGCACCACCAGCGCTGAAAAGGTCGTCCTCGGGCGCCGCGTTAGTAGCGTCGGCGCCGCGCGCGGCGCGGCCGCGGGTACCGCGACCGCCGCGAGTGGTCCTGCGCCCGGCACGCGCGGGCGTGGACGCGGACTCGGACTCGGACTCCGTGCCGGACTCCTCGCCGCCGTCGCCGGGCTCACGAACGCCGGTGTCGCGCCCGCCGGCGGGCGGACTCGCTACCTGCGCGGGCGGCTGAAAAAGTACTTGCGGCGCCTGGAAAAGGACGGCCGGCACCATCGGCGCCGCCTCGTTTCCTGCCCCTTCCGGCCGGCTGTCGCCAGCCGGCGTTCCCTGCTGGCTAACGCCAGCCGTTGTTTCGTGTTGCTCAAAGCCACCCGGGTTATTCTCTGCGTCGTGGCTGTTCAGCTCGCTGTCGAGCATACGGGCAATCTCCAGTCAGGCTTCCGGGCGCGACCGCACGCAACGGAACGGCGCGCCGCACGGAAGCTCGTAGTGTTCGTTCGCCTGGGACGCCGCTGCCGCTGACATTGCCGCCGCGCGGGAAACGGGCACGCGCGGGGCCGCAAGAGCGACGCCCAGACATGTTTGCATTCCTTGTCTCCGTGGCGGTCATGGCTGGACCACCCCGGATTCGCCGAGCGACCCCTGCGCTAGCCGCGTCATCAGCGGCGGCGCCGCAGGGACCACACCGGAAACCTCGCGTAGCGCCGTAAGCACGTCGTCCGGCCGGACGGCCGGGACGGTGTGCCTGACGATCATTCGCAGTGTCACGCTGCCAGTTCCCGGGGGGACGACCCCCCCGAGCCCCCCCGAAAGACCGGAGGAGACGTCGTCACCCTGTACGTCGAGAGTGACAACGGCGGACCTAGCGTCCATGCTTCGCATGCCCTTGTTGGTGAGACGCTCCACCTGAGCGTGCTCGAGGGCAAGAAAACGCCGCACCGCCGGAGCTACGCTGTCCGGCGTCAGACCAGGAAGGATTACCTGCCACTCGGACGCCGTGAGCCGGCTGGCCGGCAAACCCCCGGCATCCTCAGTGACATCGATCACGTCTATCCCATCAGGCAGCGCCGCGTTCAGCCACTGCCGCACGGCTTCGGCCTCGCTCCGAGCGGTTAGCGCGAGGCTCAGGTACTCCGCCTCGCTCGCGACCCCGGTCGGGGCACCTCCTGCGTAGGAGATCTTCGGGTGCGGCGTGAACCCGGCCGAATGCGCGATAGGCAACCCTGCCCGCCGCACACCGCGCTCGAAGGCTCGCGCCACATCCCTGTGGCTGGCAAAACGCATCTTTCCCCGCTTAGCATACCGGACCAGCAGGTGCTGCACCGCAGGCAAGGGCGTGTCGCCTGCAGGGGTTGGCTTGCTCACGTCATCTCCCGTTGATCGTGAGCACAGGAAGCATTCGACGCCCGTCTAGCCGTTCACCCGTCGGACCGGTCTGGATCTCCGTGCCCATCGCAGAGCACGCCCCACATTCATAACACGGAGTCCACCGGCAATCTTCCACCTCCCCGGCGCCCTCAGCGGCCACCGCGGACTCCCAGTCCTGCCAGAGCCAGTCCCTGTCGAGGCCGGAGTCCAGGTGATCCCACGGCAGGACCTCGCCGTAGTCGCGTTCCCGCGTGGTGAACCAGTCGAGGTCGACGGGCTCACCGGCCAGCGCCTGCTCCGCGGCGGCCACCCAGCGGGAGAAAGAGAAGTACTCACCCCACCCGTCGAAGCGGGCGCCATCCCGCCATACCGCCATGATCACCTGCGCCACGCGGCGGTCGCCGCGGGACAGCAGTCCCTCGATCAGCGACGGCGAACCGTCGTGGTACCGGTACCCCATCGACTTGGCGTACGACCGGTCGGCACGCAGCGCGGCCCCGAGCGCGCGCAACCGCGCGTCGACCACCTCGGGCGGGCACTGCGCGGCCCACTGGAACGGGGTGTGCGGCTTGGGCACGAACCCGCCGATCGACACCGTGCACCGGATGTCCCGGCGCCCGGTAGCCTGCCGCCCGGCGGCGATCACCTTCCTGGCCAGGCCGGCGATGGCGAGCACGTCGTCGTCCGTCTCGGTCGGCAGCCCGCACATGAAGTAGAGCTTGACCTGGCGCCACCCGTTGGAGTACGCGGTGGTGACGGTGCGGATCAGGTCCTCTTCCGTGACCATCTTGTTGATCACCTTGCGCATGCGCTCCGAGCCGCCCTCGGGCGCGAACGTCAGCCCGGACCGCCGTCCGTTCCTGCTGAGCTCGTCGGCGAGCGTCACGTTGAACGCGTCAACCCGGGTAGACGGCAGCGAAAGGCCGGTGTTCGTGCCCTCGTAGCAGTCGGCGAGGTCGATGGCGATCTCGTTGATCTCGCTGTGGTCGGCGCTGGACAGCGAGAGCAGCCCCACTTCGGTGAAGCCGGTGGCCGCGATGCCCGACTCCACCATCTTGCCGATCGTGGTGATCGACCGCTCCCGCACCGGCCGGGTGATCATGCCGGCCTGGCAGAACCGGCAGCCGCGGGTGCAGCCACGGAAGATCTCCACGCTGTACCGCTCGTGCACGGTCTCCGCGACCGGCACGACCGGGGCCTTGGGGTACGGCCAGGCGTCCAGGTCGAGCAGCGTGTGCTTGCGCACCGACCCGGGCACACCGGGACGGTTCGGCGCCACGGCCTCGATCCTGCCGTCCGGCAGGTACCGCACGTCATAGAACCGCGGCACGTACAGGGAGCCGGTGGCGGCGAGCGCGAGCAGCAGCCCGTCGCGGCCTCCCGGGCGGCCGTCCCGCTTCCACTCCCTGATGAGCCGGGTGATCTCGAGCACCGCCTGCTCGCCATCGCCGAGCACTACCGCGTCGAGGAAGTCGGCGATCGGCTCGGGGTTGAAGGCCGCGTGGCCTCCGGCTATGACGAGGGGATGCGCCGCGTGCCGTTCGGAAGAAAGAACTGGAATTTTCGCCAGATCCAGAGCGGTCAGAAGGTTCGTGTACCCGAGTTCCGTGGCGAAGCTCACGCCGAGGACGTCGAAGGCACCGACGGGACGGTGCGCGTCGACAGTGAACTGCGGGACACCGTTGTCACGCATGAGGCGTTCCATGTCGGGCCACACGCTGTAGGTTCGCTCGGCGAGCACACCCGGCTGCTCGTTCAAAACCTCGTAAAGGATCGCGATGCCCTGGTTGGGCAGCCCTACCTCGTAGGCGTCGGGGTAAAGCAGCGCCCACCGGACATCGGTTTCATCCCACTGCTTGACGGTGGCGTTCACCTCGCCGCCCACGTACTGCACGGGCTTGCGGACAAGCGGCAGCAGGGGCTCGAGAGCGGGATACACGGACTCGACAGGCATGTCAAGAGAATACCCATGCTCCGGAACGGACCGTGGTGATTGTGGTACTGACGGGGGGCTCGGGGGGGTCGTCCCCCCGGAGCTAGCAGGGTGATTGTGATACCGATGGGCAACTAATCAGGAGGCCACCTGGCGCTTGAGTTTCATCGCCAAGGCGTGCTCGACCAGCGTCGTCAGCGCCTGATTGGTGGAGGCTCGCTGCCGGGCGTCGCATTTGATCATCGGTACCTGAGGGCTGATCGTCAGCGCCTCCCGCACGTCAGGGATCTCATGCGGGAAGTCGCCGTGGAACCCGTTAACCGCCACGATGAACGGCAGCCGCCTGGACTCGAAATAGTCCACCGCCGGGAACGAGTCGAGCAGCCGGCGGGTGTCCACGAGCACCACCGCGCCGATCGCCCCGTGGATCAGGTCGTCCCACATGAACCAGAACCGGTGCTGCCCCGGCGCGCCGAAAAGATACAGGATCAGTCCGGCCTCGAGCGTCACCCGGCCGAAGTCCATCGCCACGGTCGTCGTGGCCTTGTCCGGCGTGCGCGACCGGTCGTCCAGACGGCGCGACGCCGGCGTGATCGCGGCCTCGGTGGTCAACGGCATGATCTCGGACACCGAGCCGACGAACGTGGTCTTGCCAACGCCGAAACTGCCTGCCACGACGATCTTCACGGAGGTCATGGCGGACTCGCCCGCCACACTCGAGATCGTCTCAGAGCCTGCGAAGTCCACTGAGCACCCTTTCAAGCAGCTTGACGTCGGGGCCGCCCTGAGCGTGGTTGGGCTGCTGGACCCGCACCAGGCCCTCGACCGCCAGGTCAGCGATCAAGATCCGTGCCACCCCCAGCGGCATTCGCAGCACCGCGGAGATCTCGGCAACGGACTGCCAATTCCGGCAGAATCGCAGAATCGCCTGGCACTCGGGGCTTAGCTGCGAAAGATCGGGCGCATCGTAGTGCGCCGACGCGACCATGGCCTCGATCTCAAGCTGATACCGCGGTTCCGTCCGCCCCTGCGTCACCGTGTACGGCCGAACCAGAAAATCCCCGTCGTCCTCGGGCAGCTCATCGCCGTCCGGTGGCGGATCACGGTCCTCACCCCGGGGAACCCACTTATCGTGGCTCGGGACCGACACAGGCGTCTCCTGTCACAGTCGATCATCCCTCCGGGTTTACCGAGCCGACGGTGCGCCGCGGACCTCTGGCGTCAGCACGCCGCCTACCCGTTCGACCAGCAGCGCCATCTCGTACGCCACCAGCCCCATGTCACAGTCGTCCGCCACCAGCACCGCAAGGCTCGAACCGTCGGCAATCGACATCACGACCAGCAGCCCCTGCTCCATGTCCACGACCGTCCGGGTGACCACGCCGGCCTCGAACATCCGGCACGCCCCCTCCGTCAGGCTGGCCAGCCCGGCCGTCACCGCCGCGAGCTGGTCCGCGCGGTCGGCAGGAAAGCCATGCGAGTAGGCCACCGCCAGTCCGTCCGACGACACCACGATCGCGTGCGCGACCGATGGCACCTGTTCCGCGAAGTTCGTGACCAGCCAGTTCAGGTCCTCTACCGGATGCACAAGTGAAGTCACCACTGCTCCTTCTGGCTGCTGCCGGGGTTCTCGCCGGGCGTCGCGGCCCGGGCTTGCTGGATGCCGCGCTGGTAGCCGGCCAGCCGATCCCGGTTTCGCGTCGCCGACCTGGCTGGCGCGGGCCGAGGCGACGTCGCGCCAGCCTGACCGGTGGCCACCGGATCGGCGGCACTTCCGGGAACCAGGTTTGCCCCTGGTGCCCGCTTCGGCAGCCCGACCCGGGTGGTGCCGGCCGCAGACGGTTTGTGGGCCACCTCCGCGGCCTGCCAGCCGCCATCCGCGGGCGAAGACCAATCCCCGCTGGCTTGATCGGACCTGTCGACGGCCTGCAATCCGCGCCTGAACCAGGCCGATTCCACCGCGTCGAAGATGGGCAGCCTTTCGTGCTCCGTGCTGCCGCCCGTGGCGGGAGGCACGAGCACCGGGCCAAGCGGCGTTCCTGACAGGGTGCCGACGTCTGCGGCCCCGGCCAGTGCCACGGCGCGCCGTTGGCGATCAGCCAGGCCGGGCTCCGCGTCGCGGGCAGCTGAGCCCGCGCCGAGCTCGGCTACCCGCATCGCGCCGGCGATCCTGGGCAGCGGCCCGGTCGATCCCCAGGATTCCGCATTCCAGGCCGGCTCATCCACGAGCGGATACTGGCCGGAATCGGCCGTGTCCAGCTCCTCGCGCAGGGGGGCGGGTCCGAGTGTCGGCACGGCGTTTTCCCGCCCGATGCCCGCGTAGCGGCCCGTGAGGTCAGCCACGGCGGCGACGGCCCGATCCCGGGAAGCCGCCGAGCCGGAGCGCAGCGGACCGATGCTCCCGTTCTCTGGCGTGATCGCCTCGTCGGGCAGCCAGACCAGCGCGCTCAGGCCGCGGGATTGCCCAGCGCGGAGCCGGACGCGGATCCCGTGCCGCGCCGCCAGCCTGGCCACCACGAACAGACCCATCCGACGAGAGACCGCCACGTCCACCATCGGCGGGTTGTCCAGCCGCCAGTTCGCGTTGGCCATCTCCTCGGCTTTCATGCCGACGCCCTGGTCGGTGATCTCGATCAGCGCCCCGCCACTGTTCAGGACATAGGCCGCGATCGTCACCGGGTGGTCGGCCGCGGAGAACGACGTCGCGTTCTCCACCAGCTCCGCGGTCAGGTGCACCACGTCGCGTACCGCGTCCCTGCGGACCGCGATCCCGGACTGCACGTTCAGCGCGACGCGTTCGTACTGGTCGATCTCTGAGACCGCCGCGCGGATCACGTCCACCAGGCCCACCGGCCGACCCCAGCGCCTGGAGAGCTCGTGACCCGCGAGAACCAAGAGGTTCTCTGAGTTGCGCCGCATCCGGGTGGCCAGGTGGTCTACCTGGAACAGGCTTGCCAGCCGCTCGGAGTCCTGCTCGCTCTGCTCGAGCTGGGTGATCACGCGAATCTGCCGTTCCACCAGGGACTGGCTGCGGCGAGACAAGTTGACGAACATCGCGTTGACGTTGCCCCGCAGCGCCGCCTCGTTGGCCGCTAGCCGCACGGCCTCGTTGTGCACCCGGTCGAAGGCCCGGGCGACCTGGCCGATCTCGTCCAAGGAGTCCACGTCGATAGGCTCGATATCGAGCGGAACGCCCTCCTCCTGTGACTCGCTCATCCGGCGGATCATGTCGGGCAGCCGGACCTCCGCTATCTGCAGCGCCCCGTTCCGCAGCCTGCGCAGCGGGCCCACCATGGAGCGGGCGACGACGACGGTGGCGGTCAGCGCGATCCCGAGCAGCAGCGCGACCGCGAGGCTGTAGAGGATCGCCGCCGTGATCGCCCCGCTGTGCAGCGAACTGCTCCGGGAGATCACGGCATTCGAGAACTGCTGCTCCACCGACCGCATACCGCCAACCACATACGAGAGCGAGGCGCTGGCGTCCGAGATGGTGGGGTCGGTGGCGATGACCGACCCGCTCGACGCGAGCGAAATGGCCTGCTGCTCCTGGGCCTGCGCCTGCACGACGTTCGAGCTCGATAGCGCGTTGTTGAACACCTGTCGCTGAGCGGCCGTGGCCGCCGTGTTGAACTCGTTCAGGTCGCCTTGCTGCTGGGCCTGCGCATCGGTGATCGCCGACTGCTGGTCCGGTCCGAAATGTCCCAGGGTGACCAGGTCGAACCGCAAGGCCGAGGTGAGCAGGGCCTGCTCCTGTGACGCTTCCTCTTTCATGCTCGAGACCAGGCCGAGCGCGCTTACCGAGCTCGCCAGCGTCGAGTCGCCGCTGCCTACCGGGATCTGGCTCTCGATTGCCAGCAGCGTGTTGATCGTCGTCGCGTACTCCTGGATCACGATCAGCGCTGGCAGCTGGGTGCCTGTCGCCGACTCGCGGATTTCCGGCAGGTTGGCGATCGCGGTGAGCGCCGCCTGCACGTCCTGCTGCGCCAGCGTGGAGTAAGAGCCGTTGATCTGGCCGGCCAGGGTAGTCACCTGACTCGCCCAGCCCGTGGTAAGCCCGTAGTCCTGGTCGAGCAGCCCGAGTTCCGGGGCTGGCGGGGTCGCCGAAGAAGATAGGGCTCCCCGGCCGCCATCAGTGGGGCCCAGCACGATGAACCGGATCGTGTCCTCGCGCTCGTTTTGCAGCGCCTGCACGAGGCCGGTGACCTTGCCGCTCAGGTTGGCGAGCGTCAGAACGCGCTGGTAGACCAGGGCGCTCTGCACCGACGAGGCGATGAAGGTGCCGCCGGCCGCCAGGGCGGTGACGGTCGGGATGATGACCAACAGCAGCAGTCGCGACCGGACCCGCCAGTTCTTCAGCGCGCGGCGGGAGGCCGTGTGAGGCGCGGGGCTCGTGCTCGGGCCGGAACCGGGCGGGTAACCGCCGTCCGACGAGGAGAACACGTCGGGTGCGGGGCCGTCCGGTGCCCAAGTGCCGCCCGCGGCGGTGGAAGGTCTGGCGTCGCGTGACGTCCGCCTGGTCGCCGGGCGCGGGATGCCGTGACTCTTCCTGGCCTTGGACAGGACAGAGCTGGTACCTCTCACCACAGGACCGGCGGGAGTCCAGCGACACCCGAACGCCGCAGCGGAAACAACACAGGTTGCTCCTTTCGCACAGGAGATCTGCGTACACAAATGTTGCTCAATGCCGGTGTGCCAACCCTAGCTCGTTTCGTTACACAAATGCATACGAAACATCACTATTCACGGGAACGAAACAGGACCATTTACAATCATCGACGTCCGCCAACTTGGCGCGCCGGGGTATCTTCTCACGCTACGGTTGTGTCCGCGAACATCCGAATTCTCTGCTTTAAGGGGGCCCTATGCGGCTGACCTGGGCCGGTGTCCGCGTTTCGATCTTGCGCACGGTGCTAACGGTCGTGACGGCTGCGGCGGGAGTGTCCGGCTGTCATGCTCTGGGCATCGGCGCGTCGGGCGCGGCTAACGGGAACGGGTCGATCACGGTAGCTGTCGCGCCCGGGATCGACAACGCTCCGCTGCAGGTCGGGGTCCAGGATGGGCTGTTCCAGCAGCACGGCGTGAAAGTTACACTCCGGGACTACTCATCCATGGGCGCAGAGTTCCAAGCCCTCACGAGCGGTCAGGCGCAGATCGCGGTCGGCGACTACACGGACTTCTTCTACGAGCAGGCCAACGGTCGCCTCTCGCTGCGGCTCATCGCCGACGCGTACGACGCTGCCTCAAGCTCGCTGGCCATCCTCGCTCTGCCGAACTCGGGTATAACCACGCCGCAGCAACTGGCGGGCCATGGCGTGGCCACGCCACCAGCCCAGACGATCCCGTTCAGCCCGGCGGTCCCCTACAACATCCAGACCCTGGCGGCCGACGAGGTCCTGCAAAACGACGGCGTGAGCCCCAGCAGCGTGGCCTGGACGCCCACCCAGGGCACGGACATGCTCGCGGCGCTCCAGAGTAGTCGGGTGGGGGCGATCCTGGTCAGCGAGCCCTACATCCTTCAGGCCGAGGAAGACCTCGGGGCCGTGGAGGTAGTGGACGCGAGCAGCGGCGTGACGTCTCAACTACCGCTGTCGGGCTACTTCAGCCTAGGGTCCTACGCGCAAGCGAATCCGTCGGCCGTCCAGGCCTTCCAGGCGGCGCTTGAGCAGGCACAATCCGTTTGTGCCCAGCGGGGGCCAGTGCAGGGCGTGCTACCGAGCCTCACCGGTATGAGTTCGTCGGACGCGGCCCAGGTCACCTTGGGCACGTACCCGACATCGCTGAACGTTGGCCAGGTCCAGCGGGTCGCCACGCTGATGTATGACTCCGGGATGATCAACAACCCGATCGACGTCAGCACGCTCATCTCCGGGTAATCCGGTCCGCCTTTACATAGACGTTGAATAATACTGGCTGGTCGCGATTCTGGCGTATATGAAATCCGCAACGACTGATTCTCAACTGTCACACGAAGCTCGCTATACAATTCCGTCACTGGCACCCCGGTGGGTACGGCGACCGTCGAATTAGTACGCCATCCCGCCGCCGCGACATCAGCCGGCTCGCCAAGCCGTCCGAATGGTGTGCGTCCCCGGCCGCGATGTGCCGGGCGCGGTTACACTCGCCCCATGCGGGAATCAGGGTGAAGCCCGGTGAGCCCGGTGAGCCCGGTGAGCCCGGTGAGCCC
>DATMKQ010000126.1:0-49562 GCA_035571275.1 Trebonia sp.
TGCGCGTCAAACGACCGTCGGCCCGCGGGGACGAACTGGGAGGTTTACGGCGACTGGGACGACGATCCGGCGAAGGTCCGCACCGACGTGTACTTCCTCCTGGAGCCCTGACCAGATGGATGGGACATCCATCTGCCTATAACCAGCTGAACGGGCCATTCATCCCGCTTGGGGCGCTTGGGCGCTTGGGCGCTTGGGCGCTTGGAGCGCGCCACTGGCGGCCAAACGTACCGTGCGGCAATCTATTCTCGTGACCGAACTGAAGACAGAAGTCGATCCAGCGGCAGTTGGCCTGGACGCGGAACGGCTGCGGCGTATCGACAGCCATTTCAAGCAGTACGTGGACGATGGCAGCCTGCCCGGGTGGCTGATCACGGTCAGCAGGCACGGTCGGCTGGCGCACGTGTCCTGCTATGGCTGGCGCGACACCGAGGCCGGGCTGCCGGTCGAGCCGGACACGCTCTGGCGGATCTACTCGATGTCCAAGCCGGTCACCTCGGTCGCGGCGATGATGCTGTACGAGGAAGGCGCCTTCGAGCTGACCGACCCGGTCAGCAAGTTCATCCCCTCGTTCGCGGACGTCCGCGTTTACAGCGGCGGCACTGACCTGCGGTCGGTCACCGTCCCCAGCACCGAGCCGGTGCGGATCTGGCACCTGCTCACGCACACCGCCGGCTTGACTTACGGGTTCCACCGGGTGCACCCGTCGGACGCCATGTACCGGGCGGCAGGCTTCGACATCGACACCCGGCCCGGGGTGACGCTGGCGCAAGCGTGTGACATCTGGGCCGGCATTCCGCTGCTCTTCCAGCCAGGCGCCGAGTGGAACTACTCGGTCGCGACCGACGTGCTCGGGCGGGTGGTCGAGGTCGCGTCCGGCCAGCCGCTCGACGAGTTCTTCGCGGCCCGGATACTCGGCCCGCTCGGCATGACCGACACGAGCTTCTCCGCTCCGCCGGACGGCCTGCCCCGGCTCGCCGCCCTGTACGGGCTGGGGCCGGATCGGAAGGCGGTCCGGCTGGACGCGCTGGCCGAGGGCGCACGCAAGCCGCCGACGATGCTCAGCGGCGGCGGCGGCCTGATTTCCTCCGCCGCCGACTACCACAGGTTCACCCAGATGCTGCTGCATCGCGCGGACTCCCCGGCGGGGGAACTGGACGGCGTCCGAATGCTCAGCCCGCGTACGGTCCGCTACATGGGCCTCAACCACCTGCCCGGCGGGTTGGACCTGGAGAGGTTCGGCAGGCCACTGCACGCGGAGGCCCCCTTCCGCGGCGTGGGCTTCGGCCTCGGCTTCGCGGTCGTCATCGACCCGGCACCCAGCAAAGTCGTCTGCTCGCCCGGCGAACTGTCGTGGGGCGGCGCGGCGAGCACCGCGTTCTGGATCGACCCGGCCGAGGAGCTCACCGTCTCCTTCTACACCCAGCTGATCCCGTCAAGCTCCCACCCGATCCGCCCCCAGCTCCGCCAGCTCGTCTACCAGTCCCTAACCTGAGGCGCCTGGCCGCGGGAACCACGGGCCGGCGGAGCCGAACAGGTACCGGTCCGCCAGGTGGTTGAGCACCCGGCGGGCCTGGTGGAAGCGCCCCGCGACTTCGCCGACGACGTCCAGGCGCGCGGTGCGCACGGGCGCCGTGGCCAGCGCGGCCCTGTACCAGCGGGTCCCGAGGTATTCGAGCAGGTCAAGAGCCGGGGCGGCGGCCAGCTCGTCCCGCTCGCCCGCCGGGACCCGCGCCGAGCGGAGCAACCGGGAGACGTCCACGGGACCGAGCGCGTGCGCGGCCGAATAGTCGGGGAACACGCCCGCCAGGAACAACGAGACATCGCCGAGCCGCCGGTAGATCCCCGGCCGGGTCTGCGCCGTGGCCACGTCGAGCAGCCCGGCCATCCGTACCGGGTCGAGCTCGCTGAACCGCCGCGTCCGCGCCCGTCCGCCGACCCGGTACCGGCCGCTGGCCACCCGGGTGAAGGACGCGAGCAGTTCCGTCAGGAACAGCCGGCGCTGCGCGGAGCCGAGGAAGTCGCGCAGCTGCGGCGTGTCGAACACGGGGACCCGCTGGCGCAGCCCGGAACGCTCTGTCAGGTGGTCCATCGTGGCCAGGTCGGTGACCGCGCGCTGCACCGCCACGCCGAACGCGAGGAACGGCGACACCAGGACCATCTCGTCCCCGGCGCCGAACACGGCCTCGAACACCTGCGGGCTGGCCAGCAGCCGTTCCAGGAAGTCCGGGTCGTCGGCGAGTGCGGCCATCGCCCGGTCCGAGAGGCCGGCGGCGGAGGAGAGCAGCCGCAAATCGGCCGCGGTGAGGTATTCGGCATATCCGGGGGCAGCCACATCCATACCGGAGTAATACCCATGATCACCGTCGACGAGCGTCACAAGTTGGAGCTGGTTGTATCCACCGCCCGAAAGGTGTGGGGATGATCACTGCGCGGGTACAAGCATCCAATAAGGAGGTAGGAGCATGCGGCTGGGCAAGGAACAGGCAGCGGGCTACGTCGAGGATGTTGAGACGGCTCCCGCGGCGGAGGTCTTTCAATCGGATATGGAACGGATCCCGGTTACTCCGGAGCCGCAGCCGACTGTGGCCGCGGGCTGACCGCCCGGCCGAGCTTGTAGCGGGCATATGCACCTAATCGCGAGGCCGGCCGGCGACGAGCGTCCGGACTGCCCGTTCAGAGGGTTCAAGCTGGCGCGCGCGGTACTGTCCGCGGATGGCACGAGCGCCGGGTTCGCCGGCCTGACCATCGGGGCCGACCAGGTGTACGGGGCCGTCGCCGAGGCGACGTGCGTCTGGAATGACCGGCACGCGCCGCCGCGGCGCTGGTGCGGGTGCGGGTTCTACTGCCTGCACGAGCTGTCCGACGCCAAGTCGCTGGGCTGCGCGACGGAGAACCGGTCGGCGCTGCTGCTCGAGGTCACCGCGTCCGGCCGGTACATCCGCTACGAACGCGGCCTGCGGTACAGCAGGCAGCGCGTCCGGTCGATCAGGGCCGCCTCGTGCGGCTGCGGCCGGCCCGGCGTCGCGCTGGCCGACGCGGGTACCGGGCTGGTCGGCTGGCGGCACCTGGATCCGCTGTGCGAGCGGTGCGCGACGGGGCGGCTGGCGCTGCGCATGAGCGAGTTCGCCGGCTTGATCGGCGGCCCCGCCCTGCTCGGCGGCCGCGTCGAAGTGGCGCCGGCGCCGCTGGCCCCGTCGCCGGACCTGGGATCCGCCGACGCCGAACCGCGCATCGCGGAATCACCCATCGCGGTGCTCACGGCCGAGATCGCGCTGCTGCACGCCCGCCTAGACGACCTGCAAGCCCGGTTCGAGCGCGGCCGGTTACTGGGGCGATCCCGCCAGCACCTCGAGAACCTGCTCGCCGTACTTGGCGAGCTTGGCCTCGCCGACGCCGCTGATCTGGGAAAGTTCGGCGAGAGTGGCCGGCGTGGCGGTCGCGATCAGGCGCAGCGTCGCGTCGTGGAAAACCACGTACGCGGGCACGCTCTGCTCCTTGGCGGTGGCACCGCGCCAGGCACGCAGCTTCTCGAACACCGCGGCGTCCGCGGCGGACAGGTCGCCGGCCTCCACCCGCGCCGACCCGCCACTGGCCGCCGACCCGGTACCGGCCGCCGACCCGGTACCGGCCGCGGACCCGGAGCCGCCGGAGCCGCGACGTGCCGCCGCCTTCGGCGCTGTCCCCGCCGTCTTGGGCACCGTCACGTCGCGGCGCAGCATCACCGCGCGCTGCCCGCGCAGCACTTCGCCGCTGTCCTCGGTGATCATCAGCGTCTGGTACTCGCCCTCGACGGCGAGCAGCCGCTGAGCGAGCAGTTGCCGGACGACGCCCCGCCATTCGGCCTCGCGCAGCTCCGTGCCGATCCCGAACACCGACAGCTCGTCGTGCCGGTTTCGCCGCTCGAGCACCTTGTCGGTCTTCTTGCCGAGCAGGATGTCGATGACCTGGCCCGCGCCGAACCGCTGGTCCCGCTCCCGCTCGAGCCGCACGATGGTGGACAGCAGTTTCTGTGCCGGTACCGTCCCGTCCCAGACCTCGGGCGGTGACAAGCAGGTATCGCAGTTAGAGCAATCCACCGTTCGTTCGGAAAAATAGGCCAGCAGCAGGGTACGGCGGCATTCGGTGGCCTCGCACAGCGCCAGCATCGCGTCCAGATGGGAATGCTGGCGCCGTCGGTGCGCGAGGTCACCGTCCGAAGCGTCGATCAGCCGCCGCTGCTGCACCACGTCGGCGATGCCGTAGGCGAGCCACGCGGTCGCGGGCAGCCCGTCGCGGCCCGCCCGCCCGGTTTCCTGGTAGTAGCCCTCAACCGCGCGCGGCATGTCCATGTGCGCGACGAAGCGCACGTCCGGCTTGTCGATGCCCATCCCGAAGGCGATCGTGGCGACGATCACGAGCCCGTCTTCGCGCAGGAACCTGGCCTGGTGCTCGGCGCGAGTGCTCGCGTCCAGTCCCGCGTGATAGGGCAGCGCGGTGATGCCGTTGCTGGTGAGAAAGGCGGCGATCTTCTCGGTCGAGTCGCGGGACAGGCAGTACACGATCCCCGCGTGGCCGGCATGCTCGGCGCGCAGGAATGAGAGGAGCTGCCGTCTGGGCTCATTCTTCGCGATGATGCGGTACTGGATGTTCGGCCGGTCGAAGGAGGAGACGAACATCCTGGCGCCCGCCAGCTTCAGCCTGATCGCGATCTCCTCGCGAGTCGCCTGGGTCGCGGTGGCGGTCAGCGCGATCCGCGGCACGTCCGGCCACCGCTCGTGCAGCACCTGCAGTTCGAGGTAGTCGGGGCGGAAGTCATGGCCCCACTGCGACACGCAGTGCGCCTCGTCGATCGCGAAGAGGGAGATCTTGCCGGCCTCGAGCAGCCGCATCGTGGCGTCGCTGCGCAGCCGTTCCGGCGCGAGGTACAGCAGGTCCAGCTCGCCGGCCCGGAACTGCTGCTCGACCACGTGCCTGGTTCCCTGGTCCAGCGTCGAGTTGAGGAAGTCGGCGCGTATCCCGAGCTGGCGCAGCGCCTGCACCTGGTCCTGCATGAGCGCGATCAGCGGCGAGATGACCACCCCGGTGCCCGGCCGGATCAGCGCCGGAATCTGGTAGCACAGCGACTTGCCGGCGCCGGTCGGCATCAGCACGAGCGCGTCGTCACCGGCGATCACATGCGAGATGATCGCTTCCTGCTGGCCGCGGAACGAGTCGTACCCGAAAACCCGGTGCAAGATCTCGGCCGCGCGCCGCGCGCCCTCCGGCGCGCTGGGATACTGCTCGACGTGGGAGTCCACGCGGCGATTCTACGGTCGCGGGCCGACAATCGTCGGCCGCAACGAATCGCGGGTTCGCTGCGTCTAATCGGCATGGTCCGGACTCCGTTCGCCGCCTGCTGCGTCGCCATCTGCCTGACCGGCGCGGTGGCGTGCCACGGCGGCCAGACCGCCACGCCGCCAGCGCCCGCTCGTTCCGGTCATGTCGTGAGCATCGGATCACCGGGCGGCTGCGGGACAGGCCCCGCGCGGCGGGCCTGGGCGATGGACCTCGCGATGTCCGGCGCGCCGCTCTGGGACCACCGGCTGCGCACCGACCCCACGCAGTCCGGGGTCGCGGTGCAGCCGCTGGTGCTCGGCGATACCGTCGTGTTCGCCGAAGAAGACGCCGTGTACGCGCTGCGCCTATCCGATGGGCGGCTGCTGTGGCGGCGGTCCTTTACCGTGCCGCGCGCCGCTCTGTGGTCGACCATGGTCTACGGGCTGTGGGGCGGGCGCGGAACCGTGGCCGCGCTCGTCGGCCAGGCCAGCCCCGGTGCGCGGCTCGTCTCGCTGGACGCCGCCACCGGCGCGGTCCGCTGGACGCTGCCGCTGTCCCGGCAAGGCGTGACGGGCACGGTGACGCCCACCGGAGACGGCGGGCTGGCGATGGTCCTCGGCGGCGGTAGCCTCGCGGTCGCCGATCTGGGCACCGGCGGCCTCCGCTGGTCGCGGCCGGGCCAGTTCCTGCCGGGCCCGGTGGCGGTCGGCGGCGTGCTCGTCGCGGCCGTCAGCGGTGCCGGGTCGACCGGGTCGTCGTTCGGCAGCGTCTCCGGGTACGACACGGCGACCGGCAGGCTGTTGTGGACTCGGCGCGGCATCCCCGCTCAGCCCCAGCTTCAGGTGGTCGCGGGACGCCTGATCGTGTACACGAACACGCAGAACATCTCCCCACGGCCCGCGGTGTGGCCGGTGACCGCGCTGTCGCCGGCGACCGGCCGGACGCTGTGGCGGGCGGCCACCGCCGGACCGGTGGGCGCGGTGTCAGCGAGCACGGGCGAGGTCGCGGTCTCCAGCACCGACCCGGACGAGCTGTACCTGATCGATCCGGTCACCGGCCGGGTGCGCTGGCACCGCGCGAGCGACGTGAACAGCACCGCCACGCCGCTGGTCACCGGGACCGGCGTGGTGTACGTCAGCGACTCGGGAGGCGGCGCCGCGCCGGGCGGCGCGCGGCTGGCGGAGCTGCGGGCGAGCGACGGGTCGGTGCGCTGGGCCGCGCCGCTGGCCGACTCGGTGTTCCTGACCGAGCCAGTGCTAACGTTCGGCCCCTACCTGGTGGTATCGCTGGGATCCGGGCAGCGGGACGATCCGGCCCGGCTGGTGGCTTACCAGGCGGCGACCGGTGCCGTCGCCTGGACCGCCAGGGTTCCGACGCTGGTCCAGGTCCCCCCGGCCGTGGTCGGCCGGCAGCTGCTCGTGCAGCCGACCGACCCGGCCGTCGCGTGCCCCGCGGAAGGGAGCGCGGCTCGCTTATTCCTTGCGCAGCACCGCCTCCGCCTCGATCTCGATCTGGATCTTCTCGCTGACCATGACCCCGCCGGGAATCGGCGCGTTGAAGCTCACCCCGAAGTCGTTCCTGTTGATCTCGGTGGTCGCGGAGAACCCGGCGCGGGTGCCGCCGAACGGGTCCGGCCCGAAGCCGTTGACCTCCACGTCCAGCGTCACCGGCTTGGTCACGTCCCGGATGGTCAGGTCGCCGGTCACCTTGTACTTGTCGCCCGCCGGGGCGATGCCGGTGGACTTGAACGTCATCGTCGGATAGTTCGCGGTGTCCAGGAAGCGATCCGAGCGCAGGTCCTCGTCGCGCTGCTCGTTGCCCGTGTCGATCGAGGCCGTGTCAATGGAGACGGTGACGGTGGAGTCGAGCGGGTTGTCGTCGGCGGTCACGACCTGCACGTCGAAGTTGGCGAACTTGCCCCGGACCTTGCTCACCATCATGTGGCGGGCCGCGAACCCGATGTGCGAGTGAACCTGGTCCACGTCCCAGGTACCCGCCACATAGCCCGATATCTCGGTAGGCATCGTTTCTCCTCGCGTCTGCGCGCGCGTGAACGTTGCCCGGTACAGGCCGAACGCCCATCCGGGCCTTCCGCTACCATCCAAGCCCCCGCCCGCACCCCCGCGCAACCAACCCCGCACCCTCCGTGACACCGCGCGAATCGGGAGCCACCCAGAACCCGCTCCCTGAACATGATCAGGTAAACGTTTCACGTGCAACAGCCTCGATTTTCGATAGTGCTGAAAGCTGTGCCGCCTATAACCGGTCAACCATTCAGCACTAAGTTCGATCGGCGGTGACGGCGGCTACGACGGCCGCTGTGCGGCACGAGACGCCGAGCTTGCGGTAGATGTGCTCCAGATGCTTGTCCACCGTCCGCGGACTGCAGTCGAGGCGACGCCCGATAGCGGCGTCGGTCAGGCCTTCGGCCGCCAGGCGGAGCACCTGTTGCTGCCGCTCGGTCAGCTCTGTCAGCGCCAGAGTCGCGCGTTGGGCCGCCGTCGCCAGCCGGGCTACCCGGTGGGTCAGCAGCGGCAGCAGGCACGTGACGACGTCGACATCCGCGGCCGTGAAGTCGACGCCCGCCCGGTTCAGGGACACGCACACGTGCAGCCTTCCGGGCTTGAGCGCCATCGCGAGCATCTCGTCGGCGTCGATCTTCCGCGCGACGTCGGCGTAGATGCCGCTGCTGCGGAAGCTGCGCGCGCTCTGCAGATCAGACCGGCGGATCGGCCGGCCGTCGCCGCCGGGACGGGTATGGCAGACCAGGGGGGAGTCTGGCGCGTGCTGTTCCAGGGCCAGCGCCGTTTCCGCCGTCAGCAGCGGTTCGGGATAGCCGATGACCCGGCCGGGATGCGAACCGGGCGGCAGGTCCAGGCTGGCGGTCGAGCCGAGCTCGGTCCACAGCACCGAGTCCGCGCCGACCAGATTCATCAGCGCGGGCATGACGAGGGCGGGAAGTTCGGTCAGGGAGGCAGCGGCGTCAGCGGCCTCGACCGTGGCCAAGGCCGCACGCACAGTCCTCTCAGCCGCCATGATCCCCCGCGACCGTACGCAGTTCTCCGTATAGACGATACGCCGGTCCTGCCATCAGCTTAAAGAGCATAAGGGGAAAGGCAGATCGATGGCGATAAACGAATCGCCGAGCGGGGCACCGGCTGACCAGGAGGCGGTCGACCCGGCCGCGCTCGAGGAGCTGATCCACCGCGTGATCGGCGACGCCGGCGGGGCGCTGATCCTGCCGCTCGCGCTGCTCGGCGACCGGCTGGGGCTGTTTTCCGCGCTTGCCTCGGGCGGCCCCGTCACCGCCGAGGGACTGGCGCAGCGAACTGGACTGAACGAACGCTACCTGCGGGAATGGCTGCTCGCGATGGCGGCAGCCGGATACGTGACCTATGCGCGGGCGAACGGGGACCCATCGCCGCGGGCGGCGAGATACCGGCTGAGCCCCGAGCAGGCGGAGGCGTTCACCAACCCGGACAGCCCCGGATACGTGGCCGGGGGATTCCAGAACCTCTCCGCCGCCACCCGCATGCTCGACCGGCTGACCGAGGCGTTCCGCACCGGCGCGGGGATCGGCTGGCACGAGCAGCACCCGGACATGTTCGAGGGTACAGAACGATTCTTCCGGCCGGGCTACCTGGCGAACCTGACGACTTCCTGGATACCGTCGCTGACCGGCGTGGAGTCACGCCTGACCGCGGGCGCCCGGGTCGCCGACGTCGGCTGCGGTTTCGGCGCGTCGACCATCATCATGGCCAAGGCGTACCCGAACAGCACGTTTGAGGGCGTCGACTACCACCAGCCGTCCATCGAATCGGCTCGTCACCGGGCCGCGGCCGCCGGGGTGGCCGACCGGGTCACGTTCAGGGTCGCGGGCGCCGCCGATCTGGTCGGCAACTACGACCTCATCACGTTCTTCGACTGCCTGCATGACATGCCCGACCCGGTCGGGGCGCTGGGCGCTGCCCGTGCCGCGACGGCCGAGGGCGGCAGCGTCATGCTCGTCGAGCCGATGAGCTGGGACAGCGTCGAGGAAACCCTCAATCCGCTCGGCAAACTGATGGCGGGGGCATCCACGTTCATCTGCCTGCCGAGCGGCCTCTCGTCGGAGCCGGCCTACGGCATGGGCAACCAGGCCGGGCCCGCCACGACGTGCGAGGTAGCACGCGAGGCCGGATTCTCCGACGCCCGGATAGCGGCATCTTCCGACTTCAACCACGTGTACGAGCTGCGGTTCTGACCGCCTGAGTTAAGGGAGGCCGTCAATGGCCAGGAAAATGATCGACTGCCGTAGCGTCCCTAACGAGATCGGGTGCACGCTCACGATCGCGGGACAGGAAGAAGAGGTCCTCGATGCCGCCGTGGGTCACGCCGTCGCCAAGCACGGTCATGAGGACACGCCCGAGTTGCGTGACGCCCTCAGGGCGGGCCTGCAGGACGCGGAACCCGCTCTCGCCTGAGGGTCCTGAGAGTCCTGAGGGTGGGTCCCGAGGGTTGTGAGGCGTTAGGCCGGGACGAGGCGCAGCGGCAGCGACTCGTGCCCGTGCACCGCCATGTTGGCGGTGTAGGCCGGCTCGCCCGCGATCTCGATGGACGTGACGTGGCGGGCGAGCGCCGACAGCAGCGACACGCCTTCGAGCCGGGCCACGCGGGCGCCCACGCAGGCGTGCACGCCGAACCCGAGCCCGAGGTGCTTGTTCAGCACATCGCGGGTGATGTCGTAGGTTTCCGGGTTCTCCCAGCGGCGCGGATCCCGCCCGGCCGGCATGTGCAACAGCAGGATCTTCGCCTCGGCGGGCAAGGTGACGCCGTCGACATCGACGTCGACGGTCGCGCGGCGCCGGGTGAACCGGGCCGGGTTGTCGTACCTGATGCCCTCCTCGAAGGCCCGCTGCGCGAACTCGGTGATGTTCGAGCGCAGCAGCTCGTACTGCGAGGGGTTCTCGGCAAGGGCTTGCAGGATGTTGCCGATCGTGTAGATCGTCGTGTCCGACCCGGCCGAATACAGCACCTGGACGAGCATTTCGGCTTCTTCTCGCGTGATCTCGCCGGCGTCGGCCGCCTCGTACATCGCCATGCAGATCCCGCCGGGCTGCACCGCCTCCCGCTTGCAGTTGATCGCGACCCACTCGAAAACCTCCGCCGCGGCGGCCATCGACTCCCGGTAGATCTCGTTCTTCGGCCCGAACATGTTGAACTGCGCGTGCCCGAACCGGACCAGCATCTCCCTGTTCTTGTCGCCGAGGCCGATCGCATCGGGGAACACCTTCAGGATGTAGGCCTTGGCGAGGTCGGTGTGCCCGTCGACGAGGCCGCCGGGGGCGTCGAGCAGCTGGCGCACCGTCTCCTCGGCGCCGCGGGCGAACGCGTCCTGCATGCGCCGCAGCACAGCGGGGGACATGGCGCGGGAGACCACCGTCCGCACCCGCTGGTGGTCGGGTGGGTCCTCGCTGAGCAGGATCATCCGGCCAGGCTCGGCGAACGGCGGGTTCGCGGAGCTGAAGGTCTTCCAGTCCCGCATCATCAGCTCGACCTGATCGTGTCGGCCGGTGGCCCACACCTCGTATTGCGGGATGTACACGACGGGCCCCGCCTCGCGGATCATCGTGTCGTACGGCCGGGGGTCCGCGATCGCCTCCGGGCCGAACATGTCGATGTCGGTATCCAGCACGGACTCGTTCGCGTGCATCGGCGCCCCTCCCGACCCTAGAGGTTCAGGCGTCTTCTCCTTTGCGGAGCGTATGCCCCGGTGACAGGCCGGTCAAATATACGATTTCGGGGGTCGCCGCGACCGGCTTGGATGGCTAGAATCCGCGACATGAAGGTCACCGTCGACACCGCGGCGTGTGAGTCCAACGCTGTCTGCGCGGGCCTGGTCCCCGAGGTGTTCTCCGTGGACGACTCGGACGAGCTGACCATCCTGGCCAGCGACGTGCCGCCGGAGCTCGCCGACCGGGTCCGGCACGCCGTCCGGTGCTGCCCGAGAATGGCACTGCTGCTCGAGGAGTAGAGTCGCCCAACCCCGCCGGCCACCACACTGAGGCTCTCGTCCGCGGGCAAACAGGGCCTACTCGATGTGAGTCGTGATCGGCGTGCCGAGTTCGACCGTCCGGCTGACCGAGCACAGACGCTCGTGCGACTTTTTCACCGCGTCCGGCAGCAGTGCCCGTGCCTTGTCGCCGCCCTCGCCGTCCGGGAACGCGATCCGGAACGTCACCGTGATGTCCGTGAGCAGGTTGCGGCCCTTCTCGTCGTGCACCTTCTCCGCGCCCACCTCCACGGTGAAGGAGTCCGGCTCCGCGCGCCGCGACGTGAGGATGTCGACGTCGATCGCGGTGCAGCCGCCGATCGCGGTCAGCAGCAGCTCGACCGGCGTGAAGTCGGTCCCCTGCCCGGTGCTCACGGTCATCTGCCCGCCGCGCTCGTTGGTCACCGTGTACCTGCTGTTCGCGATGCGCTCGATCCGCACCTGGCGGTGCGTGCTCTCACTCATGCGTCCAACCCTGCCAGACACGTCAAGCCCGCCCGCCGCAGGGCCAGTACCGTCAGTACCGCCTACCCGCGACTCACATGGCGCGGCGCAACTCGTAGGCGGTCACGCTTCGTCGAGGCGGACAAGCACCACTCCGCCCAGGATCAGCGCCCCGCCGGCGAACTGCGTGGCCGTTGGCACCTGGCCGAGCAGTACCCAGGCGAACAGCACGGCGAACAGGATCTCCGCCATCGCGACGAACGACGCCAGCTTGGCGCCAAGCCGGCGGGCCGCGCCGATGCCCGCGACATAGGCGAAGGCCGCCGCGATGACCGACAGCCCGGCTACGGAAACGATCCAGCTCACCCGGTCTCCGAACAGCGTTACCGCCGCCCCAGAGAACCGCATCGGCATCAAGCCGGTCAGCCCGACTAGTCCCAGCGCCACGGCGCCGACGATCATCGAGCCCCAGGTCATCACCACCGGCGGCAACGGTTCACCGGTCACGGACGCCGAAAGGAAGAAGTACACCGTGAGGCTGACGGCGGCCAGCAGTCCCCAGATGAGGCCTGCCACGCTGATGCCGCCCGCCCCCGTCAGGTTCAGCATCAGCGCCAGCCCGCCAAGCGCCCCGACGCCGCCGGTCACCGTCAGCGGCCGCGGCCGCTGACCGTGCCGCAGCCACAGCCACACGACGATCATCACCACGGCCAGGTACTCGAGCAGCAACGCTATGCCGACCGGCATCCGCTCCAGGGCGTTGAAGTAGCACACCTGACAGGCCGCGACCCCGACGAGCCCGAAGCCGGTCGTCCGCCACGCGTGCCGGCGCAGCGACGCCCACCGCCCGCGAAGCTGCAGGAGCGCCGGGATGGTGAGCACGAGCGCCGCGATCGACACGCGCACGACGACGGCGGCGAGCGGAGACCATCCGGCCCCGATCAGCGACGTCCCGAACGTCCCCGACGTGCTGAAGGCAGCCGCCGACAGCAGCCCGATACCGATACCGATCCCGACCCCGCGGCCGGCCCCGTGCGCAGTGGCGTCAGTGCGGCCCGGCGCCTGAGGCGATGAGCTGAACACGTCCACCACGGGGCTGGCGACCTGGTCGTCTACGCTCCATCCGGTGGCCATGCGCCCCGCTCCTCGTCACCAGCTTCGTGTAAGTGGTAAAAATGAACTACGTATATGACACTACTCCCGGGCGGCGAAAGGGGTCAATTGCTTTTTGCCCATGACACGGAGGTGTCACTGAACGCGACCGCCGCGCTGGTCAACACCGCGCGCGGCGGCACCGAGGAACTGCCCGACATGGCCGCGCTCGACGCGTTCGTCGACGAGTGGCGCTGGACGGGCGGCCGCGCCCACGACCAGGCCGAACTCGACACCGTCCGGGACCTGCGGCCGCGCCTTGAGCGGTTGTGGCACATGACGGAAGATGAGGCGGCCGACCTCGTCAACGCGCTGCTCAGGGACGCGAACGCGCTGCCGCAGCTGGTCACGCACGACGGCTGGGGCTACCACGTGCACGCCACGTCCCCCGAGGCGCCGCTCGCCGACCGGATGGCGGTCGACGCCGCGATGGCGATCGCGGACGTGATCCGCTCCGGCGAGCTGGCGCGCCTGCGGGTCTGCGCGGCCGACGACTGCCAGGACGTCCTCGTCGACCTGTCTAAGAACCGGTCGCGCCGGTTCTGCAGCGTCACCTGCGCGAACCGCGTCAACGTCGCGGCGTACCGCAGCCGCTCAAAAACCCGCGCCACGGAGCCGGCAGCGTCCCGCCCCCCATCACGAGCATGATTTTTCGGAACGGGGGCGGCCCGGCTCCGTTCGGGATAATGCTCTTCTAGACCGGGGGTCGCACCCCCCGGAACCCCCCGGCTAACGCCGGGGGACGACCCTCCGAACCCCCCGACGCCCGCCGACGCCCGCCGACGCCCGCCGCTACGGGCGGCGTGGCCGGCGTGCGAGCCAGGCAGCTTCCGCCTCGCCCATCGCGGTCGATGGCGGTGCCTGCACGAACGGCCAGATCTCTTCCGCGATCGCGCGCCAGTTGCCGGTGGCGCCCAGCTCGCCGAGCAGCGCGAACATGCCCAGGTTGATCCGCTGCAAGATCACGTACGAGCGGGGGATGCGGGCGTAGGCGGCCAGCGGGTTGCGGAAGTCGAAGTACCTGCGGGCGACCGCGGACGCGTAGCCCTTGGTCATGGTCCGCGTCCCTGGTGTCCGCACCGTGTCGTAGAACAGCGCCATGTGCTCGACGATCTGCTCGGTCGGCAGCGGCGCGCCGGGCGTCAGGAAGTCGGCCTCCTCCATCGCCCGGCGGAACGCCTCGGGGTCCTCGTCGACGCACAGGTACCGCACCATGTGCACCAGCGGCTGCAGCTCGTCGGGCGTGAAGTACTTGACCAGGCCGAAGTCGAGGAACGTGACCCGTCCGCCCCGGTGGAACAGGTAGTTGCCCGGGTGCGGGTCGCCGTTGAAGGCGTGCGCCTCGTACAGGCTGCGGAAGGTGAACCGGTACATCGTCTCCGCCGCCAGGTCCTTCTCGGTCTGCGGCCAGTCGAGCAGTTCCGCGAACCGCGCGCCGGTGACGAGGTCGCTGGTCACCACCCGCGCGGTGGACAGTTCGTCGACGATGCGCGGCACGCCGATGGTCGGATGGCCGTCGTAGTAGTCGGCGAACATCCGCTGGTTGACCGCCTCGCGCTCGTAGTCGAGTTCTTCGGTGATCCGCTCGCGCAGCTCGTCGATGAGGGCGTTGACGTCCTGGTTGGGCGCGGCGACCCGGAGCAGGCTGCGCAGCAGCGCGACGTTGCCGAGGTCGGCTTCGATCGTCTTGGCGATCCCCGGGTACTGCACCTTGACCGCGACCGCGCGGCCTTCGCGGGTGATCGCGCGGTGCACTTGGCCGATGGAGGCGGCAGCGATCGGTTCGGGGTCCCAGGTGCCGAAGACCTCCTCAGGCGCCGCGCCGAACTCCCCGCGGATGACCTCGGCGGCCAGTTCGGCGCTCATCGGCGGCACGCTGTCCTGAAGCCGGCTGAGCGTGCGGCGCACCGGCGGCGCGAGGCCGTCGTCGACGTAGCTGGCCATCTGGCCGATCTTCATCAGGACGCCCTTCATCGTCCCGAGGGTGGCGGCGACGTCTTCGGCCGTCTGCAGCGCCAGGTCGTTGCGAAGCCGCTCGCGATGCTCCCCGGCGGCGATGAACAGCCGGGGCGCGCTGCCGGCGTACCTGGCCCCGCCTCTGGCGGCGAGGCGCACGGCGGCGAGCCCGCGGCTCAGTCGCAGCCGGGGGCTCCCCGCCGCGGCCCGCCCGCGTGGTTCGCCCGGTACCCCCTCCTCGGTCCTGCTCATGCGCGCCGCTATGCCTTGCCGCGGCGCGCCTGGCGCATCCGCAGCTCCAGGCGCTGCCGCGCCTCGAGCACGCCCGGCTCCCCGAGGTAGAGCACGTCGAGGACGCCGAGCAGCTGCCTGACTTCGGCGCGGCGTTGCTCTGTGACCGGTTCCCTGGGGACCAGGCCGTACAGGCGGGCCGCCCATTCCGGCAGCGCGGCGACCGCCGCGTCGCCCACGTCCCGCCAGAGCCCGCCCATCTCCTCGTCAAGCCAGGGCAGGTCGAGCAGGTACCGGGTCGATTCGGCCGCGGCGGGGCTCAGCGTGAGCACCGGGCGCACGGCGCTGAAGTAGTCGTCCAGCTCGGCGATCGTGGACGGCGCGCGGCCCGGGAGGATCCCGACGAGTTCGGCGGCGGCGGTCATCTCGGCCACGTAGCGGTCCTTGTCCGCCTCGCTCAGCGGCCCGCCGAACAGGTCCGCACTCGCGAGCACCGACTCGACGAGCGCGGCGTGCACCCACAGCAGCAGGTCCGGGTCCCCGGCGGCGTAGCCCTGCCCGGTCACCGGGTCGACGCCACGCACCCGCTCATGGATCTTCCTGACCCGAGCCGCGGCCCGCTGGGCCGTCGCCCGGTCGCCATAGGTGATCGTCGCGAGGTAAGCGGCGGTGGACGCGAGGCGTCCGGCCGGGTCGGCGCGCCAGTCGCTGTGCTGGTCGACGCCGGCCATCGCGAGCGGGTGCAGCGCCTGCACCAGCAGCGACCGCAGCCCCGCGACCGGCGCGGACAGGTCCCCGTTCAGCCGCCAGGTGACGCTGGCGGGCCCGAAGTAGCCGTCGTCGGCGCGAACCTCGGGCACGCTGGACACGAACGCCGCGGCGGCGCGCTCCACCAGCCCGCCGGCGGCCGGGTACACGTCGGCAGTCATCGCATCGCCTCCGTAGCCATCGTCCCTGCCTCTACCACGCTACCTCGGTCGGGGCGACGTTCAGCGTGGCGAGTGCGCGGGCTCACATGTGCGGAAGGACGAGCGTCGGGGCGACCCAGCGGATGCTGAACTGGGTGAGCGTATAGCCGAGCGCGTTGACCGTCGGCTGGATGAAGTTGTCGCGGATCATCGTGACGGCCTCGTTCTCCGCCGCTTTGACCAGCGGCCCTGTCACGCTCGCCAGGTGGGTGGCCTGGTAGAACGCCACCGACTGCGCCCGCGCGTAGAGCACGGACTGCGCGAACTGCGGATGGATGAGGGTGCCGCAGCCGATCCCCGGATACGTCCAGCTGTGCGAGGACGAGATGGGCTGGGACAGCGTGTTATCCACGCTGATGTCGTGCACGGACTGGGGAAGCTGGGGAACCGGAAGAGCCATGGAGATGGCGAGCTCGCCCGGGGCCCCCGCCGCCGCGTGCTTGAGGACGCGCAGCTGGTAGTGGCCGGTCGACGGCTTCCACCAGGCGGGGCCGGGGTTCAGGTCGACCGTGGCGGAGGCGCGGCCGACCGCGTAGAACGTCGCCGAGTACCAGCACGGCCAGAACAAGACGCTCTTGTTGACCGTCCGGGTGAAGACGAAGTTGAAGTTCTCCGTGCCGAGGGCCGGGCGGGAGATGCCCTCGATCTTCTGCAGCACGATCGGTCCGACGACGACGTTGGTGGTGGTGCCCGCCGAGATCGCCTGCCAGGGCCAGCCGAACGAGATGTGCGGCAGGTGCACGTTCACACCGAACAGGTGCAGCCCCGCGGACAGCGCGGCGAGCACCGTCCACGCCACGGCGCGGCGGAAGAAGAGGCCGACGATGACCAGGACCGCCGTCCATTTCGCCCATCGCGGGACTCGTGGGAGAAGCCGGCGCGGCCACCGCCGTCGCGGGCGCGGCCGCGGGCGCGGCTGGTAATAGGGGTCCGGCTCGTCGCGCTCGTACTGCTCGTAAGGCTCATAGCGGTCGCCGGGCTGGGGGTCGCGCTGGGGGTCGCGCTGGTTCACGATGCGTGCCACGGGCATACCTGCGCTTTCTGTCGGTTCATACGGTGGCCGGATAGTGAAGGGAGAGGACAACAGGAACGGCACCGAACGGCATGCGGAATTTCCCGCCCGGCTTGTCGGGAGCGCCTGGGTCGTTGACGACGGGCCAGTGCATCTTCAGGTGCTGGTCGGTCAGCCCGGCGACGGAATAGGGGAACTCCATCGCCGACACGCCGTGCCTGCGCAGGATCGCGCCCCAGCGGAACGCGGCGAACGCGTCGGCCAGCGCGCGCACGGACAGCGGCCGCCGCGCGGTCAGGTCGATGCAGTAGACCGCGGCGCTCAATTCGATCAGGTCGGACGCGGACTGGTAGAGGGCTTGCGACTTCGTGTCGTACGCGGTGTAGTCGGCGTTGAGCGTGCCGAGGCGCTCGCCGTGCACCGGCGAATAGCGCGGGTCGGCCTGGCACTGCATCCAGTCGCAGGCGGCCAGCAGCTGCCACCGGATGCCCGCCTGGGCGGCCACGTCGCGGTGCAGCTGTTCGGCCCGGCCCAGCGGTGCTTTCGCCGTTGCGAAGTAGGCCGTCGCCACCGTCGCGGGCAGTTTGCCCCGGTACTGCGGCACGCTCGGCGCGACGAGGCCAGGGATCTGGGCACTGCCCCGCACCGTCGCGTTCCTGACGGGCCGCGGCACAGCGGTCCGAGCTCGCGCCCGGGCGGCGCTCGGAGCTGGCGCCCTGACCCGGGCAGGCGCGCTGACGCGCGGCTGCGTGGTCCGCGGGGTGGCCGCGCCCCGGTGAATCGGGGCCGCCCCGGCGGCCGTGACGGTCCCCGGGGACGCGACAGTTCCCGGGTATCCGACGGCGCCCGGGATCGCCGCGCTGCCTTCGGGTGGCGCCTTGCCTGGAGTGTTCCACCAAGCCGGCGCGCCGCCGGGAATGTCGGCGCTGCCCGGCGCCGTCGCGGCCGTGGCCGCCCCGTCGCCGCCTGCCGCCTGGGTGACGTTCGTGGCCTTGCGCCGCCCGTCGGCCTGTGTGTCGAAGCGGTAGAGGTTGTACAGCCGCATGATCGCGATCAGGTTCGCGCCGTACTCGGGGTCGGTCGCGTAGACCCCGGTGAGGTCGTTCGCGAACGCGTCGGGCACCGCGCGGTCCGCCATCGCCCGCTGGTAGACGCTGTCGGTGGCGAGCAGCTCGGCGTGATCGGAGATGCTCTCGGCGATGTTGTGGTAGACGCGGAACGAGGCGGTGATCGACTCCCACTGCCCGTCGACGTACTCCTCGGTCGGGAGCGCGACGCTGCCGGCCGGCCCCGTTCCCTTGATGCCGAACAGGTTGTGGTCCTGCACGGCCAGCGAGCTGCGTCCCCAGTCGGACTCGTCGATGGCCTGCGCGATGGTGACCGAGGCGGGAACGCCGTAGCGCTGCTGGGCGGCGAAGGCGCCAGGGGCGATCTGGCTGATAAAGGCCTGCTGCGCCCGTGTCTCCGCCGCCGAGCCGGCGGAGGGCGCCGTGCTCGTGGCGGGGGCTCGCCGTCCGCCGCTAGCCGGGCGGATTCGCGTGCCCGCCGGTTTCCGCGTGGCTCCCGCCGTGCCCGCCGGTTTCCGCGTGGTGCCCGCCGTGCCCGCCGGTTTCCGCGTGGTGCCCGCCGCCCCCGCCGCGCCCGCCGCGCCCGCGGTGCCGGCCGTGCCCGCCGTGCCGGCCGCGTTGGTCGCCGCGCTGGCCAGGCCGGACGGGGCGATGGCGCCCGGAATCGCCGCCGCTGCCTGGGCCGCCTGCCCCGCGCCGGCTGGCGGGGCGATGGTCGCCCCGCTATCCACGGCGTCGCCGGGAATGTTCGCCAGGCCCTCTCGCCCTGGGGGATTCTCATTGCCGTTGTGCTGCGCGGGCCGCACCCGGATAGGCGCGGCGGCCGCCGACGACTGGCTGGCGAGGTGACCGTTGTCCACGAACCCGACCACACCTTGGTCGGCGAGCGGTCCCCCCATGGAGTGGGCGTTGACCGTGAGGTTGGGCAGCGAGTCGGCGCCGATGCTGTCAAGCACCCCGTTCGCGTAGCTGGTCACCACCTCCACGTGGCCGCTGAACAGCACCCAGTCACCCGGCTGCGGCTGGTAGGCGTCTGCGACCGGATGCCACCGGCCATGGGCCTGAGCGTCCTGCAGGATCGACGTGATATCGAGCGAGTCAGGATTCGGGTCGACGCGCACGTCCGCCCATTCGTGCAGCGGCCACGGGTACGTCGTCCCGCCGGTGACCCAGCTCTGCTGCCCCACGGCCTGCGCCGCGAGTTCGAGCGTGAGGCTGGCGAATGCCGCGCAGGACGGGCCGTGGTCGGCCTGGTCCAGGCTGTCCTTGTCCCAGATCAGCGCCTCCATCTGCGCTGGGGTGTTGGTCTTCGCCAGCCTCAGGTAGTAGTTGGCCACGTTGACGATGGCCGCGCGCAGCGCGGCATCGCTGTGGTCAGCGGTCCCGCTGGCATCCGCGGTTCCGCTGGCCGCCTTCTCCAGCGCTAGCAGGTGCAGCGGCATGCCCGTCGGCGAGGTCATCGTGGCGGCCGCTCCAGGAACGAAGCTGAACCCGGTTATCACGCCGCCAGCGCTCACGGTCACAAGCGCCGTTGCCTGCTGCCACCATGGCTTCCTAGCGGATTGCACGGACACCACTGCCCCCTTTCTGCGGTTACAGTCCTGTTTGCGGCAAGGAGTTCAAAATCGCCTGGACGCTGGGGGCGCCGGGGTTGTCGGCGTTCTCGTACAGCACGCCGGCTTCGGTCGCGACCTGCGCGGGGGCGCCGACCATCCACTGCTTGAACACGTCACTGACTAGGGCCGCCTGCCCGGCCGGGCTCGTCACCGGCTGCGCGCAGACCGACGGGAACCCAAGACGCGTAACCAGGGCGGACGATCCGGTGTACCGGCTGCAGTTCGACGCCGTGCTTTCCAGCCCGGGCTGCACCACCGCGGAGCCGCTGCTGCTTGTCAGCGTCGCGCCGCCGATGATGTTGTTGATGGCCCGCGCCGCGACCGCGAGGCTGTCCGTCGGGTTCGCGGAATCGTACGGGTGGTGCAGGTTCAGTGACCACGCGACGTCACCCCCCTGCACCGGGGTGATCGGTTCCAGTCCCTTCCTGCCGTTCGCCGCGTCGCTGTAGTTCGGGTTGTCACCGCTGGTCAGCAAGGAGAACACCCACAGGATCTGCCGGGTTTCCTTGCCGCAGGCGAAGTTCACCTGGCTGGGCTCGGAGACCACGTTCGGGTTCTCGCAGGCCACGTCGATTTCCTTCTGTACAAGCGCCACGCTAGACGGCCAGGTCGCGTCGTTGCCCGGCAGGACCAACGCGAGCGCGACCACACCGATGACCAGGCCCACGATCCCGATGCCGATCGCTCGCCAGTGCCTCAGCCAGCGCCGGACCCCCTTCGGCCGCGTATGGTGCCGGCCGCGGTTGATGAGCACGTCCGTCCGGTCGCCGGCCTCCTGCGCTTCGGTGGCCGGGCCGTATCCGTCCGCCTCAGCCCCGGCGAGCCCGGCCCCGTAACCAGGCGGCCGGTCGGCGTGATAAACCGCCGCCCCCCGCAACCCGCCACCCCCGCGGCGCTCCCTGGTTTCCGCCCGCCGGTACCCGCCATCCGCCGACCGGAACCCACCGCCCGCGCCGGGATAGCCAGCGCCCGCCTCGTACGCGACGCCCGCCTCGTACGCGGCGCCCGCCCCGTACCCAGCCTCCCCGTCGTACTCCGCGTCCGCGTCGTCATCGGCCTCCTCGTCATACTCCTCGTCCGCCTCGTACTCACCTTCCGCCTTGTACTCACCTTCCGCCTCGTACTCACCCTCGGCCTCGTACTCAGCCGCCGCGTCGAGGTCCGAGTCCGCGTCGTCGTCAGAGTCTTCGTCGTAATCGTTGTCGCTGCCGTCGTCCAGGCCCCAGGGGCGCGGCGGGCGGTAGGCGTCCAACCGGACGGTGTCCCGCTCGTGACGCCCGGCGTCGGGGGCGCGGTAGCTGGGCTCCCCCGCACCGTAGCCAGCGTCATCCCCCGCGTCCCTGATGGCCCGCCCGCCGTACGCGGCCCCCTTCTCACGCCGCCCGGTCCCGTCGCGCCCCGACCTCTCCCGCCCGGTCCCGTCGCGTCCGGGCCTCTCCCGGCCTGCCCCCTCCCGCCCGGTCCCGTCGCGCCCGGTCCCGTCACGCCCGGACCCGTCGCGCCCGGTCCCGTCGCGCCCGGACCCCTCCCGGCCTGGGATGCCGGGGGTACCGCGGCGCGACGCGGCGTTCCCCTGAGCCGCGTACCTGGCCTCGCCGCGCCCGGCCCTGCCCTCTTCCGGGATAGTGTTCTTCGCGTCGCCGCGTTCGGTCCGGCCGCGCTCACGGGGGCGCCGTCCCGTCCCTCGCTCTGACCCTGAGTAACGCGGCGCGGCATGACCGGGTGCCGCGTGCCGAGGGGCTTGGCCGCCGAACATGCGATCCACCGCCGCGCCGCTGTTTTCCAGCATTGCGCGCCGTTCCGCGTCAGGGTAGTCTATATATTCGAATTGGTTCATGTTGCACCCCTTACAGGCGTCCTCTGTATGCCGGCGTTTCGCCGGCCGGTGGTGCGGCAAGCTGGTTACCCCAGGACGCCAGCGCGGAGGCGGGCATCATCAGCTGGCCTGATGGCGGGCGCTCAGCCCGTGCGGAACTAAGTGCCGACTCCGCCAGCCCGGGCCCCGACGACCCCCGACGGCCCGTGCCAAAGCGTGCGGGCAGTGCCCGGTCGCCGCGGCGCAGGGAAGAGCGCCGCGGTTACCTGGCAGTGTGTTCCCACACGAGGGTTGCCCATACCCTTCATTAGAACATGCGTGCGAGCAAAATAAAAGGCCCTGGGCTGAGAAAACGTGTTCCCCACGCTACTTGACAACGGTAGTGTTCCTGAGTCCAAAGTGGCCCAAGTGACTGCTGTCGACACCCCGTCGACAGCTAAGTGCCCGCGCAGAACCAGTTCCCGCTTCCGGACGCCTCACAGGTGCCATTTACCAAGATCGTCCGACCAGGACAGGCCTGGTTTCCGATACGGCTGAAGGTTTGACCGGCCACAGCCGGTCGAACCTTCAGCACTACGTTCGATCTTGATCTCGACACAGGAGTAATAGCACGCCGACACAAGAAAAGCGGGCAGCGGCGTTACCAGCGGGGCTGAGGTTGCCCGTGGGGCAAGCTGCGGCCCGGCGCTGAGCCCAAGACAGCGTGTTGTTCACCCGCGGGCCCAAGCTCTCGCAGGCCGACGGCGCTAGGGCCTCGCGGGTGACGGATGCGGCACGCGGGGTCCGGCGTCCGCCTGCGGCGCGCGGGGTCCAGCGTGCGCCGGAGGCGCACAAAGCGGCGTCACAGGACCGTGACGAGGTCCCCTCGGCGCACGAGCCCGCCGGACACCACTTCGGCGTAGACGCCCACCGCCGCGTCGTTGTGCTGGGCGGCGGTCCGCAGGATGCCGGAGTCCTTCGGCAGGTCGAACTGAGCGAGCGTGGTCATCACGCAGCGCCCGGTGGCCATGAACACCCGTAGCCGCACGCTGTCCCCGATCGCCACCACGCGCCCCACCCAGTCGTTTTCCACGAACCCGGAAACTTCAGGCCCGGTAGCCACGATGATGTTGGGCCGGAACCGGCGCGGTTCGAAACGACCCGCGGGATACAGCGACCGGAGCCGGTCCAGCGTTGCCGTCGTCACCAGGTGCACCGGAGCGCAGTCGAAGAACGTGCCAGCCGGCAACTCCCAATCGATCACGTCGCCGGAGTCGATCTGATAGTCCTCAGCCCGGGCCGCCCCGTCGGAATCACCCGCTCCACCGGAGAACGCGGCCGTGCCCGTGAACACCACGTCGCGCCCGAGCGCCTCCGACAGCAGCTTCGCCAGGTCGCCGTCCTCGCTGGTCACGGAGGTGCCGTCGGGCAGGGTCACCCGGACAGGCGGCAGTGCCGCCCCAGCCGCGGGCGGTGCCACGTAGCCGGCGCGGAACTGCAGGAACCCCGGCCACTTACGCGGGTTCTTCGCGCCCGCGACCTTCCCCGTCGCCGGGTCGACGACGGCGAACTGCCGGTCGCCGAGCAGGCCGGCCGAGGTCACCTGGCTCGCGCTGAGTTCCTCGCCTTGCATGGACTTCACCGGGTAGCGCCACAGCGCGGCGACAGCGGGCTCATCGGCCAAGATCATCGTCATAACTCCAGCAAAACGCCACGGCGTTACGCATCCGCGCGCAAGCCCCTTGCCAGTGTAAAGACACAGTTAACTGACCGCGAGGCCCACGGGCTCGTGACGTAGCGCTGACAGTCGCCCTACCGCGAGTAGACGCCGGTCAGCCGGCCGCGCGCCAGCACCGGCCCGGCGACAGCGGCGAGCAGGGCCCGCGGCCTGGCGCGCTCGGCCGCGGGATCCCCGTCGGCGACCGCTGGCGCCGCCAGCGCGAACAGCTGGAACACGTACCGGTGCGGGCCGTGTCCCTTGATCGGCTCAGGCCCCAGGTAGCCGCGCCCCATGCCCGATCGCAGCACCCGCACGCCCGGCGCCGGGTCCGCCGCCGCGAGCCCGCCGGCCGGCAGCGCGCGCACATCGGCCGCGATTCGCGCCACCCCATGCACGAACGGCGACCGCATCGGAACGTCGACGTCCTCGACCAGCAGCAGCAACTCCGCCGTGCCAGGCGGCGGCGCGGTCCAGGCCAGCGGCGGCGAAACGTTGCGGCCACCAGCCCGCTTCCCCGCATGCTCGGCCGGAATCGCCTGACCGTCACCGAACGCCTCGCTAGTGAGCTCCAGGGTCTCCGGTCCCCTCAGCCCCGGCAGGTTCCAGGCCAGGCGCGTCTCCCCGGCCCGCCGGTTCTTCAGCAGCGTGCCCACAACTCCCATCGCGTTCCCTCCTCAACGTCGGTCACTCCCGCGGCCAGGTCGGTAAAGATCCAACCCGATTATCCCGAACGAACCGGGCTTACTCCCGCACGTCACCCTCTCCGCACGAGCCATGGCACCATGGTCCGGTGATCAGCGGATGGCTAGCCGGCTACCGGCCACAGGGAGACACCGAGACCGCCGACGTCGACAGGATGCGGCGGCTCGCCGCCGCCGAGCCCGACCCGTGGCTGCGATCCCTGCCGATGCACTTCACCGCCTCGGCGCTGGTCATGCACCCGGACAGCGGACGCGTGCTGCTGCGCTGGCACCAGCGGATGCGGATGTGGCTGCAGGTCGGCGGGCACGGCGACCCGGGGGAGGGTGACCCGCTGGCGATAGCGCTGCGGGAGGCGCGCGAGGAGACGGGCCTGCCCGACCTGCGGCCGTGGCCTGACGACGCGATCAGGCACGCGGTGCTGTGCAATGTCCCCGCGGGCAACGGCGAGCCCGCGCACAAGCACGCTGACCTGCGGTACTTCCTCGCGACGGGGCACCCGGAGGACGTGATACCTGAGAGCCCGGGCGCGCTGCTGCAGTGGGTCACCATGGACGAGGCGCGCGCCCTCGTTGGCGGCAATAACCTGCGCCACACCCTGGACCGCGCTGAGGACCTCCTGCGCCCCGCGGCGTAGCGGCTACACGTCAAAGGCCCACCACTGGAGCTCGGACTCCACCGTGTACCCCTGGTCGAGCGGCATGTCCTCCCGCCTCGCCCAGGCGCGGATGTCGTCGGCCACGGCACGCATCTGGTCCGGCGTGTACGACCACGTCCACGAGAAGGTCTGCTGCTCGATCCGGGCGATCGCCTCGGCCAGCGTGCGGGTCCTGCGCACCGGAACCGGGTCAAGCCGCCGCGCGGACGCGCGCCCGCTCAGGTAGCCGGCGACCAGCTCAGGGTCGCGGGTACCGACCTCGACGCGGACGAGCCCGTGCCGCTGGAGTGACTCCCGCAGCGCCCCGCGCCACGGCACTCCGCCCCACCCTTCCCCGCCGCCCGGTGCCCCGCCGTCCGGTGCCCCGCCGTCCGGTGCCCCACTGTGCGGTGCCCCGGCGCCCGGCCGCCGCCCGCGGCCCTGCAGCCCCGCGATCAGGACGCCGCCCGGGCGCAGCACCCGCAGCGCCTCGTCCGCGGCAACCCGCCAGTCTTGCATGAGGTGCAGCACGTGCACCGCGAGCACGCCGCCGAAGCTGCCGGCGGCCAGCGGCTGCCTGGTGGCGTCGGCCTGGAGCAGCGGCACCGGGCCGCGGTCCCGGGCGTTGACGGCCAGCCGTCGCAGCATGCCAGCGGAGATGTCCAGTCCGGCCAGCCTGATCCCGTGGTCGCGCAGCGGCAGCGCGATGCGGCCGGTGCCGACGCCGATCTCCAGGCAGGGCTGGCGGCCGGCCAGTTCGGCGGCGAGCAGGCCGCTGAGCTCGTCCATGCTGTCGGCGGGAAGCGCGCGCGTCGCGTCGTAGTACTCGGCCGCCCGGTCAAAGTTCACCGATTCCACGGGGGCGACCCTATCGCTGACCATTCGCGATGTGAACCGCGTCACCGTATGGTCTAAACCAGTCAAAGATGGTAAGTGACCGGCTCACTTACGCATATAGTGACGCGCGTGTCAGGTAAGCGCAGCGCTCATGAGCGGTTCGGTGAGGTGATCGCCGCCGCGGTCCGCGTGTTCACCGCCGACGGCTACCGAGCCGCGCGGATGAGCGACGTGGCCCGCGAGGCGGGCCTGTCCGAGGCCGCCATCTACCGCTATGTGGACAGCAAGGAAGGCTTGTTCGTGCTGGCCATCAAGCACGCGCTGGCGCTCGAGGACCCGCCGGCCGGCGCCGACTTCCCGCTGCGGCCCGCATCGCTGGCCCAGATGATCCACCAGGTCAGGGACTTCGTGGCCACCGAGGTGCCGGTTGGCTCGCTCGCCGCCGCGGTGCGCGGCGCCTGGCACGACGACCCCGCCGTGGAGCTTGAGGCGGTCATGCGCGAGCTGTACGTCCTGGGGACGCAGACCAGGAAGGCCGCGGACATGATCGAGCGGTCCGCGCGCGAACTGCCCGCGCTCGCCGACCTGCTGAACACGGGGCTGCGCAGGCCCGTCCTCGTGGCGCTGACCGAGTACCTGCACACCCGGGCCAAGGCCGGCCGGCTGCGGGCCACGCCCGACGCCGCGGCGACCGCGCGGCTGGTGCTCGAGACGCTCACCTGGTTCGCGCGGCACCGGCACTCTGACCCCCACGGCGCCGTGATTCCCGACGACCTCGCCGAAGAGACCGCCATAGACGCGCTGATGCACGCCCTGGTCCCAGCCAAGTTCCTCGGAGGACGCCAATGACGACCGAGCTGTTGCTAACACCCGGTCAGCAGGCGGCGGCGCCGCCGCCTGCGATCGAGGTACGCGGCCTGCGGATGAGCTACGGAGCCCGGCAGGTGCTGTGCGGCGTCGACTTCGAAGTACGCTTCGGCGAGGTCTTCTGCCTCCTCGGCCCGAACGGCGCGGGCAAGACGACCACACTCGAGATCCTCGAGGGATTCCGGTCGCGCACCGACGGCACGGTGCGCGTGCTCGGGCTCGATCCCGCTGGTCAGCGGTGCGCGCTGCGCGAGCGAATAGGCATCGTGCTCCAGGAATGCGGGTTCCCCAGGCAGGCGCGCGTCGGCGAGCTGATCGACATCTGGCGCGCCTACTATCCGCGGTCGCGCCCGCTCGCCGAGCTGCTCGATGTGGTGGAACTGACCGCGGATCGCTGCTCCCAGGTACGGCGGCTGTCCGGCGGCCAGCGGCGCAGGCTCGACTTCGCGCTGGCCCTGGCGGGCGACCCCGACCTGGTCTTCCTCGACGAGCCCACCACCGGGTTCGACCCCGAATCGCGCCGCCGGTGCTGGGCGGCGATCGAGAACCTGCGGTCGCTCGGCAAGACGATCGTGCTCACCACGCACTACCTCGACGAGGCGGAACGGCTCGCCGACCGGGTGGCGATCCTGCAGGGCGGCCGCGTGCAGACGGCGGGCTCGGTCCGGCAGGTGGCCAGGCAGGCCGGCGTGCCGACGACGATCTCCTTCGCCGCGCCGCTCGCACTGCGCCGCGGTGACGTAAGTCCGCCGGGAAGCCTCGACATCGAAGTCCGCGGGGACCTCGCCGTCTGCCTGACGCCGAACGCGGCGGTGGCGCTGCGGGAACTGCTCGCCTGGGCGGCTGACAATGACCTCGGCGACCTCGATGACCTCGCGGTCGAAACACCGACGCTGGAGGACGCTTACCTCCGGCTTGTCAACGGAGGGGCCCGCTGATCAGGAATGTGCGTCTGGCTGCCCGTCAGGCGCTGCTCGAACAGCGGTCCTTCTGGCGCAGCGCCGAGTACGCGTTCTTCACGTTCGTGCTGCCGCTGGCGCTGCTGCTGCTCATCGGGTCGACAACGGCGGGCGGCTTCCTGCCGGGCACCCACGTCAAGGCCCAGATGATCTTCGTGCCGTCGATCCTCGCGTTCGGCGTGATCGTGGCGGCCTACGTCAACCTCGGCGCGAAGCTCGCGACGCTGCGCCACGACGGGGTGCTGAAGCGGATCCGCACCACGCCGCTGCCGGCCAGCGCCTACCTGTCCGGGGTCGTCGGCAGCACCGCGGCGACAACGGTGGCGATCACCGCGTGCACCGCCGTGATCGGCTGGCTCGCGTTCGGCGCGGTACCGCGTCCCGTTGGCTTTGCCGAGATCGCCGGCGGCCTCGCGCTCGGCGTCGTGTGCTTCGGGTCGCTCGGCCTGGCGCTGAGCTCGGTGGCGCGCAGCGCCGAGTCGGCCTCGCCGATCGCCAACGCCAGCTACCTGCCGGTGGCCATCATGTCGGGGATCTTCGACCCGACGTTCAGCGTGCCGCGCTGGCTGTCCGTGGCGGTAGGGCTGCTCCCGGTCCGCGCGCTCGCCCAGATCCTGCAGCAGGGCTACACGCCCGTCGAGCACGCCCCGGTGACCGACCTGCTCGTCCTGCTGGCTTGGGCCGCCGCCGGCTGCGCCGTCGCGGCCTGGCGCTTCCGCTGGCAATGATCCACGGCGTGCTCGGCTCGCCCCTGCGCCCCGCCGTTCGGAATGATAGAAAGATCTGCATGACCGATGAGACGCGTGCCGATCGGCTTGCGATCAGGGATGTCGTGGAATCCTGGGCGCTCGCCAGGGACAGCGCGAACTGGGACTGGTTCCGCGAGCAGTGGCACGACGACGGTTACATGATGGCGACCTGGTTCCAGGGCCAGAAAGAGGACTTCATCCGGGTCAGCCGGGAGGGTTTCGAGCGAGGCGTCAACATCTTGCACTACACCGGCGCGAGCCAGTCGACGCTGGCCGGGACGCGGGCGATCTCGCAGACCCGGATGACGATCATGCAGCGCGGCGAGGTGCACGGCGTGCTGTGCGACGTGGCCTGCGTCGGCCGGTTCTACGACTTCTTCGAGAAGCGGGACGGACGCTGGGCCATCGTCTTGCGCCAGCCGATCTACGAGAAGGACCGGCTGGACCCGGTAACCCCGGGGGCCGTGCTGGAGCTCGACGCCAACCTCCTCGGGCGGTTCCCTGAGGGCTACAGGTACCTGGCGTACCTGCAGGTCCAGGCGGGATTCCCGGTCAAGCCCGACATGCCGGGGCTGCGCGGTCCCGCGGTGGAGGCGCTCTATGCCCGCGGGGCGGCCTGGCTGGCCGGCGAGCCGGCCTACTTACTCCTCAAGGCAGGCATCCGGGCAGGAGCGGGCGTCGTAGTCCGCCCGGGCCGCCTCTATCTCGCTGATGTGCGCGTCGGCCCAGGCCGCCAGCTGCCCGATCGTGTCGAGCAGCGTCTCGCCGAGCTGGGTGAGCTGATAGTCGACACGCGGCGGGACCACCGCCTGCATGGTCCTCGTCACGATGCCGTCGCGTTCGAGTCCGCGCAGGGTGACGGTGAGCATCCGCGCGGTGATGCCGTCGATCCCGCGGTTGAGCTCGCTGAACCTGTGAGGCCCCTGGCCGAGCTGGTTGACGACGTAGATCGCCCACTTATCGCCGATCCGGTCGAGCACCGTCCGCACCCGGCAGGAGCCCGCGACGAACGCGGCCTCGCCGCCTAGTGCTGTCATGCCTGCAACCCTACGCTGTAGTAACGCCGAAGAAAAGTGCTTGACACATCATGCAGTTCTGGTTACTATAAGGAACTAACGCACTTGAGCGTACTAGAATTAATCCTTAACCCTGGAGGCTCGATGAGCACCACCGCCGTGGAAATCCCCGGCTACATCGCCGGCACCTGGGCCATCGACCCGGTTCATTCCGAGGTCTCGTTCACGGTCCGGCACATGATGGTCAGCAAGGTTCGCGGTCGCTTCGACAAGTTCGAGGGCACGATCGTCACCGGGGCGAACCCGTTGGACTCGACCGTGACCGCGTCGGTCGACCTCACCTCGATCAGCACCGGCCAGGAGCAGCGCGACGCGCACATCCGCAGCGCTGACTTCTTTGAGGTGGAGACGTACCCGACCATGACCTTCGCGTCCACCGGCGTGCGGGCGGACGGTGCCGACTTCCTGCTGGACGGCAACCTCACGCTCAAGGGCGTGACCAAGCCCGTGACGTTCAAGCTCGAGGTCAGCGGCTTCGGCCCGGACGCGTACGGCGGCACCCGGGTCGGGTTCTCCGCGACCACGGAGATCAACCGGCTGGACTACGGCGTCTCCTTCAACGGCCCGATCCCCGGCGTCCCCGGCGGCGTGGCCGTCAGCGAGAAGGTCACCGTCACCCTCGAGATCGAGGGCGTCCTCCAGGCCTGAATCTAGGCCAGCGTGAGCGTGGCGCGCCTGTCAGGCGCGCCACGCTCATTTGTGCTGGTGCTTGGTCAGGTAATCGATGTACAGCGGGCGGAGCGCGTCGGCGACCTCGCCTTCGCCGGACCCGACCGCGTCGCTGATCAGCGCCGAGACCTGCGTCAGATCGGCCCCCGCCTCGGCCGGGCGCCCGGCGATCTCCTCGGCGGCCGGGATCTCACGCAGCAGGTCCCACAGGAACTTCACGTCGCCGTGGTGCAGCGCGCGGCGCATCGCCATGTCGTGCAGCTCGCGCGAGGACAGCGACTCAAGATCGGTCTCGGTACCCACGGGTGGACTCTACATCCTCGACGGACCGGGTGAGTCGCCTGTCCCCAGCCGCGCCGCGCGCACCGCGGACGTGAGGATGGGCAGCGTGAACTCGCCGCCGGACGTCTCCGGCCGCGTGGCCAGGTAGACGGTGGCCTGGGTGAGCAGTCGCTCGCGTTCGGTCGGCGGCATGACGAGCAGCTGTGAGTGGGTCGCGATCGTGGCGACCAGGGACGGCGCGGTGCGCCGCTGGCCGTGCTCGAACTCGGCGCGCTCCAGCGGGCCGAACAGGTCCGGCAGGAACCGCACGCCCAAATCCGCCATCATGGCCCGCTGCATCGACAGCGACCGCCGCGCCGCGCCCCCGACCGCCGCCTGCAGGCCCGCCACCCACTCCACCCGGTCGTCATCGCTGTTCCACAGCGCGCCAAGGACCCCGCCGGCTGCCAGCACCCGGGCGATCTCCGGCAGCGCCACGTTCAGGTCGAACCAGTGCATCGCCTGCCCGCACAGCACCGCGTCCACCGAGCCGTCGGCCAGCGGGATGGCCTCGGCGCTGCCCGGCAGCGAGCGGATGCCGGGCAGCCGGCGGCGGAGTTCGGCGAGCATGTCCGGGTCGGGCTCCACCGCGGTCACTTCGGCGCCAAGCCGGGCCAGCACGCGGGTGAGCTTGCCGGTGCCCGCCCCGAGATCCAGCACTCGCAGCCCGGCCACGTCGGCCCCGGCCGCCAGGGCCGGGGCGAGGCACCAGCGCACCGCCGCCTGCGGGTATTCAGGCCGGTGCTCGTCGTACGCCGCCGCGACCGCGCCGAACGATGCCCCGCGGCGTTTCCATTCGTCCTCATCCACGAAGTTCACCCTACTGACGGCGCCCGGCTAATCGAGCCATCGCCCGGCCCGCAGCACCCGGACCGGGGCCAGGTTCTCGTCCGTCACCACGAGGTCGGCGGTCATGCCGGGGGCGAGCGGCCCGCGGTCGGCCCGCCCGAGGACGCGGGCGGGCGCCTGCGACGCGGCCCGGACCGCGTCGGCGAGCGGCACCCCGGCCGCGGCGGCGGTCGCCACCACGTGCAGCAAGTTGCTGGTCCCGCCCGCGATCGCCCCGGCAGCGGACGGAACCCCGGCACCGGGCTCAGGACCGGCCCCGCCCGCGAGCTCGTCAACGGACGGGTCACCGAGTTCGGTGCCCTCATCGTCTGGTGCTAGCCGGGCCACCCCGTGCCTCACCCGGACCCGCAGCGGCCCGAGCTGGTACGTTCCGTCCGGCATCCCGGCGGCGGCCATCGCGTCGGTCACCAGGACCACCCGTCCCGGCGCCGCGGCGGAGAACACCAGGCGGGTGAACCCCGCGTCGACGTGCACCCCGTCGCTGATCAGCTCCACGCTCGCCTCGTCGCTCGCGGCGGCGACGAGCGCCGCCGCGACCGGTCCGGCGGCCCGGTGGCCCAGCGGCGGCATCGCGTTCCCCAGGTGCGTGATGAGCGCGGATCCGCCGGCGTCGGCCAGCGCCGCCGCGAACACGGCGTAATCCGCGTCCGAGTGCCCGAACGCCACGACCACTCCCGCCTCGCGCAGCATCCGCGCGACCGCGGTCGCCCCCGTCCGTTCCGGAGCCAAAGTAACGATCTTGATCGCGCCGCCGCCAGCTTCGAGCAGGTCCCGCGTCAGCGCGGGGTCCGGGTCGCGGAGCAGCGCGGGGGAGTGCGCGCCGCGGCGGGCGGGGGACAGGAACGGCCCCTCCAGGTGAATGCCGAGCAGCCGGCCGTCGGCGACCAGCGGCGCCAGCGCGCGCACCTGCCGCAGCAGGTCCTCCGGCGCGGCGGTGACGAGGCTCGCGACGACGCCGGTCGTTCCGCACGACGCGTGATACGCCGCGGCCGCCAGCGCCTCGTCGGGATCGAACGTTGAGAAGGTGTGCCCGCCGCCGCCGTGACAGTGGATGTCGAGCAGTCCGGGCAGGATCGTGCCGGAGAACGGCGGATCGGACCCCGCCGCGGCCGGACTGACGTCCGTGATCACTCCCGCCTCAACCGTCACCACGCCGTCTGGCTGCCCCCGGGTGGGGATCGCCCCTCGAATCCGCATCCCCCAAGGATGACCGGACGCCTTCCGCGCCGCCGCGGCGGCCCTGTGTATCTGGCGGATGCGTGGTCGCTCTCAGTAGGACGAGAACTCGTTTCGAATCCGGGGAGAAACCATGTTGTTCAGATCTCGTCGCGTGATCGCCGCCGCCGTGGCGGCTCTGGGCCTGGGCATCGGGTCGGCCGTGGTGGCTTCGTCATCCGCGTCCGCCGCGCCGGCCGCCATCCCGGAGTGCACCAGCGCCAACCTCGCCGTCTGGATCTCGCCAGAGCTGGCCAACGGGGCCGCCGGGACCATCTACTACCCGCTCGACTTCACCAACATCAGCAATCACACCTGCTACCTGGTCGGCTGGCCAGGTGTCTCCGCCGTCAACGGCAACATCAAGCAGCTCGGCGCCGCGGCGGTCCGCGACACGACAATCCCGCGGCGAGTCGTGAACGTGGCGCCCGGCGGCACGGCGCACGCCACCTTGCTGTACGTCGACGCCGTGGTGTTCAACCCCGGCTGCGGGCGCGTCACCGCGTCGTACCTGAACGTCTACCCGCCGGATCAGCGCAGCGCGCGGATCGCGTTCTTCGACAACGCCGTGTGCACGGTCAAGGCCCGCACATACCTGCGGATCCGGCGGATTCAGCCCGGCGTCGGCTAACCGACTCCCCGGGGATCCTTTTCAAGTAGTGGGGGAAGACAATGTTCAACCGAACTCGTCGTACGATGGCCGCGTTCGCGGCCGTACTGGGACTAGGCATCGGCTCGGCCGTGTGGGCCAGCACCGCCGCGTCCGCGGCACCTGCCAACATCCCGCCCGTGTGCAGCACCGCCAACCTCGTCGTCTGGGTGAACGTCGACGAAGGCCAGGGCGCGGCCGGCACCTGGTACTACCCGCTGGAGTTCACCAACATCAGCAACCACACCTGCCGGGTGTGGGGCTACCCGGGCGTATCCGCCACCGACGCCAACGGCAAGCAGCTCGGCGACGCGGCCGGCCGTCAGAACATCTGGCCCGGCGCCTGGGTGAACATCGGGGCCGGAGGGACGGCACACGCGCTGTTCGGCTATGGGGCCGCGGAAGTCTCCACCTCCGGTTGCAAGCCGAAGACGGCGACCTACCTCAAGGTGTATCCGCCGAACCAGTTCAGTGCCCGCAACGCGTTCTTCGACTTCCCCTCGTGCACCGTGAAGCATCACACGTACCTGTTCGTGAGCGTGATCCGGCCGGGCACCGGGATCTGACCGCGCTGTGAGCCCGCTCAGTACACGCAGGGGATGCCGTAAGGCGCGTTCGACCCGACCGTGATAGAGCCGCCCGTCTCGCCGTCGTTCGCGCCAGCCGTGGACGACGGCGACGGCGACGGCGAACTCGTGGACGCGGTGCCCGAGCCCGACGTGCGGGATGACGTCAGGCTCGCGGGCACCTGCGTGACGCTCGAGCCGAGCAGCACCTCCACGTGACCGGCGGGCAGCGACGACAGCGCTTGCGCCTTCGCGCCCAACTTGGTCGCGATGATCGCCGCGTTCGCCGACGCTCCCGCGCCGTAGAACACCTGCGTGGCGGACTCGAGGGTCTGCGACTGATCCGACGCGTCCGCGACGGCGCCCGCCTTGTAGCCCAGGCCGACAAGCGCCTGCGAGGTGTCGCCCGCCAGCCCGTTCACGCCGCTGCCGTTGTACACGTCCACCGTGACCGTGGCGGGCGCCGGGGCGGCGGGGGTCTTTTTCTTGCTGGCGGTCTTCGCGGGAGTCTTCTTGGCGGCGGGCTTCGGGTAGAACGCGCTCAGCACGTACGACCTGATGTAGGGCACGTTAATGGTGTTGACGTCCTGCGGGGAGCCGTTGAGCGGCATGTCGGTGACCTGACCGGAGATCGGCAAGGTCTGGAACGTCATGTGCTTGCCGGTGAGCGCGTGCATGTCGCCGGCGAAGCCGGCCAGATTGAAGGTCGAGTCCGTGATGAGGTACTGGCTCGCGGTCGAGGCCAGGCTGTTGATCATGCTGAAGTCGCTGAAGACGCCGTCGTTCTTCAGCTTCCAGATCACGTAGTCCAGAACCGCCTGCTGCCGTTTCGTCCGGCCGATGTCGATGCCGGGGAGCGTGTCGCGAGCGCGGACGAAGGCAAGGGCCTGGTCCGCCGCGAGGTGCAGGTACTGCTTGCCCCCCTTGCGGAAGTTGTAGCCGTCCGCGATCGCGTTCCAGCCGGAAGCCGTGTCGGCCAGGTTCGCGCCGTAGTTCCCCTTCCACGGCATCACGCAGACCTCGATGCCGCCGAACGCCTGCGCCAGCGAGTAGAACCCGATCAAGTTCGCCTCAACGAAGTGATCGATCTTCACCCCGGTAATGGCCGACACCGTGGCGACCTCGAACCCCTGGCCCGCCTGGTTCGCCTTCAGGTAGCGCTCGCTCTGGCTCATCGACGAGCCATAGGTCTGTTGCAAGGACTGGTTGTAGGCGAAGTCGTAGGCCTGGTCGATCTTCCCCTGGGTGATGCCCAGGTAGGTGGCGTGCGGGTAGGTGACCAGGTCGTCGCGCGGGATCGAGAAGCCGATCGCCTTCTGCCCGCCGGCGAATATGTGGATGAGGATCAGCGTGTCGGTGTCCTGGGCGCCGACTTGCCCGCTCGACACCGAATTCACGTTGCCCGAGTGCGTCTCGGTGAGCTGCTGGGCCGACAGCGTCTGCCCCTCGTAGTTGGTGCGGCTCTCCAGGCCCATCACCAGGATGTTCATCGCGCCGGTCGTGGGGCTACCACTGATCGTGATCCCCTTCTCGGTCTGGGTGATGTATCCGACCGCCTTGTGCGCGTAGCCCGCCACGACGAGCGTCACCGCCGCGAACAGGCAGGTGACACCATACGCGAGCTTGGTCGCGACCAGTTTGCCGGCGCGTGGCGTGAGCATTGCCGTCCCTCCAGGTCTACCGCTACCCCTCCGAACTGTATGACGAACAGGGACCAGTGATGTACTCATCCGGCTGCGCGTCTTTAAGTCTTAAGGGGCGGCGCGGCCCGGGCCCAGCTGCGGCCCGGACGGCGGATAGGCTGCCCGCGTGATGGATGAGGTGGCGCCGGGGATCTGGGTGGCGACCGCGGACAAGTACACGACGACGACCACGGTGGTCGCGGGAGCTGGCGGTTCGTGCCTGGTCGCCGATCCGGCGGTGTCGCCGGCGGACCTGGACGCGCTGTCGTCCTGGCTGTCGTCGCGGGGCTTGCGCCCGGCGGTCGGCTGGTCCACTCACCCGCACTGGGACCACGTGCTGTGGAGCCGCGGGCTTGGCGCCGACGTCGTCCGGTACGCCACCCCTCGCGCGTCGCTGACGGCCGAGCGGGAATTGCCGGGCCTAACGGAAGGCGTCCAGGAGTCCGCGCCGGGACACGACCTCGCGCTGTTCGGCCGCGTTGCCCCGCTCGCCGCCGCTGAGGTGCCGTGGGACGGGCCGCGTGCGGTCGTCATCGCGCACGACGCGCACGCGCCTGGTCACGGCGCGCTGTTCCTGCCCGATTCCGGCGTGCTGGTCGCCGGCGACATGTGCTCAGACATCGAGATCCCGCTGCCCGACATGGACGCGGCCCAAGCGCCCGAGGCGCCCGAGGCGTCCGAGGCGTCCGACCCGTTCGGCACATACAGGCACGGCCTCGGGCTGCTCGCGTCGCAGGCCGGCGTGCGCGTTGTCGTCCCTGGTCACGGTCACGTCGGCGACGCGGCGGAGTTCAGCCGCCGGGTCGCCACTGACTTCGCGTACCTGGACGCGGTGGAGGCGGGGCGCGACCCGCGGGACCCGCGGCTGGCGCAGGAGTGGCTGCGCGCGGAGCACGAGCGGCACCGCGCGTACGTCCGCGACGCGGGATAGTTTCGGGTCAGCCGGTCTTCTCTAGCACGAACACCGGGATCTGGCGCGAGGTCTTCCGCTGGTACTCGGCGTAGGGCGGGTACGCCGCGACGGCCCGCTGCCACCAGACGTCGCGCTCGTCACCGGTCAGCTCGCGCGCGGTCATCTCCCACTTGTCCGCGCCGTCCTGCACTTCCACCCGGGGGTTCGTGCGCAGGTTGTAATACCAGAGCGGGTGCTCGGGCGCGCCGCCCTTCGACGCCACCGCGGCATAGCTGCCGTCGTGCTCGACCCGCATCACCGGCGTCTTGCGAACGGCGCCGCTCTTCGCGCCGCGGTTGGTGACGATCACCACGGGCAGTTCGGTGCCCGGCAGCGTCGTCCCCTTGGCCCCGCCGGAACTCTCGTATTGGTCGACCTGGTCCCGGACCCATACTGCCGGGCTTGGCACGTATTCACCGTCAACAGCCATGGTCCCCATCCAACACCACTGCGCCGGACATCTGCCGCGTGCCCTTGCCTCGCGGCGGCGGCCCGGGCACGCCGGATTGCAGCGGCGTCCCGGCCTCAGCTAGCCAGCCCGGCACGGCCAGGCTGGTGCCGCGCGGCCAGCCCCGCGCGGCGGATCAGCGGATAAGACCGGCGAGGACGTCGTCTGACGGTGTGACCGACGACGGCGGTGTGTCGGCGGCAGGCGTGCCGTTGGCGCCGGTCGTGGGCGTCTTCGGCGCCGCGCCCGCCGGCGGTGCCGCGGTCGACGGCTGCTGCGTTGCCGGCTTGGCCTTGTCCGCCGTCTTGGCGGCCTTTGGCTTGGCCGGCTTCGCCGCCTTGGCCGGTTTCGGCTTAGCCGCCGTCGCTGTCCTGGCGGTCGCGGTGGACGTCTTCGCCGTCGCCGTCTTGGCGGTCGTGCTGGACGTCTTCGCGGTCGCCGGCTTCGCGGCCGAGGACTTCGCCGTCGTCGGCTTCGCGGGCTTGGCGCTTGCGGCAGGGGCCTTGGCGGTTGATGCCTTGGCGGTCGATGCCTTGGCCGCGCCCGACGCGCTGGCCGTGGCCGGCTTCGCGCTGGCGTTAGACGCCTTCGCGGTCGCCGGCTTCGCGGCCGAGGACTTCGCCGTCGACGTCTTCGCGGCCGACGCCCTAGCGGCCGCCGGCTTCGCGGCCGAGGACTTCGCGCCGGCCGGGCGAACAGTACGCGCCGATGTCGCGGCGCGAGCCACGGTCCTCGCGGCGGTCGTCGCGCGCGACCGCGCGGCGCTCGTCGTGGACGGTATCGCGGTGGACATCGCCTTGGCGGCGTCGGTCAGTGACTTGACCGCCGTCTCCATCGCCTTGGTCGCGGCGCTGATCGCCTGCAGCGCGGTCGTCATGGTCTTGGCCGAGGACGTCGCCTTCGTCGCCGCGGTGTTCAATTGCGCGGCGGCGGACGTCACCTTGGTCGCCGCCGTAGAGACCGTCCGGGCGGTCGAGCCGGTCGCCGTGGGGCGACTGGCCGACGCCGTGCGACTGGCGGACCCCGTGCGACTGCCAGCCGCAGGGCGACTGGCAGATGTCGGGCGACTAGCGGATGTCGTGCGACTAGCGGACGTCGTGCGGCTGGCGGTCGCGGGCCGGGCCGCGCTCCTGGTGCCGGTGCTCGCGTTCGTCGACCTGCGCGCGGTTGTGTTGCTTGCGGCGGGCTTGGCCGTCGCGCCCGTCGTGGTCTTGTTCGCGGCACCTGCCGTGGACGACTTGGTGGAACTGGTGCGACTAGCGCTCGCCGTCCGCGGACGGGTCGGCTTCTTTGCCGCCGGTGTTGTGGGCACTGATCTCCCCCCATCTGGATCAGTTACGGGGAGTCTCATTCCACGAAGCACAAAGTTTTACACATCGTTGTCGCTTGCACACAAGCCGCAGCAGACTCTCCCGCCTCAGTCAGTCGCGTCCGCGCTCACCGCGGTGACGTCGTGCCCGCGTCCGGCAGCAGCCGGCCGGCAGCAGCGATCGCCTCTCGCGGCGTCGCGCCGCGCCCGCCCGCAACGCCGATGAGATAGCTGCTCAGCGGCAATCACGCCGAGGACCGCGCGACGGCCCGCACCGTCCCCGAGCGTGCCCCCAGCGCTGTCCCGAGCAGCCCGCTGGCGTTCCCGACGATGTACGCCTCATACGTGCGCAGCAAAAGTGCGACCCGCCCCGCGATGACCCGGCTCGGGATCAGGTACATGTTCAGATCGCCGTCGATGATGAAGAAGTAGTCGATGACGTCAGGATCGTACGGAACGCGCCCCGTCTTGTGTGTGCCTGAGCGCCGACCGACGCTGGCCTGCCAGCCATCCCGGCCTTTGGACGTGGTGGTCTTAACTTGGACGCGGCGCAGTCCGTCCGGCATGGACGCCACGAGATCGTACGTGGTCGGCTCGACGGGAAACAGCACGCTGCATCCGCCAAGCGTGAACCACCCTGCCGCGATCGCCGGGCCGGCATCTCGTAGGTGCTCAAGGGCGGGTGTGACCGCGCAGGGCGATGGCTCTACGCGAACGCCCGAACTGAGGTGACTCATGTCCAAGCCGAGGCGGACAGCGTGGCCCTTAAGGTGCGGCCGAATGTTCCCGCTGTTGGCGGACAACCCGAGCGCGACCAGCACCTCATCCCACGAATGCGATCGCGTGACAGCCCGCTCAAGTTGCGAATCCGACCACCGCCGCTTCCCGCGGAAGTGGGACGTGTCGAGGCTGAGTTGGACGCTATGACGGCGGACGATGCGGATCGCACCGGCCGAGGTCGTGTTCAGCCCCAGTTGCCGCATCACGCCCCGCCAGCTGGTGGACGCTGCGACGGCGTCCGTCAACTGCTCATCGGTCCAAGTCCGCTTCATCGAAGAAGGTCTAGCCATACCCGCACTGTAACGGAGGGTACCGACATTTCGGCCTTACGTTCGAAAAAACTTCATTACGTCGGGGCGGGGAGATTTGAACTCCCGATCTCCTGACCCCCAGTCAGGCGCCTTAGACCAAGCTGGGCCACGCCCCGTGTGGCCGGGGAACCCCGGCCAGCGCACATACCTTAGCGCATACCGCCCACTACCCGGAAACGGGAACACCGTGCCCCGCCCGCAACCCGCAGCGCGCCCGCACTGTAGCCGCAGGAAACGGTCATCAAGCGCGGCTACCATCGGCATCGAACCGCGAAGGCGCGGTGGCGGGCGACGGAACCGTCGCGGCCGCGTGCTCTCCGTGAAGACGTGGAGACGTGGAGATAGGAGGTGGACTTGGTCTGGCGCGCGGAGCAAGGTGCCGCGGAAGACAACGTGCCGGGGTTCACGGTGCCACTGCCGCACCGGGGCCGTGGGAACGAGCCCGGGCAGCCCGACCAAACCGAGCCGCGCCCCCAGCAGCCGAGGAGCCGCGGACGCCGCTACCTCAGGCGCGCCGCCATCACGCTCGCGTCCCTCATCGCCGTCTTCGCGATCGGCGTCGCGACTCTCCTGCTCGCCACCCCGTCCGCCACCGACGCCACGAAGCTCGCCGCGCAGCAAGCCGCCCAGCATGGCATCGCCTACCCGGGCCCGCCGGTTCCCGCGAACTTCGCCCGCCCCCTCGTCGCGACAGAAGACCACCGTTTCTACTCCGAGCCCGGCGTCGACGTGCTCGCGGTCGGCCGCGTGGTCGAGGGGAAGATCACCGGCAGCCAGGACCAGGGCGGCGCGACGATCGAACAGCAGCTGGCGAAGCTGCTGTACACCCCGGACCAGACCGGTGTCGCGGCCGAACTGAAACAAGTCGCGCTCGCCGTCAAGCTGAACTACACCTACAGCAAGGCCGAAATCCTGCGCCTGTACGCCGAGGTCGCCTACTACGGTCACGGGTACTACGGCCTCGAGGCGGCGAGCTGCGGCTACTTCGGCCGCCCGGCCTCGCAGCTGACCGTGGTGCAGGGCGCGATGCTCGCCGGCGTCGTCAACGCGCCGAGCGTCGACGACCCAGTCAGCCACCCGGTCAACGCGCATACCCGGCTGGCGCACGTCGTCGCCCGGATGGTCGCCGTCGGCGACCTGACCCCGGCGCAAGGCGCGACGGTTGTCCACACGTCGCTGGGCATTGTCCCGCGTGACCAGGCGGGTTGCTAGCGCGTTAGCGTTAGCGCTCGGAAACCTCCGGCTGAAGCTCCTCTGCGGCACCGGAGGCGGGCGGCGCGAGGAAGACGAACTTGCGGTAGGTGTACAGCCGGAACAGCGTGGCGATCCCGATGCCGACGATGGTGGCCACGTTGTAGGAGAGGTTGTCGGTCATGTGCATGCCGTAGTGCACGAACGCCACGATCCCGACCTGAATGAAGATGCCGACCACGTTCAGGAGAATGAACAGGACGCCTTCTTGGCCGAGGCCCTTGCCCTTGCGGTGCTTGAACGCCCAGTGCCTGTTGCCGACGAACGTGACGATGGTGGCGATTACATACGCGATGACGAGGGCCGTCAGCGGGCCGATACCGGCCCCGGAGTGCAAGGCGTTCTGCACGCCAAGCTGCACCACGAAGCCGATGGCGCCGACGACGCCGAACTTCGCAACCTCATGAAACAGCAATTCAAACCGGGCGTATGTGTCGCGGATCAGACTCAAAACTGGCTCAATCCTCTCGCATGCTCCCCGTCGCGCCCCGCTCCTGCCGCGGCGCCGGCACCAGTCGTACTTTACCTTTCCTCTCCCGCTGCCCAGCCACCGAGCCGGAAAACCGTTCGGAATCCGTCACGATGCCAGGTATTCTCCATCGGGTGCCTGAGGTACTGGTCCGCGCCCGAGGCCTTACGAAGCGGTTCGGCAGCTTCACCGCGGTGGATGGCATCGACTTCGACTTGTACCAAGGCGAGGCCTTCGGATTCCTCGGACCCAACGGTGCCGGGAAATCCTCCACGATGCGGATGATCGGCTGTGTTTCCCCGCCGACAGATGGTGAGCTTACCATTTTCGGTGCCGACCCTGTGCACGATGGTGCCGCCATCAGGGCCAGGCTGGGTGTGGTGCCGCAGGACGACACCCTCGACGTGGAGCTCACGGTCCGTGAGAACCTGCTCGTCTACGGCCGCTACTTCGGCTTGCCGAGGAACCTGATCAGGGAGCGGACCGAGCAGCTGCTCGACTTCGTACAGCTCAGCGACCGCGCCAAGGACATGGTGGATCCGCTGTCCGGCGGCATGAAGCGCCGCCTGACGATCGCGCGTTCGCTGATCAACGACCCGGAGATCCTGATCCTCGACGAGCCGACCACAGGCCTCGACCCGCAGGCACGGCACGTGGTGTGGGACCGGCTGTTCCGCCTCAAGCAGCGCGGCGTCACCCTCATCCTCACCACGCACTATATGGACGAGGCCGAGCAGCTATGCGACCGCCTGGTCGTGATGGACCACGCGAAGATCGCCGCCGAAGGCACCCCGCGCGAGCTGATCGAGCGCTACTCGACTCCGGAGGTGCTGGAGCTGCGGTTCGACCCCGGCGTGCACGAGCAGGCGGCAGAGAAGATCAAGGATCTTGGCCCCGGGGATTCCGGGGCCAGTGGAGATGGGGGGTGGGGAGCCCCCCATGCCGGAAGGCTGTCCCCCCGGATGGAAGATGTACGAACCGAGGTGCTCGCCGACCGCATCCTGCTCTACGTGTCGGACGGCGACCAGACCCTGGCCCGAGTCAGGGAGATCGGGCTCGAGCCGATCACGGATTTCGTCAGGCGGTCGACTCTCGAGGACGTGTTCTTGCACCTGACCGGCCGGCGCCTGGTGGACTGACGGTGGTAGGAGAAGAGCTCGCCGCCCCGGGGACCATCGCCGCCAGAGCGCCGGGAACATGGAACCTCGGCGTCCGCGCGTTGCGCTGCTGGCTGACGGTGTACCGGCGGACGTGGCGGTCCTCGGTCTGGTCCAGCGTGCTCGGCCCGCTGTTCTACCTGGGCGCGCTCGGCTACGGCCTGGGTTCGCTCGTCGACAAGCACGGGACCGCCCGGCTCGGCGGGGTGCCTTACGTCGCGTTCGTGGCGCCGGCGATCCTCGCCACGCAGGCGATGAACTCCGGGCTGAGCGAGGCGAGCTTCCCGGTGTTCGGCTCGGTGAAGTGGAACAAGATCTACGTCGCGGCGCAGGCGACCCCGCTGCGCCCGTCCGACATCTGCCGCGGCCACCTGCTGTTCATCACGCTGCGCATCGCGATGAACTCGGCGGTGTTCGTCGTCGTCATGGCGGCGTTCGGGGTGATCAGGTCGCCGTGGGCCGCGCTGCTGCTCCCGGCCGCAGTGCTGCTCGGCGCCGCGTTCGCGGCGCCGATGGCGGCCTGGGCGGTCACGCTGGAGAAGGAGACCCCGTTCGCCGCCGTGTTCCGGCTCGGCGCCGTGCCGATGATGCTGTTCTCCGGCACGTTCTTCCCGGTGACGTCGCTGCCCGGCTGGCTTCAGCCGGTCGCCTACGCGACGCCGCTGTGGCACGGCGTGGCGCTGTGCCGCTCGCTCAGCCTGGGCACGGTCGCCGCCGGGAGTGTGGCGATCCACGTCGCCTACCTGGGAACGCTGACCGCCGTAGGCCTGTACGCGGGCGCTCGCACCTACCGAAGGCGGCTCTATGTGTAGAGTCGCCGCCGGCCCGCGGCCGGCGGCGCCCACCGGACGGAGCCGCCATGTCTAGCACGGCAACCCCCGTCCGTTCCGTATCATCTCGGTTTTATTCTTCGTTGCTGGGCCCCGGCAGCAGCCGCCTCATCGAACGGCATGCGCGGGTCTACCGGCACGTGTGGCTGGTGTTCTTGTCCGGGGTCGCCGAACCGCTCTTCTACCTGCTGTCGATCGGCGTCGGCCTCGGCGCGCTCGTCGGCTCGGTGGCCGGGCCTACCGGCCAGCCGGTGCCCTATCGCGAGTTCGTGGCCCCGGGGCTGCTCGCGGTGTCCGCGCTGAACGGCGCCATGTACGACTCCACGTTCAACGTCTACTTCCGGCTGAAGTACGCCAAGCTCTACGACGCCGTGCTGGCCACGCCGGTCGGGCCCGGCGAGGTGGCGCTGGGCGAGGTCGGCTGGGCGGTGCTGCGCGGCGCCCTCTATGCCGTCGCGTTCACCCTGGTGATGACGTTCATGGGGCTGATCCACTCGCCGTGGGCGGTGTTCGCGGTGCCGGTCGCGGTGCTGATCAGCTTCGCGGTCGCGTCGGTCGGCGTGGCGTGCACCACCTACATGAAGAGCTGGCAGGACTTCGACTACGTGCTGCTGGTCGCGGTGCCGCTGTTCCTGTTCTCCGCGACGTTCTACCCGCTGAGCGTCTACCCGCGCCCGATCGCCGATATCGTCCAGTGGACCCCGCTCTACCAGGGCGTCGTGCTGCTCCGCGACCTGGTGCTCGGAGCCCCCTCACCCGACCTGCTGTGGCGCGCCGGCTACCTGGCCGTCCTAGGCGTACTCGGACTCGTCCTCGCCGGCCGCAGGATCGGCAAACTCCTCCTCGTCTGACGCGGCCCGGCTCCTGTACTTCCCCGCGATGACCCGCCCCATTTGCCGCTACTTCGCATAGAAGCTAACCACTTCGCATAAAAGTCGACTGTGCTAACCACCCCATACCTGGACATAACCGGCGCTGAAATTGTCATGGCGTGTGCGAAGTGGTCATGGCGTATGCGAAGTGGTTACGAGAGTGGCTGGTGTGACACGTACGAGGGCCCAGGGGTGCCGCGCCCGGACGCGTCGGCACGGTCAGCCCAGCTGGGCCGCGGCGGGCTGGCGCTTCATCAGGGTGTAGACGATCGTCGACGTCGCCACGCCGGTCGGCTCGCTCGTGCCGACGCCGACCGTGGCGCCCGCGAAGACGTCGACCCCGCTGGCCGACAGTTGCATGGTTAGCGCGATCGACGACCCGCCGATCTTCCCCGCCTGTCGCAGCTCGAGCGACGGGTGCCCGCCCACCTGGGCGCCGTCAGCGGCCGATAGGGAGAACGTGCCGGTGGCGCCGTTGTCCGTCAGGCGGAACGAGTGGCATCGGCCCGCCAGCGCCTTGATTCCCGCCACGAAGCCCGACGCCGCGTCCGCGCTGCCGAACTGGTAGACCAACTGGTCGTATGCCTGCGGCTGCGCGGAGAAACTGTTCGCCGCCATCGCGGTCTCGCCGAACCCCGTGCTTCCCAGGTGCTGGAGAAACGTCGCACAGCTGATCGTGGCGAGGTCGTATTTCGCGGGCGAGGAGGTCAGCGTGCTGCCGGAGTTGACCGCCGTCGACGAGGTCAGCGTGAACCCGGCCGGGAAGTACGACTGGGGGAGCAGCACGAGATCCAGCTGCGTGCCGGTGAGCTGCCCGGACGCCTGCGGTTGCGAAGACATCGGCGTGGTGGGAGCCGGTGCCGCGGTCGTGGCCGCACCAGACGCTGACGAAGGGGTAGCCGACGGAGACGACGACGTAGCCGGCGGAGACGACGCCACGTTCGGCAGCGAGCACCCGGCCACCGCCGCGAGCACCGCCCCGGCTCCGGCGAGAGCGACAAGCTTGGAAACCGATGACACAGCGTTACCTAACCCATTCGTATGACAACGTAGCTTTTCACGACAGCGGGACCCAGGTGGTGCTCAGCTCCCAGTCCGGGATAATGACGCTGGAACACCTGCGTGTGCCGGCAGCTGTGCCGGCGGGCAGCCGACAGCGGTGTCGGCCGGAGAAGGGAACAAAAGGATATGCCACAGCGAATCGCGATCGTCACCGGAGCCGCCCGCGGGATCGGTGCCGGGACCGCAAAGCGCCTGGCCAGCGACGGAATGGCCGTCGCCGTGCTCGACCTGAACGCGGCCGACTGCGCACAGACCGTCGCGGAGATCGAGAAGGCGGGCGGGCGCGCGATCGCGGTGGGCGCCGACGTGAGCAAGGCCGACCAGGTCGAGGCGGCGGTCGAGAAGGTGGCCGCGGAACTGGGCGGGCCGACCGTGCTCATCAACAACGCGGGCGTGACCAGGGACAACCTGCTGTTCAAGATGAACGAGAACGACTGGGACACGGTGCTGAACGTGCACCTGCGCGGCGCCTTCCTCATGACGCGCGCGGCCCAGAAGTACATGGTCGACGCCAAGTGGGGCCGCATCGTGAACCTGTCGTCGACGTCCGCGGTCGGCAACCGCGGCCAGGTGAACTACTCCGCCGCGAAGGCCGGCATGCAGGGCCTGACCAAGACGCTCGCCATCGAGCTTGGCAAGTTCGGCATCACCGCCAACGCCGTCGCGCCCGGGTTCATCGTGACCGACATGACCGCGGCCACCGCGGCCAGGCTGGGCATGAGCTTCGAGGACTTCCAGGCCGCGGGCGCCAAGTCGATCCCGGTGCAGCGGGTCGGTCAGCCGGCCGACGTGGCCGCCGCGATCTCTTTCCTCGTCAGCGAGGAGGCCGGCTTCGTCTCAGGCCAAGTCCTGTACGTCGCCGGCGGACCGGTTTCCTGAAAGGAGTGCAGGCGGTGGCAGACGACCAGGAACTACGCACACAGGTCCGCACGTTCCTCGAAGAACACGATCCCGGGGCGACAAGCCGTGACGACTTCCTGACCGCCAGGTTCGACGCCGGGCTCGCGGTCGTGCACTACCCCGTGGGGCACGGCGGCCTGGGCCTGCGCCGCTCGCTGCAGGCCGTGGCGGAACAGGAGTTCGCCAAGGGCGGCGCCCCCGTCCTTGATCCGGCCCGCAACGTGATCGGCCTCGGCATGGCGGCGCCGACGATCATCGCCTTCGGCACCGAGGAGCAGAAGAGCCGGTGGCTCAAGCCGCTATGGACGGCCGAAGAGATCTGGTGCCAGCTGTTCAGCGAGCCGGGCGCCGGCAGCGACCTGGCCGGCCTGAGCACCCGCGCGGTCAAGGACGGCGACGACTGGGTGGTCAACGGGCAGAAAGTGTGGACCTCGCTCGCCCACCAGGCGCGCTGGGGCCTGCTGCTCGCCCGCACCGATCCGGACCTGCCCAAGCACGCGGGCCTTTCCTACTTCGTCGTGGACATGCACGCCCCGGGCGTCGAGGTGCGTCCGCTGCGCCAGCTGACCGGCGAGGCCGAGTTCAACGAGGTGTTCTTCACCGACGTCCGCATCCCCGACTCCGGCCGGCTCGGCGCGGTGGGCGAGGGCTGGCGCGTCGCGGGGACCACGCTGATGAACGAGCGCGTCTCGATCGGCAGCGCCCGCGCGGTGCCCAGGGAGGAGGCCGCGATCGGGTTCGCGGCGGCCGCCTGGCGCCAGCACCCCGAGCGGCGCACCCACGAGCTGCACGACCGGCTGCTGCGGCTGTGGGCCGAAGCGGAGGTGGCGCGGCTGGCGGCCGACCGGCTGCGGCAGCTGATCGCGGCGGGGGAGCCCGGGCCTGAGGGTTCGGCGGCCAAGATCACCTACGCCCGGCTGAACCAGGAGATCTCCGGCTGGGAGATCGACTTCGCCGGACCGGACGGGCTGCGCTACGACGACTGGACGATGCGCCGCGCCGGCTCAAGCGACTACACCCGTGGCCCCGGATACCGCTACCTGCGCTCCAGGGGCAACTCGATCGAGGGCGGCACGTCTGAGATCCTGCGCAACATCATCGCCGAACGCGTCCTTGGGCTTCCGTCCGAGCCTCGCGTGGATACCGGCGTCGCATGGAAGGATCTGCCCCGATGACAGCGACTGCCGCAACGGATCTTCTTTATTCTGATACTGAACGATCGCTCGCGTCTGCCCTAGACGACGTGCTCTCATCCCGGGCCAAACCGGCCGACGTGGTTGCCCGCACCGAGCGGCCGGAAACCTACGACGCCGAGCTGTGGCACGTCGTCGCCGCCGACATCGGCCTGGCGGGCCTGCTGATCCCCGAGCCGCTCGGCGGGGCAGGCGCCTCGTTCCGCGAACTCGCCACCGCGGCCGAACACTTCGGCGCCACCGCGGCACCCATCCCGTACCTGGGCAGCGCGGCGGTCGCCACCGCGACGCTGCTGTCGGCGGCGCGAAGCGCGGCCGCAAGCACGGGGCCGGTGTCGCCGGCCGCCGACCTCCTGCGCCGGATGGCCGACGGGAGCCTGACGGTCGCGCTCGTGGTCGACTCGACGAACTCCCCCTACGGGCAGTTCCCCGCCGCCGCGCGGGTCGCCGGAACCGGCGCCGATGGTCTCACCAGACTGCGCGGCAGGATCCCGGCGGTGGCCGACGCCCTGCCGGCCGACGTGCTGCTCGTGCCCGGCGAGGGCGTGCCGAGCGCCCTGTACATGGTCGAGCCAGCCGCGCCAGGCGTGCATCGCACGCCCGTGGTGTCGCTGGACATGACCAGGCAGGTGTGCGACGTGACGCTGGACGACGTGCCCGCCCGGCAGGTCGCCGTCGGCGCGGCGGCCGAAGCCGCGGTGCGCGCCGGCCTAACGGCAGGCGCCGCCGTCCTCGCCGCCGAGCAGCTCGGCCTGGCCCAGCAGTGCCTGGACATGACCGTGGCGTACGCGAAAGAGCGCCGCCAGTTCGCCCGCCCGATCGGGTCGTTCCAAGCGCTCAAGCACCGGCTCGCCGACCTGTGGACGACGATCACCCAGGCCCGCGCGGCGTCCAGGTACGCGGCGGCATGCCTGGCCGCCGACGACCCCGACGCCCCGGTCGCCGTGGCGCTCGCCAAGGCGGCCTGCTGCGAGGCCGCGGTGACGGCGGCGCAGGAGTGCGTCCAGCTGCACGGCGGGATCGGGTTCACGTGGGAACACCCGGCGCAGTTGTTCCTCAAGCGCGCTAAGGCTGCTTCCGTCACCTTCGGCACGCCTGCTGCTCATCGGGCTGCGCTGGCGTCGTTGGTTAACTTGCCTGGGCCGGAGGAGTAAGGGCGCGGGGCGCCGCGGGACCGTCAGCGCTCGTCCCCGGGCTGGTCTGTGTCGGTACCTCCGGCAGCCGCGCGCGCTGCCTGGTCCGCCTCGCCGGTGCGCTGGGCGGGCATTTGCGGTGCGGCGCCCGTCTGGTCGGGCGTTGGCTGGGACTCGGGGCGGCGTTGGACTGGGACCCAGGGTTCGCCCGTGCCCCGGGTGCCTCCCGCCCACTGGGCTGCCTCGTCGTGTTCGGGCTCGTAATCCCGCTGGTCGTAAGGCAGGTCGTCGACGTCGGTGAGCACCGACGGCGCATCCCGGTTCGGGGAGACGCTGCGGCCGCCGCTGCCCAGGTGCATCCCGCCTAGTACCGGGCCCTGCATGTCAGAGACCCGGCGGCTGCGGACGAACGGATGCATGTCGGCCCACGCCACCATGCCGAGCCAGAACGCCAGGGTCCCAACCGCGACAATCACGATGGCCCATATCTCGCCCGCTGACGCCGTTGTCTTCACTGCTTCGATCACGACAGGACCCCCCACGCGCATCATCCGTCACAGACATCCCTACCCAGACTCAACGCTGTCACCCCAGTCACTCAAGTTGTCACATTCACCCATGAGGGGTGATGTCCCTGGAAGCGTCTGACGGCCTACTGGGGCCTTAACCTATGAATTTGCTGCTAGAAAGGCTCGCCGGAGTCGCGGCCCGGCGGCACTTGATCTTCATCTTCGCCTGGATCGTGATCCTTGGCGCGCTGCTCGGTGCCAAGCACGCGTTCAGCGGCGAGTACACCAACAACTACACGATCTCCGGCAGCGACTCCGCGACCGGCCTCAACGTGCTGAACACTACGTTCCCGCAGCAGGGCGGATATGGCGGACAGATCGTGTTCCACGCCAACAGCGGCCCGGTCAGCGCACAACAGTCGGCCGTCAACCAGTCGGTCACCAACGTGTCCAAGCTGCCCGACGTCATCAAGGCGGTCAGCCCGTTCGCGTCGTCCAACACCGGAGCGGTGTCCAAGGACGGGGCGATCGCCTACGCCAGCGTCGGCTGGAGCGTGAACCCCAGCTCGCTAGACACCAGTTACCTGGACAAGCTGAACAACGCGGTGGCGCCCGCCACCAAGGCGGGCCTGCAAGTCGCGTACGGAGCGGGCGCCGGCGAGATCGGGCAGCAGACCCAGGACTTCAGATCCGAGGCCATCGGCCTGGGCATCGCGCTGGTGCTGCTGCTGATCATGTTCGGTTCGCTGATCGCGGCCGGCATCCCGCTCGTAGCGGCGCTCTTCAGCGTGCTCTCTGGGCTTGCTCTGCTCGGCCTGATCGCTCGGCTGATCACGTTCCCGACCACCGCCCCGACCATCGCGACGCTGCTCGGACTGGGCGTGGCCGTGGACTACGGGCTCTTCATGGTGGCCAGGCACCGTGAGCAACTGGACAACGGGATGGAGGTTCAGCGCTCCATCAGGCGCACCGCGGGAACCTCCGGCGCCGCGATCGTGGTCGCGGGCAGTACAGTCGCCGTCTCGGTCCTCGGCCTGTACATCTCCGGGGTGGGCTTCGTCGGATCGCTCGGCCTCGCCGCCGCGATCGTCGTCGTGGTCACGATGATCTCGGCGCTGACCCTGGTGCCCGCGTTCCTGGGGTTCGCCAGGCAGACGATCCGGGCGCTGACCGCCCGGGTCCGCGCGAGGAAGGCTGGCCTGACCGCGCGGCAGCAGGCGGCGAGAACCGCCGCGGCCACGCACGAGCAGCACGAGCACAGCGCGTTCGCCCGGTGGGGGCGGATGGTCAGCGACCGGCCTTGGCCATGGGCGGTGCTGAG
>DATMKQ010000127.1:0-13170 GCA_035571275.1 Trebonia sp.
CGCGACCAGCCGCGGCGGCGGGCTGACGCCGGCGCTGCGCAAGGTGAGCTTCGAGCTGAACCAGGGCGAGGTCATCTCCCTGATCGGCGAGAGCGGCAGCGGCAAGACGACCATCGGCAAGGTCATCCTCCGGCTCGTGCAACCGACGAGCGGCACTGTGACCTTCGACGGCAAGGACATCAGCAGCTATTCCGCGCACGGGCTGCGCGACTACTACCGGAACGTGCAGGGCGTCTTCCAGGACCCATTCAGCTCTTACAACCCGATCTACCGGGCGGACCGGGTGTTCGAGCTGCTGCGAGACGTGTACTTCAAGAAGCTCTCTGACAAACAGTGGCACGAGAAGATCGACGCGGCGCTGGACGCGGTCACGCTCAACCCAGGCGACGTGCTCGGCAAGTACCCGCACCAGCTCTCCGGCGGCCAGCAGCAGCGGCTGCTGATCGCCCGCGCGCTGCTGCTCGAGGTCAAGGTGCTCGTGGCCGACGAGATCATCAGCATGCTCGACGCGTCCACCCGGGTCGACGTGCTCAACCTGCTGGTCAAGCTCAAGCGGGCCGGGCTCGCGATCTTGTTCGTCACCCACGACCTGTCTCTTGGCAACTACGTGAGCGACCGGACGATCATCTTGCGGCACGGGGCGATTGTTGAGATGGGTGCGACGCAGAAGGTGTTCGGCAACCCGCAGCACGACTACACCCGCATGCTGATGACCGCCGTGCCCGAGCTGCACAAGAAGTGGAAGCACACCCCGCTCGGCGCGGTCGCGGTCGCATCCAACGGGCACTCGGTAGCCACCGACGTCATCGAGGCCTCGCCGCATGGTCCTGTTGCCCCCGCCCTGGCGCACATCACCCTGATGGACGAGCTCACCCACACTGAGAAGGTGGTCAAGCGTGACTTCCGCGCCGTCCTGGGCGGGACGCGGAAGGTCAGCAGCAAGTCGGCGGTCGCCCTCAGCCTCGAGCCGCCGGAACTCCATGAGTTCGAGCCTGACCACCTGGTGGCGGAGCCTGAGTAGGGATCAGTTGTCAGAATTAACGCCAAGCCACCATTCGTTCGGGGCAATTGATCATTGAAAATGAATGAGATCGGCTGCGTTCCTGTCCGGCCGGACCTTGCACGGGTTTATGTCGAAGGATGGCAGTCCTGGAGTGCTGCGGGGCTTTTCCCGGTTAGCGCGCCGCCGCCGCCGGTAACGAACCCCGAGTCGCTCGTGATCGACTGCCAGTACGGGCGGTCGGCCCCGGAAGGAGTCTTCCAGGGGTCCGGCCTGCTCGCGGTCGACCCGGGCGACGGCGCTCCGCCCGTGGTCTTCGGTGCGGTCGACGCGGCGAGCCGGGTGCCGGTCATTCAGGCCGTGCTGCGCGGCGGCCGGCTGGTTGTGTCCTCGGACGCGCCGGTGGCCCAGCGAAGCGACAGCGGGCCGGGCGGCATTCTCGGCGCGCTGGGGCGGTGGGCGGACCGCCTCGGGCCTGGGGCCTGCGCGCTGCGACCGGTGCCCGCGGTGTGGTGCAGCTGGTATCAGTACTACGAGCGCGTCACCGCGCTGGACGTGGCCGCGAACCTCGACTGCATGGCGTCATACGACCTGCCGGTCGAGGTGGTGCAGATCGACGACGGGTACGAGACCCATCCCGGCGACTGGCTGACGGTACGGCCCGGGTTCGGCGACCTGCCCGAGCTCGTGCGGCGGATCAAGGATACGGGTCGGCGGGCAGGCATCTGGATCGCGCCGTGGCTGGTCGGGCGGTCAAGCGCGGTGTTCCGCGAGCACCCCGACTGGTTGGTGCGGGATCCGGACTCAGGCGAGCCTGTCTACGCCGGGTCGGTCGTTCGCGACGCGTGCTTCGCGCTTGACCTGACGAACCCGGCCGCCGCCGAGTACCTCGTGGATGTGCTGCGAACGATGCGCGGCTGGGGAGTCGACTACTTCAAGATCGACTTCTGCTACGCGGGTGCATACCAGGGGGTGGCCGCGTTCCGGGAGGGCGTGCGGCTGATCCGTTCCGCTATCGGCCCCGAGGCGATGCTGGTGGCGTGCGGGGCGCCGACGCTGGCTTCTGTGGGGCTGGTGGACGCGATGCGTATCGGGCCGGACATCGCGGCTGTCTACGAATCGGCCGACGGGCTGCTGTCCACCCCGTCGCAGCGCAACGCGACCCGCAACGTCATGGGGCGGATCTGGCAGCACGGCCGGTTCTGGATCAACGACCCGGACTGCATGATGCTGCGGCCGTCGGTCGAACGACGCGAGGACTGGGCGGCCGTGGTGGCTCGATTCGGCGGGGTCCGGGCCTCCGGCGACGGCCTTGACCAGCTAGATTCGTGGGGTCTTGCGACGACGCGCGCCCTGCTGCGTCCGTCGCCGGTTGAAGCTTGTACGCCCGCGTGAGTCTCGCGTTGGCTAGCGAGTCCGCTATTCGGTAGACTGCTTCGGCGCGCTGCGGAAGCCTCGCGTCCCATGGGGTATGGGGTAATTGGCAGCCCGACAGGTTCTGGCCCTGTTAGTCTAGGTTCGAGTCCTGGTACCCCAGCGTTTCCCGTGGCACGGATGCCTTAAGGTGGCGTCCGTGCCACGTTTGCGTTCCGCCCCGGCCGGATCGCCCCGGCCGTGCTGATCCAGGCCTGCCTCAACGGAGACACCACCCGGGACCAGCATCCTGCCGTTCCGCTCACGCCTGCCGAACTGGCCGCCGAGGCACGCGCCGCCCAGCTCGCCGGGGCGCGGGCGGTGCACCTGCACCCGCGCGACCAGGCCGGGGCGCAGACCCTCGCCGCCGCCGACGTGCTCGCCGCCGTGGCCGCGGTCCGGGCGGCGACCGGGCTGCCGGTCGGGGTCACCACCGGGATCTGGACGGTCGACGGGGATGCCGCGCGCCGGTTGTCCCTCGTCGCGGACTGGTCGGGCCCGGACGTCCCGGACTACGCGTCGATCAACATGAACGAGCCCGGCACCGGCCCGCTCGCCGATCTGCTCACGAGCCTGGGGATAGATATCGAGGCGGGCGTGTGGACGCCCGATGACGCCCGGCTGCTCGCTGCGAGCGGTTGGGGTGACCGGGTGTTGCGGGTGCTCATCGAAGTCGAGGATCGGACGCCCGCCGACGCGGTCGCGACGGCCGCGGCCTGCGCGGCGGAACTCGTCAGGGGCGGCATCACCGCGCGCCAGCTGCACCACGGGTACGAGCTGGCGACCTATGACGTGATCAGGGCGGCGGCGGCGATGGGCGCGGACGTCCGGATCGGGCTTGAGGACACCACGGTGCTGCCGGACGGCTCCGCGGCGGCGGGCAACGCCGACCTGGTCGAGGCGGCGGTCCGGCTGGTGGGGGGCGAGTGAAACGGGCCGTGTTGGCTGCACTCGTACCGAGGCGGTAAGGTGTACACCGCTGGGGATGGATGTCCCCCGGCGAAATCGCAGAGCGATCGGCAAGCGCGCCGCCTGGCAGTGGCGGCGGAGTGAGCCAGCCGCGAGGATGCTCGGCCCCGTCGTCTAGAGGCCTAGGACGTCGCCCTCTCAAGGCGGTAACGCCGGTTCGAATCCGGTCGGGGCTACCAGCGAACCCAGTCCCAGTTGGGGCTGGGTTTTCGTCGTCCCCGAGTCCGTTGTTGGGTGCTTGTTTTGTTTTGCCCAACACCCCTTGCTAAACAACAACTTAACCGTATAAGTAACTGAAGTGTCACGTCAAAGCCGACGAGCAAGGAGCGATCACATGGCGTTTCGGCCAAGACAGCCACGGCTAAGACAATCTCGGCTAGGCAAGCTTCGGTCACGACACAGGGCCGCCCTGTACGCGGGCGGCTGCATGGCCCTCGCGGTGCTCGCGACCCTCGCGAACACGGCGGTACCGGCCTCGGCGGGCGCGGACAGCATCCCCTCCCTGCTCTCCTCCGCTCCGCTCGGGCTCAACACGGCCCCCTGGGACTACGTTTACGCCGCGAACACGTCGGCAGGTGGCGGCGTGGACGTCATCCAGCCCTTGCTGCAGGCCGCCAGCATCAACATGCTCCGGTACGGCGGCGGCTCCTACGCCGACTACTACGACTGGCAGACCAACACCAATATCCAGAACTGCCTGCCAGACGACGCGACCGCGTCGTTCACCTCTAGCTGCTCATCGTCGGACTCCCTCGGCTTCAGCCAGTTCTCGCAGCAAGCGAGGGCGATCGGGGCCCAGAGTCTTGTCACGGTGAACTATGGCTCGGGCACCCCAGCCGAAGCCGCCGCCTGGGTCACCCAGGCCAAGGACACCCCGGGTAACGGCGTCGCCCTCTGGGAGGTCGGCAACGAAACCTACGGGTGCTGGGAAGTCGACAACGAACTCGCCGGCCCGCCGGAGAACTTCCAGGGTTACACGCCGAACACCTACACCTCGGTCAACGGCGTGTACGAGAACCCGACCTGCCCGCAGACGACGGAGGGCAACGCGGCCGGCACCCAGACGCTCGCTACGTCCTACGCGGTCAACGCGAAGCAATTCCTGATCGCCATGAAGGCGGCGGACCCCCGGGCTCGGATCGGCGTCCCGTGGGCATTCGGCAGCGAAGTGCCCGGCGCGTCCGTCCCGGACAACTCGGAATGGAACAACACCGTCCTCGGAGCCGACGGCAAGTATGTAAGTTTCGTTGACGCTCACTATTACCCGTTCTTTTTCTCCGGCAGCACGGGTGGTTCTAACCCGACCGACCAGCAGGTGCTGCAGGCACTGTTCCAGGTCCCGTCGCTGTACAGCGAGATCAGGACCGAGCTGAACACCTATGACCCGAAGGCGTCGGTCGTCGTCGGCGAGACCGGCGTGTCGAACAACGAGACCACCACCGTGTGCAGCCCGAGCGGCGCGCTGTTCGCTGCCGGCGACGTGCTGTCCTGGCTCGCCGCCGGCGCCAAGAGCGTCGACTGGTGGGACATGAACAACTACGGCAACACCACCGCGAGCTGCACCAGCCCGGACTACGGGTTCTTCACCTCGTCCTCGCCGCCCACTGCGGAGACCCCGTACTACGGCTACCTGCTCGCCTCGGTGCTGGCGCAACCGCACGCGCTGCTCGGCACGCTCGGCACGAGCGACCCTTCTGACGTGCTCGCCTACCAGGCCCTCGTGTCCGGCGGCAAGTACACGGTCGCCTTCATCAACACGAACACGAGCTCCGCGGAAACGGTGACGTTCCACGCGCCGCTATTCGGGACGCTGAAGACGTGGAGCTACAGCGCGGGAAACCAGAACGCGACGAACTCGAACATCGTGACCGGTACCACCTCCGCGGCGTCGGTTGCGGGCGGCATCACGCTTCCGGCCGAGTCGATGACGATCCTCCAGACGCAGTAACCGCGACAGTCCCAGACGCGGTTAACCGCGACAAGGGAAAGGCTGGGGCCGGTACCGGCCCCAGCCTTTCGCGAAGACAGCCGTTAAGAGGCCCTCTCCCAGGTAACGGAGAACCCGTTGCCGCCGCCGTTCAGCGCGCCGGGCTGTGCCTTCACGGCACCGGAGTTGTCGATCATCGTGATCTCGTCGTCCGTGAATGAGGAGATGACACCGGAGGTCGAACCTTCCGTCACCGTCGAGCCACTGTCGTTCCACGTGCTGAAGTGGGCGAGCGGTTCCACGCCGGACGAGCTGCTCGGCGCCTCGGCGATCCACTCGGCGCTGCTGTTAGCGCAGCCCGAGCAGGTCTGCGTCGTGCTGAAGCTGTTGGCGGAATGCGTCGAGTCCGTTACGGCGAGCGTATAGCTGGTGCCGCTGCGCACCACGGATGCCGTGATGCTGTCGCCGGCCGCGAGCGACTCTCCCACCACCTGGATGTCATTGGTCGGGTACATCTCCCACCAGCTGTACTGGTAGGCCGTCCCGCGGTAGCACTCGATGAGCGTGCCGTCCTGTTCCACCGAATCGCTGCTGTAGCCGTCGATGCCAACCCAGAACGCGGCCAGTGAGGTTGTCCGGCTGCTGCAGCTCGCGGAGGGTTCGGACCAGCTGCCTGTCACCTTGCTGAACGAGCTGCCGGTGTCCGCGTAGCCGGACCAGTTCGTGCTTTCCACGCTGGTCAGGCCTTTGAGCTCGCGGGGGGAGGACACGCGGTGATCCGTGCCGTGCTGCCCGATCGTGAGCTGGGTGATCGCGGCCTTGGCCAGGGCCGCCGCCTGTGCCGAGGCGGATGCTTGAGTGCTTGCCCCCGCCGGGGAGCCGAGGCCGCCGATAAGCAGCCCAAGCGCCGGCAGCGCGGCGGCAATTGAGTAGCGGAGGAACCTGGGGACGCGGTTTGCCATACGGGAACCTCTCGTCGATGCGGCCTCTCTGTGTAGCCGCTCGTGCCCAGATAGTAACTTTTACAGTTTTTCCGTTCAATAACCCGATAAGAAGATAATTTCCGGCGCGAACGTGCACCGAACGGACAGGCCGGGAAGGCCGGACGCCCGGGTGTTCACGGGGGTCAAGTGAGGCGATCGGGATCGCGCCGAGGCAGTGTATTATCGACGTCGTGTCACGGTGGTATTGGCGCTTTACGCTGGCTCCGGGCGGAGCCAGGCGTACGCGCGTGCGCTTATCACCGCCCGGAGCCAGCCGAAGACGGGGACTGACCCGTCACAACAGGGTGAAGCTGGCTCCCGACAGGCACGGGCGCGGCTAGCCCGGGAGGAGAACCCCCGATGTCACGCGTCAGGGACACCCGGATCGTCTCTTACGAGCCGTTGCTGTCGCCAGCCGCGCTGCTCGACGAGCTTCGGCTCACGGAGCAGGAAGCGGAGACGGTTGAACGCACCAGGGCCGATGTCCGCGCTCTGCTCGACGGCGCCGACGACCGGCTGCTCGTGATCACAGGGCCGTGCTCCGTGCACGATCCGAAGGCCGCCCTCGAATACGCCAGGCGCCTGGTCGAACTGCGTGAAACTTACAGCCGCGACCTGCTGATTGTGATGCGCGTCTACTTCGAGAAGCCTCGCACGGTGACCGGGTGGAAGGGCCTCATCAACGACCCCCTCATGGACGACAGCTACGACGTGCACCGCGGTCTGCGCACCGCGCGCAGGCTGCTCATCGACATCCTGAGCCTGGGCATGCCGGTGGGCTGTGAGTGGCTCGACCCGATCACGCCGCAGTACATCGCCGACACCGTGACCTGGGGCGCCATCGGGGCCCGCACGACGGAGAGCCAGGTGCACCGGCAGCTCGCCTCCGGCCTTTCGATGCCGGTCGGGTTCAAGAACGGGACCGACGGCGACGTTCAGGTGGCGGTGGACGCGTGCCGCGCCTCGGCGGCCGGGCACACATTCTTCGGCGTGACGTCGGCCGGAGCGGCTGCCGTCGTATCGACGAGCGGGAACGTCGACACGCACGTGATCTTGCGCGGTGGCCGCAGCGGCCCCAACTACTCGGCCTCGCACGTGGCCAAGGCACTGGATCTCGTCGCGGCGGCCGGGCTCCCGCGGCGCCTCATGGTGGACGCCAGTCACGACAACAGCGGCAAGGACTACCGCCGTCAGCCGGCGGTCGCGCAGACCCTGGCCGAACAGATCGCCGCCGGCGAGCGCGGCGTGTCCGGCGTGATGCTCGAGAGCTTCCTGGTAGCAGGCCGTCAGAGCCCGGGCGACCCGGCGACGCTGACCTACGGCCAGAGCGTCACCGACGCCTGCATGGACATCGAGATGACGGCCGCCACACTGCACTCTCTCGCCGCGGCCGTATCGCAACGCCGCCAGTCCTCATCAGATTTATTCCGAACGGTCCCCGACCTACTCTCCACCCGCGACGATCTCCCCGGAGCCGTGCCCGGCAAGCTTGGCGCGGACCTTCTCAGCGTCGGGGTGGTCGAGTTCGTCGAGGATTATCAGGGCCCGTTGCCAGTCGTCGCGGGCGGCGGGCGGGTCGCCGGTGGCGAGGCGAACATCGCCGAGGTTGGCGAGGGTATCGGCCTCTTGGTAACGGTCACCGAGTTGCCGGACAAGCGTGAGGGTGTTCAGGTAGCACTCGATGGCCCGGACATGATGCCCGAGATGCTGGTGAGCGTAGCCAAGGCTGTCCCACGTATGAGCCCGGCCGTGCAGGTCGCCGAGCTCGGTGTAGATGATAAGAGCCTGCTCGCATGGGACGAGGGCCGACTGGGGGTCGCCGAGCAGTGCCTGGAACCAGCCGACCCCGTTCAGGGCGCCCGCGAGCCTGCCCCGGTGGCCCACGACCCGGGACAGCTCAAGGCACTCACGACTGTGCTCGAGCGCCGTTTCCAGGCGATTCCACCGCCAGCACAAGATGGCCAGGTAATGCTGCGTGTCTGCCTGCCCGGCCTGGTCAGCGGACTGGACGCACAGGCTGAGGGCATCCCGAAGGTGCGCGTCAGCGTCGTCGAAGCGGTTCAGCCGGGTGCAGGCACGGGCAAGCGTGCGACGTGCCCACGCCTGCACGGCCGGGTCCGCCAACCGGTCCGCGGCGGCCACCGCGGACCGGCCCGCGGCAGCAAAGTCGTGCCAGTGCCCCTGCCGGTCGAGGAAGGTCGACACCGCCCAGGTGAGCTGCCAGGCGTGGGTCTCGTATCCGGCCGTGACAGCGTGGCCGATCGCGGCAAGCAGCACCCGGTATTCGACGGTGAACCAGTGCATGGCCTGCTGCCGGCCGGTTGCGCGTTCCGGGTTCACTCCGGGCCGCGGCGGCCTGAGCGTCAAGGGCTCGTAGGGCTGGGCGAGCAGCAAGGCGGCGGTGTACGCGCTGTGCAAGTAATGGTCGAGGATACGGCGGGTCGCGGCGCGGCGGTGTTCTTCGAGGTCGACGGTGTGCGTGAGATGGGTGGCGTAGTCGCGCAGCAGGTCATGGAAGGTGTACCGGCCAGGGACATGCTCGACGAGCAGGCTTGCCTGGGTCAGCTCGGCCAGCACCGAGCGCGCTTCGTCGGCCGGCAGCCCGGCGAGGCTGGCCGCGGCCAGGGCGTCGGTGTCCTGGCCAGGGTGCAGGCCGAGCAGCCGGAACAGCCGCGCCGCCGCCGGGGTAAGCGCCTGGTAGGACCAGGACAAGACGGTACGCACATCGCTGGCCGGGTCGTCGTCGTTGGTCAGTGCCTGCCACCGCTGCTGCGTGTCGCACAGCTCGTCGGTCAGCAGGCGCAGCGCTACGGCGGGCCGCACAGCCGCGCGGGCGGCCATCAGGGCCAGTGCCAGGGGCAGCCGGGCGCAGCGGTCGATGATCTCCGCGACCGCGGTCGGCTCGGCGTCCACCCGGTCGGTGCCCAGCCGACGGCTCAGCAGCAGCCGCGCCTCGGCTCCGGTGAGCAAGTCCAGGGTGAGCGGGTAGGCGCCGGCGGCCGCGATTAAACCGGTGAGCTGGCTGCGGCTGGTTACCAGCACGAGGCAGCCTGGCGTGCCTGGCAGCAGCGGGAGGACCTGAGCGGAGTCGCGGGCGTTGTCAAGGACGAGCAGCATCCGCCGCCCGGCGAGGTGGCTACGGTACAGCGCGGCCTGGGCATCCAGGTCGGCCGGCATTCGCTCCGGCGGCACGCCGAGCGCGTCGAGGAACCTGCGCATCGCTTCCGCCGGTTCCATCATCGCGGCGTCCGCGCCGAACCCGCGCAGGTTGACGTACAGCTGGCCGTCGGGAAATCTGTCGGCCACGCGGTGCGCGTAGTAGACGGCGAGGGTGGTCTTGCCGATGCCCGCAGTACCGCTGATCGCCGTGACCAGCATGGCCTCCGTGGCCAGCGCCTCGTCAAGCAGGCGGTCCAGTTCCGCTAGCTCGCCGCGGCGCCCGCAGAAGTGGCGCAGGGCGGTCGGAAGCTGCCGCGGCACGCAGTGACCGGGGCGGTCCGGCGTGCCCTCGCCTGGTGCCCGCCGGTGGCCATCGCGGCGGCGTTCGGCCACCCGGTCGCGGGCGGTCGCCAGGGCGCCCTGCTCGGCCCTGGTCACGCCGAGCAGCCCGACCAGGGCATCGAACCGGTCCGTAGGCGGAATCGTCCTGGCGGTGAAGTACTCCGCGATCGCGGTCTGCGAACAGCCGATGCGCGCGGCCATGGCCTGGTAGGTCAGCTCGCTATCGCCGCGCCGGCGAGCGTGGCGGCGTCGCAGTGCCCGTAGCAGCGCCGCCAGTTGGTCGGGGGCCTGCACCAGGGCCGCGTCGGCCACAACGGTAACGCGAGCCTGGTCCTCCAGCTTGCGGATCATTACCGACCTCCGTGTGCGGCTGACGGCCGCGACTCGGCCAGAAAGCGGTAGCCGCTTGATGTTTGGGACCTTCGCCATTATTCGGCAATAATCGGAATTAATAGTATGCGCCGGACTTGTCGGACACCATTGCTGGCGGGCGTGGGGGGGCCGACGTCCACCATGGAGCACCTAGCCGCGTGTCTGTCGTCTGACAGGAGCCCTGGTTTGGCCATCACGTTTAGCGAGATACGCGTGGGATTCCACGGCAAGGGCGCCGGCTCCGGGGAACTGACGTGGGGGCAGATGGGGATCTGGCGGGCCACACAGCGCAACCGCCGGAATATGAACCTCATCTGGCCGATGCCCCTGCCGGACGGAACGCCGCTTGCGGAGATCGTGGCGACGCTGCGATTCCTGGTCAGCCGCCATCCGGCGTTGCGCACGCGGCTGCGGTTCGTGGACGGGCCGTCAGGGAACAGGCATCCGCGCCAGCTCGTGGCCGAATCGGGCGACGTGCCCTTGCACATCGCCGACATTGGCGACGGCGATGACCCCGCCGTGGCCACGGAGGAACTGCGCTCGCGCTATGAGCTCAACTGGTTCGACTACGAGAACGAGTTCCCGGTTCGGATGGGCGTCGTCCGGCAGTCGGGGACGCTCAAGCAACTGGTGGTGTGCTACAGCCACGTGATGCTGGACGGCGGCGGGCTCGACGCGCTGTATGAAGACCTCAATCACCTGAACCGGATCACCGGGGAGCCGACCGCGCCGCCGGATGGGCTGCATCCGCTGGAACTGGCGCGCAAGCAGGGCACCCCCGCCGTGCGACGGCAGAGCGAGCGAGCCATCCAGTACTGGGCCGATCAGCTCGAACGGCTGCCCGTCTGGCGGCCGCGGACACCGGTGCGGCGGCATGAGCCACGGTTCGCCGAACTCGTGGTCTGCTCGCCCGCGATGGAACTAGCGATGCGGGCGGTCGGCGCGCGGACCGGGGCCGACGGGACCGCTGTGCTGCTGGCCGCCTATTCGGCGGCGGTCACGCGGGTGTTCGGGCGTGATCCGAGCGTCGCTCAGATCGTGGTCAGCAACCGGTTCCGCCCTGGGCTGGCCGACATGGTCTCGCAGGTTTCCCAGCACGGGATCTGCGTGGTCGACGCCGCGGACGCCAGCTTTGACGAGGTCGTGGCCAGGGCGCACAAGGCGGTGACGAGCGCTTCTTTCTACGCCTACTACGACCCGGTGGCCTGCGACACGGTGATCGACGAGATCGCCGCCCGCAGGGGGCAGCCACTGGACATCTCCTGGTGCGTGAACGACCGCCGCGGCAGGCTGGAGCCGGCCGACGATGACGTGCCCACCGAGGCGGAGGTGACGCGGGTGCTGCCGCGGACCAAGCTGTACTGGGACCGCACAGTTGCCAGGTCTGACGCCACGCTCTTCCTGCACGTCGACACTCAGCCCCTCCAGCCCGGGCGACATGCTCAGGACGAGGGGCTGCGTGCCATTTACATGAAGGTCTGGGCGGACCTGCAGCACTTCGCCCATGACCAGCTCGAGGCGCTGATACGCGAAATGGAAGCCGTGGTGGTGCGGGCCGCCTTCGACTCGCAGGCGATGGCGTCTCGTCGGTGACCGGGCCGCACTCGTCGCCGCTCGAGGTAGTGGCGTTCTTCCTCCCGCAGTTTCACCAGATACCGGAGAACGACCGCTGGTGGGGGCCCGGCTTCACGGAATGGACGCACGCCGCGGCGGCTCGTCCGCTCTTCGAGGGACATCTCCAGCCGCGTCTGCCCGCCGATCTGGGGTTTTACGACCTTCGCGTGCTCCAGACGCGCCGCGCGCAGTGGGAGCTCGCGGCCCACCACGGCGTAACGGCACTGTGCTACTGGCACTATTGGTTCGGCGGCGGCGCTCAGCTGCTGGAACGGCCGGCCATAGATTTGCTCGAGCACCCGGAATTGCCGCATCGCTACTGTCTCGGCTGGGCTAACCAGACCTGGACCGGCGTCTGGCACGGCCGCGGCGATGAGATTCTTCAGCAGCAGCGATACTTCGGTGAAGCTGACAACATCAGGCATTTCAATTACCTGCTGCCGCACTTCCTGGACGAGCGGTACCTGACCGTCAATGGCAGGCCGGTGTTCTACTTCTTCCGTCCCGGCGACATTCCCGGTCTGCGCAAGCTTGCGGATCTGTGGCAGCAGTTGGCAATGGACGCGGGCCTGCCCGGGCTGTACTTCGCCGGTGATGTTCACGGCACGTGGATGCATGACCCGGACCAGCCGCTTGACGCCGGCGTGTGGGATCCCCCTCCGCCGCCTCAGGGACACGAGTGGGAGGCAAGCTTTCCCGGTGTTCCCGTTCACGAGAGTCCCAGGGCCTTCCTGTACGACAAGACGTTCACCGACTGGGTGCTTTCCGGGACTATTACGGGGATCAGACAGCACCCCTGCGTGGTGCCCGGGTTCGACAACACTCCGCGCTCGGGTCGGCGAGGGATCCTCTTGCACCGCCTGGACCCAGGCGTTTTCGAGACCTCGGTCCAGGAGGCTGTTCGCCGTGAAAGGGAAATGCCGGGCCCGCGCATGGTGTTCATCAAGTCCTGGAACGAGTGGGGAGAGGGGGCGATCATGGAGCCCGACCAGTTCTTCGGCCGGGCTTTCCTTCGCGCTCTCGAGCGTGGCCTGAGGGTGTTAATTCACCGCTTGCGGGCTATGCCAGCCAGCATTCCGGCCGTCGCGGGTGGCCGCGGCACCTGCTGCGGATGCGGCGCTTCGCGCAGCTGGCCAGGCCACTCGGTGACAGGCACGAGGCCGGGTGTCACGAGCTCGAAATCCCCGAAGTAAGCGGCGATCTCGTCCGATGTGCGGCCGCTCAGGACGGTGCCGGAGCCGTAGGCGGACCGGATGTCCTTTCCCATCCTGTCGTTACTGTCGCCCTGGCACCCGGCCGAGATCACGAGGTAGCTTCCCAGCGCCATCCGATCCCTGAAGGCGGCAACGAGAGCGTCCGCGTCGCTGTCCGCCATGAAATGCAGCATGCTG
>DATMKQ010000128.1:0-44476 GCA_035571275.1 Trebonia sp.
CCTCCGGATATCGGCTATGACACCTGTCATTGCCCGGAGCGGGCAAACCGGTTCCCGCGGATTTCAGCCTGCGGTTCAGCGCCGAACAGAGGCAGCTTCTTGACGCGGCGAACTTAGGTAGCTGTCCGGCGACTCGCACGCCGAGATCGCGTCGCTGTAGTAGCCGATCTTCATGTCGATCGCGTCGAGGTAGGCCGCCATCATGTCGAGGTGAACGCGGACCCGCTCGCGGTGGGCTCGCAGCAGCGCGAGCCGCTCGTCCTCGTTGCCGTCGCCGGCGCGGACCAGCTCGGCGTAGCGGCGCACCTCGCGGATCGGCATGCCCGTCGCCCTGAGCTTGGTGATCAGCTCGATCCAGCCGAGGTCGCGTTCAGAGTAGCGCCGGTGCCCGGAGCCGGCCCGGTCGACATCGAGCATCAGCCCGTCGCGCTCGTAGTAGCGCAGGGTGTGCCGCGTCAGGCCGGTGCGCTCGGCCACCTCGGTGATCGTCAGTCGGGCGGATGTCATATGCCCAGTCTCATGCTTCGAGTGTGCTCAAAGTCAAGCGGAGGCCGAGCCAGGCCGGCCACCTTTGGCGAGTGGTTATGACGAGCAATACAGTGGCCGGGTGCCGCGAGTCGCTGCGGACGGAGGATCGTGAGCACCGATCCGAGCACGGCGCCTGAGCCACGGACCGCCCGGCTTCACCTGCATCGCTGGACCGACCGGGCCGTGGTCGGCGTAGCCGTTACCACCTTCGCTTCCGGGTTCGCGCAGTTCGGCGTCGTAGCCGCACTCGGTGACGTGGCCCGGGGCTTCGGCAACGTGACTCATGGCCCGACGTTCGCCGACCAGGCGGGGCTGTCCGGCACCGAGCTGGGTATCGGACTGGCGATCATCCGGCTGGCATCGCTGGGCGGGCTGCCCATCACCGCCCTGGCTGACCGCTTCGGCCGCCGGAAGATGCTGCTCATCACCGTCGGCGTGGGCCTTGCTCTCACCGCGGTGGCCGCGGCCAGCCCCAGTTACTGGTGGTTCGTGGCCATCTTCGCCTGCGGGCGTCCCCTGCTGAGTGCCACCAATGGGCTGGCGCAGGTCACCGTGGGCGAACAGACCGCCTCGGCTGACCGGGCCAAAGCGGTGGCGCTCGTGGCCGCCGGGTACGGCGCCGGCGCCGGGACCATCGCCATCGTGCACAGCTTGGCGTCGCGCACGCTCGGGTTCCGGGGAGTGTTCGCGCTCGCGCTGGTTCCTCTGGCCCTGCTGCCGCTGCTCCGGCGCTGGATCCAGGAGCCCGACCGGTTCGCCGTGGCCGCGGCGGGCTCCCAGCATCCAATCCCGGTATTCGGCGCGGTCACCAGGCCGTTCAGGCGTCGCCTGGCGGTGATCGTGGTCCTGGCTTTCGCCATCTCCGTGATCACGGGACCGGCCAACAGTTTCGTCTTCTTGTTCGCACAGAACTTCCTCCACCAGTCGGGCGTCGTGACCGCCGGCATGGTGGTTGGCGCCGGCGTCACCGGGCTGGCCGGACTGCTGGCCGGACGGTGGCTGGCCGACCGGGTGGGGCGGCGCCTGACCGGCGCGCTGGCCGTGGTGGCAGTGGCGCTGTTCGCCGTCCTGGCCTACTCCGGCTCCGCTCCGGCGCTGGTGGTCGGCTACATACTGGGGACGTTCTGCGCGGCGGTCTTCGCGCCGGCACTCGGAGCGCTGACCACCGAGCTGTTTCCCACGCAGGTACGGGCCTCTGTGGTCGGCTGGTCGCTGGCGGCGGGAGTGCTGGGGGCAGTGGTAGGACTGATCATCTTTGGTTCGGTGTCCCGCGCGGGTTACCCGTTCGTGGTGGCCGGGTTGCTCACGTTCCTGCCCGCGGTGCCGGTCATGTGCCTGTTCTGGCTGCTCCCCGAGACCCGCGGCCGCGAGCCTGAGGATCTCTGGCCCGACTCGCCGCGATAATAATCAAGACCTTGATCCCGAACGGACCGGGGTTACCCTGGCCGTCTCTGCGAGATCTACGATGGCGGGGTGGCGGAGGAGGTTCGCGCGGACGCCCGCGGGCGTCGTTCATATCCCAAGGGGGAGCGACGCAGAAAGCAGATCCTCGAGAGCGCGATCGCCCTTTTCGCGCAGCGGGGTGTGGACAGGGCGTCGTTGCGCACGGTCGGTGAGGCGATCGGGGTGTCCCACACCGCGCTGCGTCACTACTTTTCGTCGCGAGACGAGTTGCTTGTCGAGGTGTACAGGACACACGAGGCGGTTGCGTTCGACGACGCATCCTTGGCGGACGGATCTCCGGTCGGTGTGATGGTCGAAGCCGCCGAGCGGAACCGCTCGATCCCTGGCCTCGTTGAGCTGTACGCGTCGCTAACCACCGATGCGCTGCAGCAGCCGCACGCTGTCACCAGGGAGTTCGTGCGCGACCGGTTCCGGTTGGTGCGGGAGAGGCTGGCCGCCCAGATTGAGTCCGGGCAGCGGGCAGGTCGCTTCGCGGCGGATATCGACCCGCGGGACGCGGCCGCGCTGGTGATCGCCGCGTCCGATGGCCTGCAGATCCAGTGGCTCCTCGACCCCGAGGCGGTGGACGTGGGGCGCTCGCTTTCGATCCTCGAGCGGCTGCTCCCTGACGGGCCGGGGCCGGGTGCGGCACCCTAGCACCCCGGCGGAACGTGATAACTTTCCACTGGAAGGTTTTTCTGCCCGGCGATCGCCTACCTAGGCCCTGGCAATGGGAGCTTGTCTGTGCCGGATGCTCTCGTGATGACCGAGCGCTCGACGCTGACCCGCTGGCGGTGGACGATCACCGCCGCATTCGGCCTGGGCGGGATCACTGTCTCGGCGTGGGGTCCACGGCTGCCGGCCATCAAGGCGAGCCTTGGCATAGACACCGCCACGATCGGACTGCTCCTGGCGGGCGTGACCGTGGGGGCCATCCTCGGGCTGCTCGCGTCGACTCCGCTGCTGCACCGGCTGGGCAGCCGCCGGTCCGTCGCGGGAGCGCTCTTGGTCATCGCCGGCGCGATGACGGTGATGGGCCTCGGGCTGATTGTGAGATCGGTTCCGCTGATCGCGGTCGCGTTCGTGGTCATCGGGCTTGGGATCGGCACTCTCGACGTGCTGATCAACGTGGAGGGTTCCGCGGTCGAGCGGGCGGCGGGGCGCACCCTTATGCCGATGCTGCACGCCGCCTGGTCCATCGGGGTGGCCGTGGGGTCGGGGATCGGCGCGGCCTGCGCGGCGCTGGGTATCACTCCCGCGGCGCAGTTCATCGCCGAGGCCGTCCTGGTCGCGGCGGCCTCCGTCGGGATCGCGGCGGGGATCCCGCACGGCAATCGCGCGCCGGACGGGCAGCCGCCGCGCGACCGGGCGGCAAGGCTCCGCCACTGGCTACGCGGCTGGCTGGACTGGCGACTGTTGCTCATCGGCCTCGTGATGCTGGGTGTCGAACTCGGCGAAGGTTCGGCGAACAACTGGCTCACTCTCGCGGCCCGTAACAACCTCGGACAGACCGCCGCGGTCGCCGCGGTGTTCTTCACCGTCTTCGCGGCCGGTGAGGCGCTCACCCGGATCTTCGGCGGCCCTATCGTCGATCGTCTCGGCCGCGTCCGCACCATCCGCGTCACGACCGCCCTCGGCATCGTCGGAGTGGTGCTGTTCATCGAGGGCGGGAGCGTATGGGCCGCCCTCGTCGGCGTGCTCCTGTGGGCGGTAGGCGTCTCGATGGGCTTCCCGCTCGGCATGTCCGCGGCCGCCGAGAGCGGACCCGACCCAGCCGCACGGGTCAGCGTCGTCGCCTCCATCGGCTACTTCGCCAACCTGGCGGGCCCGCCCGTCATCGGCGTGCTCGCCGAATCCGTCGGTCTCCTCAACGCGCTGTGGATCATCGCGGCCCTGTTCGTCGCCGCCTTCGCCGCCGCCGGCTCACTTGGCGGCCCTTCTCCCGCGATCAGTTGCCAACCCCCAGGCGGGACAGGGACAGCATCGTGAACCAGGCGAGGAACATAAGAACGACCACGAGAGCGACGAAACCACCGATAAGCGCCAGCGAAGCCAGCAGTCCGTCGAAATTCATCCCCGCGCCCCCGTAACCATAGGCGAGCAGTTACTGAACGTAATTGTAGTGTGCCTGCCCGTGCGCCGTCTTAAGGTGGTTGTGTGGGCGGCGATGAGACACGCGACGGGGTGCCGCTGACCAACCTGGCCCAGCCACTGTTCGACGGCGCGCAGACCACCAAGCGGGACTTGGTGGACTACCTGGACGCGGTTCGCGACCAGTTCATCCCGGTGCTGCGGGACCGGCCGCTGTCGGTGATCCGGGTGCTGCGGGGGCAGCCGCCCTTCATGCAGAAGAACGTCCCTCCGTACACCCCGCCGTGGGTGCGTACGGTGCGGGTCTGGGCGGAGAGCTCGCGCCGCGAGGTCTCCTACGCGCTGTGCGACGAGCGCCGCACGCTGGTGTGGTTCGCTAATCAGCGAGCCGTGGAGTTCCACCCGACGCTGGTCCTGGCCGGTGACTGGCACCATCCCACCCATCTGGTCCTTGACATCGACCCGCCGGAGGCCGACGACACGTTCGGCCTGGCCGTTCGCGCCGCCCTGCTGGTCCGCCAGGTCCTGGCCGATGCCGGCTTGACCGGCGCCGTAAAGACCAGCGGCGCCAAGGGCGTGCACGTCTTCGTACCGCTGGTCACCGGGACGTCGAGCGAGGACGCGGCCGCCGCCACCCGCGCGATCGCGGCCCGTGCGGAGCGGCTGGACCCGGCCTTCGCGACGACGGCGTTTATCCGGGAGGACCGGGGCGGGAAGGTGTTCCTCGATTCCACCCGGGCGGGAGGGGCGACCGTGGTGGCGGCATACAGCCCGCGGGTTCGGCCGGGCGTGCCGGTGTCGTTCCCGGTGCCCTGGGACGCCTTGGACAGCGTCGCGCCGGCGGACTTCAACGTCCGCAATGCGGCGCCGCTGATCACCGCCGGTGATCCGTGGGCGGCGCTGATGCCCGCACCGCAGTCCCTGGACCCGGGCCTGGTCGAGGAGGGCCACACGATCCCGATCGCCCGGGTGCAGGCGATGCATGAAGGAAAGCGCCGCGCCCGCCGGCAGTTAAAAACCGTCGACCCGGACCTCTCTGGCGGGGAGGTCCGGGTCGAGGGGCTAACTTGCCGCCGTTACCGCCGTGTGGGCGGTTGGCGTTGTAACCGGGCGGTGATCACACCGGCGAAGTTCGGCGTGCCGATACCGGTTGCCTCGTCGTAGCCGGGGGTCGTCGGGTAGAAGCCGTTGTTGTTGCTCACCTGGTGGAAACCGGTGATGTCGTGGAAGTCGCTGGCGTTCGTGCGGGGGTTGTCGAAGAGTGCGTAGAGAAGGTAGCTGGCGGCCCCTGAGCGGTGACCTTGGTACGCGTCCCGATCAGTGAAGAGCGCCCCGAAGAGCGGCGCGGACAGGCTGGTCCCGCCAATGTGGAACCACCCGGGAGCACCAGGGGTCTGGGTCATTCCGAAGCAGGCGCTCTCATAGTCGGTACCGGTCGGGTTGGGCGAGACGTAGCTCGACCCGGTGCAGTACTCCGCGTAACCGGTAAGGGGATCGGAGTTGGCCGAGATATCCGGCACCTCGCGGCACGGTTGGCCGGCCGCCGCGAGAGCGCAGTTACCCGAGCCGGAGACCGTGTACGGGTTGATGACCCCGGGGCCTCGCTGGTAGTTCGGCATCGGCCAGAAGATGCTGTGACCGCCGCCGCCCGCACCGTAGGTGTTGCAGTTGGTGATGCCGGTCGAGCTGGCAGTCGACGAGTTGTTCCCGCTGCAGACATCGAGCGTGTTCCACACCGCTTCGGTCCCGTTGGGGTAGCTCGGGTTGGGCTTGGTCCCAGGGTCGAATGACGTGAACGAAGTGCCGCCGGTGCTGGTCACCCAGGGCTGGCTAGACGGGTCGAGAGCCTCGAGCGGCGCGTAGTTACTGAACGTGCCATCCCTGATGCACTCGAAAGCGCCGGTGTCGCCCGACGACGAGAACATGCTCTGGCCCTGCGCCGCCATCTGCTCGAAGATGACGTTCTCGGCCTCGGCGTAGCCTAGGCCCGCGTCCGGCTCGCATACATCCCAGCTCGAGCTGATGGAGTCGGCGACGTCCTGGTTGGCGATGGTGGTGTACTCGTCCAGCTCGGTCTGGCCGGTCTCGTCGTTGGGTGCGTTGTAGACGAGGAAGGAGCTGGCGTCCGGCGCGATCGTCAGATCCTGTTCGATGTCGGCCTCAACCTCGATGTCGCCACCGTAGCCGTAGAAGCACGTGTCCCCTGTGGGGCACTGGGAGGTATTGGGCGCCAGCGGTCCGCCGTCCACATTGATGTTGACGAGGTTCGCGTTGTAACGCGGGCCGTAGAACGTGTGCGCCCACGTCGTGATGTCCGACTGGTTGTAGGCGGAGAGCTCAAACACCGCTACGTTGGCGCCGGCGCCCTTGGCGCGCGGTCCAGCATTGGGTGCGTTGTAGATGCTGTTGGTCTGCGACGGAGTCAGGCCGCTGCAGCCAGGGCCGCCGCCATAACCGTTAAACGGTCCGTTGGCCGGGATCGCTTGGAGCTGAGCCAGGGTAGTCGGATACGGGATCTCGCAGCTCGGCTCGCCCCCGCCGCGTTTCGTCGAGCCCGACGGAGCAAGCTGATAGGCCGGTTGTAGCCGGACCGTGTTGGTCAGACCCACCACGCCGAGTACGCGCGACGCAAGGCTGGCGGGCACCGAGGCGGGGGTGGAGTTGGAGTAGAACTTCACGCCTTTGGCGTTGCGGTAGTTGTTGATGGTTGTCGCAAAGGCGGTATCGATCCGGGCGCTGCTCCCGACCGCCCGCAGCAGGAAGGGCGACGCGGTCGGCTGCACCGTCAGCCCCTTGCCCTGCAAGTACGCGGTCACCGCTTGTACCGTGGCCCGCGACGGCGCGAACCTAGAGTCGAACTGACCCGCGGCGAGCCAGTGGTCGTAGTCGGCGCTTCCCGGCGTGTACAGGGAGCCGAGCAGGGAGTTGAGGCCCGCCTCGTTTCCTGGCTGCAGCACCACGTCGACGCTCATCTGCCTCGCCGACATCAGGCCGGTCTTGGTCGCGTTGGGTGCCAGGTAGCTGCCCTGGATCTGGGCCATGCTCTTCGCTGACCCCGGCGGACCCGCCGCCGACGCTGCCGCGGCTGCCGTAAGCGAACCTGCCGTAGTCAAGACGATTACCAAGAGTTGGATTCCTCGCCGTAGAGTCACCCGCGCTCCTTCCTTGGCGCTTTTCGGCATTGCGTTAACACCGGCCGCACGCCGCCGCTATGCCTGAATGACAAGCCACAGCATCCTCCTGGAACACACCAGTTGTCGAGCGGCGAGTTACCGGACGTTTCTGATTTCGAGGGCAACGGCATAGCGCAGATCGATATACTTCAATACGTCTCTGCAAGGCCAAGCCGGGCAGTTCCCGCGTCGTAACGGTACCTAACCGGATGAATGTCCGTTTCAGCTTGTTATAGCAAGATCGAAGGGACATTCATCGGGCCATCCCGCAGCACAGCCGTCCGTTACGCGGCGAGTAGCCGTTCGAAGAAGGAGCGGTATCGGCGCAGGCCGCGCCGCAGGTCCTCGGTGGACACGTCGTCACCACCGGCCCACCGTGACTCGAGCTCCTCGCGTTCGCTGGCGAACATCTGGGTCAGGCGCTGCATGAGTTCAGCGACGAGGGCGTCGGCCTCCTGGACCGCTATTCTCGGCTCGTCCACGAACTCGGCCTGGATGTCCTTCCACTGTGCGAGCATGCTCTGCAGTTCCTGGTCTTCCAGCAACTGCGCATGCGATTGGCCGGCCGTACCGATTTCAGGGTCGTTCATCGAATACCTCGCTCTCGTCATCGTCCGCGATGCCGGGGCCGCGCCCTGCTGGGACCCCCGCTTGGTCATTCACCACGAGCAGTTCGTCGAATAGCGAGCGGTAGCGCACTAGCGCCTCCCGAAGGTCTTCGGTGCTCGCCCGTTGCTCTTGTGCCGCCCCGTAGATGCCGTGCGCGGACCGGTAGTTGTCCACCACCTCGGGGTGGTCGACCGACACCAGGTCGGCCTGTGCGTCGAAGTCCCCCATCGGGTAGCCGCGTTCCGCCATGACGGTGTGAACGAGCCTGTCGGCGGTCACGACCGCCTCGGCTGGCTGGTCGATGAAGCTTTCCTGCACGCCTTGCCACTCTCGGGCGTAACGCACACGGGTGTCCTCGGGGAGCGGCTTGATGTCGAGCTGAGCACGCTGCCTCTCGCGCTCACGCAGGTCGGCCTCGGCGGCCCGCCGGTCCTGCCGCGACGCCACGGCCCGGTCGTATTCCGGGCCGAAGTGCTGGCGCAGCGCCGTCGTCCTGCGCTGGCGCACCGCCATTGCGATGACGCCGATGACAACGACAACGGCGATGACAATCACGATCCATGCCCAGGCAGCCATGGGTTCCTCCCTGTGATAGGACCGGCCCTCTACCCGGTCGCAGTGATTTAAACCGTCATGGCATACGTGCAACCGACCGTTCGGATTAAAAATCTTATTTATCCCGAACGGGGCCGTGGCTTCTCTCATAACGCGATTATCTGCGTCTCAAATCAGTACCAATGCTCGCAAAATGGCGGCCGTCTAGTTTATTTCGCCCCGCAGGGGTAGCAGCCGGGAGACTACAACCGCTCGATGGGAGGGATTACCTATGTACATCGGCATCGGAACGATCGTGGTTATCGTGATCATTGTGCTCATCGTCCTTGCGCTCAGGCGCTAGTGGCGTGATCTGGCCCAGGTCCCTCAGAGGTGGAGATGGAAATCAAGCTAGTGCTTTATCTTCCCCGCGAGGCCGTCAGCGTGCCGGTCACCCGCCAAGTCCTCGACGGCTGCCTGCAGACTCTCGGGGTGACGCCGGAGACGCGCGCCGATATCGCCTTGGCGCTCGGCGAGGCCTGTGCCAACGTGATCCAGCACGCTGGGCCTGGCGAGGAGTACGAAGTGCAGGTAAGCGCCAGGAACCGCCGGTGCACCATCGAGGTTGTCAACAGCGGCAGCCGGGACATCGAACCCGTTGCCGTCGCCGACGATCCTGTGCCCGCGACCGCTGAGCGTGGTCGTGGCCTGAAGATCATCAATGCGGTCGTCGACAACCTGCAGCTAACGAGGAACGACCGGCAGGGGACGACCGTACATTTCGAAAAGACGTTGGAGTTGCTGCCCGGAGCGGCTGGGCAGCAACTCCTCGACGCCGATGGGGTTGGCCGGCGGCAGGAGCGATGATTCATCCTGAGGGCTCAGCCGGGACGCACACCGTGACCGAGCGTGGATGGACCTTGATGCGCAGCTTCTTGCTGGCTGGACGGGCGCCGCCATCGAGTTCGTAGCGGACCTTCCGGTCGAACCGGATCCTGACCTTCTTCCCCTGCGTGACCTTGGCGAAGGGAGACTGCTCTGGATGTCCCAGCGCGACCGAGCCAAACGTCCTGGCCCACTGGACCGGGCTCCGGGCCGTGACTACCCCTAGCTCCAGGCGTCCGTCGTCCGGTTGCGCCTGCGGGAAAGCCTCGAGCCCGCCGAGTATCTTGCCGACATTCGCCGTCAGCACGCACGAGACCTTGCCGTGGAAGAAGAGTTCGCCGTCCACCTCTATCGTCGCCCTAGCCCGCGGCGCACCGAGGTTCTTGATCCCGGTGATGATGTAGGCGGCGCGGCCTAGCCGGTCTTTCGTGCCCCGGTCGGCGTCGGAGATCATTTGCGCGTCGAAGCCCGCGCCCGCCATCACCGTGAAACGCTCGCCGTTCACGGAGCCGGTGTCGAGCCTGCGCCGGTCGCCGTGCAACCCGGCGAGCACCGCCTCGTTGAGGTCGTGCGGAACGTTCAGGTTCACCGCCAGCAGGTTCGCGGTCCCCGCTGGCAGGATCGCTACGGCCGTGTCCGTGCCGGCCACAGCGTCGATGCAGCGCTGGACGGTGCCGTCGCCACCCCAGACGAACATCACGTCGGCCCCCTTGGCCGCCGCCTGCCGGGCGTACTTGGCGGCTCGGCTGCTCTTCTTCACCTCGTACCACAGGGGATCGGTCACGCCTTCGCGGGCCAGGATTCGTCGCAACTCGGGCAGGCCGCCCCCAAAGCTCTTTCGTGAGTGCGCCACCACCGCGATGTCAGCCACGCGCGTCAGACCCTTCGCCAGCGCGCCTCGCACAGCCCGTACACACCGAAGACGACGAGGCCGAGCGCGGCCAGCATCATCAGGTATTCACCGAACGGCTGATCGCGCAGTGTCAGCAGCGCCTTGTCGATGCCGCCGGACTCCGCTGCCTTGTGGGTCACCGCCGCATCGATCACCAGCACACCGACCAGGGCGAATACCAGGCCTCGCGCGATGGTTCCTGTCACGCCCAGCACCTGGACGACACGACGCGTCCTGGGGCTCATCTGCGCGGTCCGCAGATACTTCATGAACTTCTTACGAGCACCCTCGACCACAAGAGCGATGCCGCAGACGACGATGACCAGCCCGACGATGCCGACAAGCACCCGGCCGGCCGGGTGCTGCATGGCGGTGGCCGTGATGTCCTCCTGCCGGCCAGCCTGGCTGCTGTCCTTGCCTGAGATCACAGTGAAGGTCAGGTAGGACAGGCCCGCGTAGATGACGGCCCGGCCCAGCGACTTGAGCCTGGGGCCGGCTCCGGGCGACTCGCCAGTGACTCCGAACGCCGCTTCGCTCAGCCGCCACAGCGCGTAGCCCGCGAAGCCGATGCCGAGCAGCCAGAGCGAGACAAGTCCGTAGGATTTGCCCGCGAGCAACTGCAAGGCGCCCGTCTGGTCCGCCTCACGCGAGCTGTGCCCCAGTGCGACCAGCACCGCGACCCAGCCGACCAGGATATAGATGACACCCCGCGAGATCAGGCCCGCGCGAGCCAGGAAATGCGCCGCCTTGCTGTCGGAAGCCCGCCTTGCGGAGCGCATTGCATCGGGCGCTGATATTGAGTGCATACCCGTCACTACCACATTAGCGGGCCGCGAAACGTCAGCAGTCACGGGCCGTCCGGATCGCTGCGATCATTTTCGATTCTGGTCAGAAAAGTCACGCCGGGATTTCCTGTAGCCCCACTCACGCCGTCCAGAACAGGCGCGACCGTGAACGCGACCGTGAATAGGCGTGAAACAGTTAGCACCGGGCAGTAGGGGGGCCATGTCCTTTCGAGCCGCTCCCCGGCGCACTCTCGCGCCGCTTGCTATCGTCACCGCCGCGGCTCTCGTCTTTACCCTCCTGCTCCTCTTGGTACGGCTGCGGTGGGCGCCGCTGGAGTCGGCCGATCATGGCGCCGCGACCCGGCTGAACAGTCTGGTCGCCGGGCACCCCGCGGTCGTTGACGTCGTCAAGGCGATCACCTGGCTGGGCAGCGGCGGTGTGCTATGGACCCTGATCGGGGCGGCCGTCGTCGTGCTCGCCATCAGGCGACGGTGGTGGCTCGCGGCCTATCTCCTGGTCACGGGCGCGGGCGAGCTGGTGCTCGACCCGGTGCTTAAGGCACTCGTCGGCAGGCTGCGTCCAGTGGTGGCGCACCCGATCGCGTACGGCAACGGCAACAGTTTCCCGAGCGGGCACGCACTCGGCTCGATCGTCTGCTACGGCGCGCTGTTCCTGGTCTTCCTGCCCGCGGTCCGCGGGACCTGGCGCCGCGTGTTCACCACCGTGATCGTCACGCTGATAGCCGCTATCGGCATCAGCCGGCTCCTGCTCGGCGTGCATTACGTCTCCGACGTGCTGGGCGGGTGGACGCTCGGCATCACCTGGCTGGGCGTCACCGCCTTCGCCTTCGAACTGTCCCGCCAGGTCACCGGCGAGCCGGTGACCGACCCGGTGACCGAGGGCCTTGAGCCCGAAGCCCGCGACGACCTCCAGCCGACCGAACCGGAGACAACCATGCATCATGACCGCGCTCACAATGACCGCGTTCGCACGTACGGCCGTATCGCCGCCGGCGTAGTGGTGATCTGGGTGTTGATCATCGGCGCCCTCACCGGCATCGGCAAGCTCATCATGATGACTGGCAACGCGAACGGAGACCTGCTGGGCGACCGTACGATTCCGCACTGGTTTGCCGCGCATCGCACGGCCACGCTGAATCACTGGAGCCTGATCGTCAGCAACCTGGGAGCGACCCAGGACATCCTCATCGTGAGCGTCGCCACCTGCGTGGTGTTCATCGCTGTGACCCGGCACTGGCGTCCGGTGATCTTCCTCGCTGTGGTCATGTTCGGCGAGCTTGGCGCGTTCCTGATAGTCGCCGACATCGTCAAGCGACCACGGCCGGACGTCCCGCACCTGGACTCGCACCTGCCCACCTCGGCGTTCCCTTCGGGCCACATGGCCGCCACCACGTGCCTCTACGTGGGCATCGCCATCCTGGTCATCGGCCACGCCCGCGGCTGGTGGCGCTACCTGTTCCTGATCCCGGCGGTCGTCATGCCGGTCGCGATCGCCACGGCGCGCCTGTACCGCGGCGAGCATCACCCCACCGACATCCTGGCCAGCGTGCTGTTCGCCGCGCTCTGGCTGACCGCGACCACGCTGCTGATCAAGCCGAACAAGGACGGCCTGGACCGCGGTGGCCGCCGGCCGCTGGGCCTGCCCCACCGCAAGGCCGCCGACCATCACAGGGAAACCGAATCCGCAACCCATTAGGGGCGACGACAAGGGACTGATATGACAAGCACGAGCACCTGGGAGCGGATCGAACGCCAGAAGCTGCGCGGGCGGGAGCGCCGGACGCGCAGCAACCGGCCAGGCGACCGGCCCGATCCCGGCCGCCCGGTCGGCACCGACACGCTGCCGCAGATCAAGCACATCGTCGTCTTGATGATGGAGAACCACTCCTTCGACAACTATCTCGGCACCCTCGGCCGGGGCGAGGGGTTTCCGCTCGGCGACGATGGCAGGCCGGATGCCGAGAATCCTGACTCCGCGGGCACGATGATCCGGGCCTACCACGCGGGCTCCACGGTTCAGCACGACGGCGTGCCCGGCCAGAGCTGGAGCGCCAGCCACTCGCAGTGGGCCGGCGGGAAGATGAACGGTTTCGTTACCTCGACCGAGCAGACCTCGCCCGAGGGCGACAAGACCGCGGCCATGGCCTACTGGACCGAGCAGGATCTGCCCTTCTACCACGGGCTGGCCCGGACCTTTCCGCTGGCCGACCGCTGGTTCAGTTCGTGCCTTGGGCCGACGTTCCCGAACCGCAGGTTCCTGCTGGCGGGAACAGCCAACGGCCTGATGGATGACCTGCCCGTGAACCTGCTGGACCGGCCGCGAGCCGGCACGATCTTGGACATGCTGACCCGGCACGGGATCTCCTGGGTCAACTACCGGCCGGCCGAAAGTGACCAGTCCGAGTTCCGCCGCTTCGTGCGGTACCGGCGCCGCCGGACCCGGCACCATCTGGCCTCCCTGGGCCGTCCGCTGCGTAAGACCAGCGACACGGTCAAGAGGGATCTGCAGTTCACGGCGGCGCTTTACCCGCTCGGGATGGTCAGCTACATGGCCCACGTCCGCAGCGTTGAGCAGTTCTTCGCTGATGCCGACTCCGGCAATCTTCCGTCGTTCTGCATCGTCGACCCGGACTACCGCCGTTTCTCTGAGGAGAACCCGCAAGACATCCGCAAGGGGGAAAGCTTCGCCGCCGAGGTGATCAGCCGGGTCATGCACGGCCCCGGCTGGGCGGACACGCTGCTCATCTGGACCTACGACGAGAACGGCGGCTACTACGACCACGTCGCCCCGCCCGCGGCGGTGGCACCGGACGACGTCCCCGGCCACAGCCTCGTGGCCCACCGGTCCCCGCTGCGCGGCCCGCTCAAGGTGCTGTTCCCCGGCTATGTCCGGCATGCCGAGCAGCTCGTCGAGGGCCCGGACGCCTACGACAACTACGGGTTCCGGGTGCCCGCCGTGATCGTGTCACCCTACGCCCGGCCGGACTGCGTCCTGTCGGATGTCTTCGACCACACCTCGATACTGAAGCTCGTTGAGGAGAAGTGGAACCTGCCCGCGCTGACCAGGAGGGACGCCGCGGCGACCGCGCCGCTCTGCGCACTCGACCTAACCGCCCCGCCGGCGTTCCTGACCCCGCCGGACCTGCCCGCGCCGGCGCTAGCGTGGGGTACTTGGTAGCTCTGCCGGGCCTTGCCTTCGCGCATACTGGGAGTACGTTTTATATTCGTGGAGTCCGGGGGCCTGAAACCGCAGAAGCTGGAAACCCGTCTGGGACCCCTTGCCTGCCGATCCTCGGGGCAGGGGCCGACGCTCGTCTTCTTCGCCGGCGCGCTCGCGAACGGTGACCTATGGCGCGACGTCGTCGCCGCGCTCGACGATCGCTACCTTTGCATCACCGTAGACCTCCCGCTCGGGGCGCACCCGTGGCCCCTGACCACCGGGGCCGACAGGTCGGCCACCTCGCTGGCCGGGCTGCTTCTGGATTGCCTCGAGCTCCTCGACGTGAACAACGCCACTGTGATCGTCAACGACACGGCCGGCGGACTCCTCCTGCTTTCGCTGGCCAGCGGTCACTCCGCGCTTGGCCGCGTAGGCCGTCTCGTCCTGACGAACTGCGACTGCTACGACCAGTTCCCACCGGATTCGCTGCAAAAGGGGTCGGCAGCGGCTCGTGCTGTACCGTGGCTCGTCGGCGCATTGCTACGACTGCAGGGCCGGTCGTCGACCGGCCGTCGTAAGGCCCTGGCCACCGTCACCGCTCGCGGGCTTGACCGGTCGCGCGAAGAGTCCTTCTTCGGGCCGATCCGGCGTGATAAGCGGGTGGTCGGCGACTTGGTCGCGGCGATGGCCGGCTTCCGGCCGCGGCTCCTGATCGATGCCGCCCCGGCGATCCGCGCGTTCGACCGGCCGGTGCTGGTGATCTGGGGTGAGGCGTGCCACTTCTTCCCGATGACACTGGCACGCCGACTCGCGGCCGATTTCCCACAGGCCACACTGATCCCAGTGCCAGGCGCCGGGACGTGGGTACCGGTGGACGAACCGGCCGCGGTGGCCGACGCCATCGCCAGGTTCGTGCCGGTAGCGGCGCCTTAGCACTTCCATAGGCCTGAGGGTGCCGGCCGAACCCGTATTGGCAGTGCCTGCTCCGGGCGTAGACACGATGACAGCGCTCGTGTCAGGGGCGTGTCAGGCGCGTGGCGGTCCGGGCTCTGAATCTGGACCCATGAAAAATTCGGCGGTGGCGGCTTCAGGGCTGCGGAAAGCGTATAAGGACAAGGTCGTTCTGGACGGAATCGATCTCGATGTCGAAACGGGCACGATCTTTTCCCTGCTCGGCCCGAACGGGGCGGGCAAGACGACGACGATCAACGTGCTTACCACGTTGATAACAGCGGACGGCGGTACGGTGCGCGTCGCCGGGCACGATGTGGTGACAGAAACCAAGGCCGTACGCGCGGCGATCGGGGTCACCGGCCAGTTCGCCGCGGTGGACGAACTGCTGACCGGCCAGGAGAACCTCCAGCTGATGGCGGATCTCAAGCGGTTGGGTTCGGGCGAAGCCAAGCGGGTGGTCGCGGACTTGCTAGAGCGATTCGATCTGACCGAATCGGCTCAGAAGCTGGCATCGACCTACTCCGGTGGCATGCGCCGGAAGCTGGATCTGGCCATGACACTGGTCGGTAGGCCCGAGATCATTTTCCTGGACGAGCCGACGACCGGACTGGATCCGCGCAGCCGCCGCACGATGTGGGACATCATCCGCCAACTGGTGGCCGACGGCGTGACCATCTTCTTGACCACCCAGTACCTCGAAGAGGCCGACCGGCTGGCGGACCGGATCGCGGTGCTCGACCAGGGTCGCCTGGTCGCCCAGGGCACTCCCGGAGAGCTCAAGCGTCAGATCTCCGGCGGTCACGTGCGGCTCCGGTTCGCCGACGCCCTCGAACTCGGTGCCGCGATGGGGCTCCTGACCGGCTCTGCTCGCGAGGACGAGGATGACCTGATCTTGCGGGTCCCGAGCGATGGCGGGGCCCGATCGGTACGGGCCCTGCTCAACCAACTCGACGCACATTCGATCGAGGTCGAAGAGTTCTCCGTACACACCCCGGACCTCGATGACGTCTTCCTGGCCCTGACTAGCAACACAAGCACGAAGGAGAACGCACGATGAGCACCGACTCGATCATCATGCTGCGTCGTAACTTCAAGCACACCGTCCGGAATCCCGTCACCGTGTTCAACGCGGTCTTGTTCCCGATCGTCCTCCTGCTGCTGTTCGTGTACGTGATCGGCGGTGCCTTCGCCGTCGGTGTCAAGTACGTCGATTACGTGACGCCGGGCATGATCGTCTTGACGATCTGCTATGGGCTGAGCGCGACCGCGGTGGCCGTGAACTCCGATATGGCGAAGGGGATCATCAACCGGTTCAAGGTGATGGACATCTCCCGCAGCGCCGTATTGAGCGCTCAGGTCATCGCCACCGTGCTCCGCAGTCTGGTCGCCATCGCGGCCATTATCGGCGTGGCGTTCGCGATGGGATTCCGCTCGCATGCCAGTTTCCCCGAATGGCTCGGCGTGATCGGCCTCATCGCGGGAGTCTCGTTCGCTGCCAGCTGGATGACTGTCGCCCTGGGACTCGCGGCGAAGACCGCGGAATCGGCTGGCCTGGCCACCGTGCCCCTGATCCTGCTGCCGTTCCTTTCCAGCGCGATCGTGCCGGCCAAAACGATGGCGGTCGGGGTACGGCAGTTCGCGGAGTATCAGCCCTTCACCCCGATCATTGAGACCCTGCGCGGACTGCTGACCGGGGAACCCTCCGCGAGCAGGGCGATCAGCGCCGTCGCCTGGTGCGTCGGGATCGCCCTGGTCGGCTATGTGTGGTCGCTTACCACCTTCAAGAAGCGAGCCTGACCTTCCACGAGACAACGAGTCAAACAGGAGAGTTGCCATGCCTACCTTCGCCACACCAGGTCCCATCTCCGCCACCGTGGAAGTCGCCGGTGCCGAGGTGCGCGTCACCGCGAGCGAACGGACCGACACCGTGGTGCTGGTCGAGCCCCTCAACGCGGCGAGCCGGACGGACGTCAAGGTGGCCAACAAGACCAAGGTCGACTTCGCCGGCGGTCAGCTGACGGTCAAAACGATGGTCCCCGGGGACAAGAACGGCTCGGTCGCCATCACCATCGACCTGCCCGCCGGCTCTAGCCTGATCACGCACCTCGCGTACTCGGGTGTGCATGCCGTCGGCCCAGTTGGCAACTGCGAGCTGCAGATGGCATCGGGACGGGTCCGGCTGGACCACACCGGGGCGCTGCGCGCGAACATCTCGGCCGGTGAGGTTGAGATCGGCCACATCGCCGGGCGCGCCGACATCGACGGCGCGACGTTCGCGGTGCGGATCGGCGAGGCGGCGGGCCCGGTCCGGATCGCAAGCTCCGGCGGACAGGCCAGGATCGGTCACGCCATGGCCGATGTAGAGCTCAGCAGCGGCAGCGGCGGGTTCGACATCGACAGCGCCGACGGCAGCGTCACCGCCACGACGGGCAGCGGTGCCATCCGGATCGGCCGGATGTCACGAGGTCAGGCGAGGCTCACGAATGGCTCAGGCGACATCGAGGTCGGCATCAGCGACGGCACCGTCGCTGACCTTGACGTCAATAGCGAGAGGGGATCGGTGCGCAACTCCGTTGCGTCACACGAACGCCCTGAGGAGCCGGACGAGGTCACGGTCCACGCCCGCACGCGGCACGGCGACATCATCGTTCAACGCGTTGCACGTTGACCTTCAAGAAGCGAACGTGACCTCGACCAGCTCAGACGAGCTCGTCTGCGTACCCTCCAGCGTCACCTCGGCGAACCGTGCTGCGCCGAGGTGACGCCGCGCCGCCTGCTCGATCCTGGCTCCATCCGGTTGCGAGCGATCCGGCAGTCCGCGTACGCCGGCGCTGGCCGCGAGCAGCCGAGCCGCCTGTTCGTACTGGTCGAGGCGAACTGCCAGGTCCGCGATCCCGACGATTACCTGGGCGATCAGGGGCGCATGCCCGGCCTCGGACGCTGCCTGCCAGGCCGCGACGCGGTGGGTACGGGCCTCACCGAGGTCGTCGGCAAGATATCCGAGCACGTCGTGACGTTGCGCACGGAAATACGCCTGCTCCGCGTCGTGGCCAAGCAAGGTGGTCGCGACGCCGAGTTGATGGCGGGTTTCCTCGGCATTGCCGCCCCAGCGAGCGAGCTCCGCCTTGGCGAACGCGAGCTCGGCCAGCGCATCCGGCCAGGTGACACCATCGGCGCTCCGCTCGGCTTCGGCGATGGCGGCCGCGCTAGCGTCTTGATCGCCTTTCAGCCAGTACATCAGGGCCTGGCGGGTCCGTAGCCGGATGAGATCTTCGGTGGCACCGACCTCGGTGATGACCGCGACCGCCTGTTCCCAGTGTTCGCACGCTGCCCCGAATTCGCCGCGCTTGGCGAGCTGCTCCGCAAGCTCGGACAGCACAAGCGAAATCCCGAAGCGTTCGCCGAGTGCCCGGAACTCGGCGAGCGCCATCTCCAGATTGGCCTCTGCGGCCCGGCCATCCTGGCCGAGCATGATCCGCATCTTCCCGGCTTGAAACCGGGCCAGGGCGCGTACCCAGGGGTCTTCGCTGTCCAGCAACGACTCGAACGCGGACAAGGAGGCGTCCGGTGCCTGCAGCATGCGTTCCAGCGGGGTGACAAGCTCTAGCAGCGGGTCGCGTTGCTGACTGCGCTGGCTGAACCGATACGCCTGGTGAATCCACTCCGCGGCCTGGTGTTCATCGCCCCGCCCGGAGGTCACGAACTGCACCACTAGCGCATACACCATGGCCCTGACCTCATCGGTCACCTCGCCGGGGATGTTGGTGGCCGCGACGATCAACTCGAAGCCTTCGGACCGACGCCCGCCGAGCCACCAGTACCAGCCGGCGGCCGCCGCGAGCCGCATCGTCGCCTGCGCCTCGCCGGCAGCGAGCGCACCGCGCATCGCAGCACCGATGTTGTCGTGGTCCGCCTCAAGCCTCGCGAGCCATGCCAGCTGCTCGGCGCGGCGAAGGTGCGGCTCCGCGGACTCGGCGAGTTCGGTGAAGTAGCCGAGATGGGCCTGCCGGACCGGATCCGATTCCCCGGCTTCGGTGAGCCGGTCCGCGGCGTACTCTTTGATCGTGCTGATCATCCGATAGCGCAGCGCACCGTAGCTCTCGGTGACAAGCAGCGACTTCTCGGCCAGCGAGGTGAGCAACTCGAGCACCTCGTCCTGCTCGACCGCGTCGGCAGCGCAGACCCGCTCGGCCGCCTCCAGGCTCGCTCCACCGGAGAATACCGACAGCCTGCGTAGCACCATCCGCTCGGCATCGGTGAGCAACTCCCAGCTCCAGTCGACCACCGCGCGCAGGGTCTTGTGCCGCGGCAGTGCGGTACGGCTGCCGCTAGTCAGTAGACGGAATCGGTTGTCGAGCCGGTTGGCGAGCTGCTCGATGGTCATGGTGCGCAACCGGGCCGCGGCAAGTTCGATCGCTAGCGGCATGCCGTCGAGCGCCCGGCATACGCTCGCCAGCGTCGACAAGGTGCGCGCATCGCCGCCGAGATCTTTGCGTACGGCGCCTGCCCGGTCGCGCAGCAGCTGGATGGCTGGCGAGGATTCGATCTCGCCGGGGCTAGCTTCGGACAGGGCCAGCGGTTCGACCTGCCAGAGCGCCTCACCGGTGATGCCCAGCGGTTCCCGGCTGGTCGCCAGGATCCGCAGCCTCCGGCACTCCCCGAGCACCCGATCGGCGAACGCCGCCGCCGACTCGATCACGTGCTCACAGTTGTCCAGGATCAGCAGCGCTTCCCGCTCGCGGATCGCGGCGATGAGCCCGTCTACCGGTTCCGCGCTCGGTGTCGCGCCGAGCAGGGCATCCCGGAGCCCAAGCGCGGCGAGCGTCGCCTGGACCACGTCACCGTCGGCGCCGGTGGCGGCGAGCTCCACCAACCAGACCCCATCCCGCAGGTCGCCGAGCAGCGTGCGAGCGGTCTCCGTGGCTAGCCTGGTCTTACCCGAGCCACCCGGTCCGATCAGGGTGGTCAGCCGATGCTCCCCGATCAGCTCTCGGACCGCGGCCACATCGGCATCCCGGCCGACGAAGCTCGTCAGCTCGGCCCGCACGTTGGTCTTCCTGTTCTCCTCTCGCCGCCCCAGCTCGCCACGCAGCAGCGCGACGTGCAAGGCGGACAACTCCGGTGAGGGGTCGACGCCCAGCATGTCGGCCAGTGTCTCCCTGGTGCGTTCGTACGCGAGCAGCGCCTCAGTGTCGCGTCCGGCCGCGCCGAGGGCACGCATTAGCGCTGCGACCAGCCGTTCGTGCTCCGGATGGGCGGCCACCAGATCGGTCAGCTCCGCGACCAGCTCGGCACCATGACCGAGAACCACCTCCGCGTCGAACCGATCCTCTAGCGCGGCGAGTCGCAGCCGTTCGAGCCGGGCGACCGCAGCGCCCAACGCTTCGCTCTCTTCGAGGCCGACATCCTGCATGGCCGCACCACGCCACAAGGCAAGGGCTTCGCGCAACAGCTGTACCCGCCGTGAACCCTCCGCGTCGCGAGCCTGAGCGAGGAGGCGTTCGAACCGGACGGCATCGACGGTGTCGGGGCCCACCGTCAACCGGTAGCCGCCGCCCGGCTGGCCCTCGATCACGCCCTCCGGCAGCGCCTTGCGCAGCCGGGAAACCAAGCGCTGCAGGGCATTCGCCGTGTCGGTGGGCGGCTGCTCACCCCAGATCCAATCGATGAGCGTCGCCTTCGAGACGGCGCGACCCGGTTCGAGGGCCAGGGCGATCAACAGTGCCCGCAACCGGGCACCCGGCACGTCGGCCAATGCGCCGTCGTTCGTGCGAACCTCGAAAGATCCGAGTACCCCGATGTGCACCAGTCGATTTTGTCACCATCGCGATGTCGACACCAAAGCGCGCCGGTTAGTCCCGGTCTTTACGAGCTGGCACTGCTGGCCGGCGGGCGAGGACAAGCCAGCACCGCGGGTTGCCGTCCGCGCGTGTGCCTAGAGCCGGCAAGGGGGCCGTCGTCACGGTGAAGCCGGATGCCGCCAGGTCGTCGCGCAGCGCGTGCGGCGGGCACGTCCGGTAGTACATGACGAACGGAGGACGCCACACCGCATTGCGCACGCGCATCGCCAGGTCGAACCCGAGCAGCGCCCAGTACAAGCCTGAGGTGACGGGCGGTTCCGCGCCGACCGGGAGAGCGAAAACCCCGCCAGGCCGCAGGGCGCGGTACACGCCGGCGAACAGCGCGGACCGTTCGGCGGGCAGGAAGTGCCCGAGCGCCCCGAAACTGACCGCCACGTCGAAGTCCCCGGCGAAGGGCAAGGCCCGGACGTCGGCCCGGACCCAGGTGGCGTCCGGGTACGCACGGCGCGCCTGCGCGAGCATGCCGGTGCTGAAGTCGACGCCCGTGATCGGTCCTCGGCACAGGGATCCGAGGACCCGAACGCCCGCGCCGGTGCCGCAGCACACGTCCAATCCTGCTCCGAACGGGCCGAGCGGACTCAACGCGGCGGCGGTCGCGTCAAGCACGCCATCGGGGGTGCGAAAAGGCGTGTGGTCGAACTTCGGGGCGAGCAGGTTGTAGCCGCCTTCGACCGAGGACAGCGCCTGCATCGCCAGTTCGCGGACAGACGGGCCTTGAGGCGAGAACACCGCGCCACGATACGCTCTTGGCCGTGCAGGAGTACCAACGGGTCATTACCAGCCTCCGCCAGGCGTACGGTGCGGCCGCCGCGGCCGAACGAGACGCCAGGGAGAAGGAGACATTCAAGGTTGATGAGCGGCGCCGCTTCCTTGACCTGCTCCGAGATCGAGGCGCGACCAGCCTGCTTGAGGTGGGCGCCGGCACTGGGCACGACTCGCTGTTCTTCCAGGAGCAGGGCCTGCGAGTCCTGTGCACCGACCTCTCCCCGGCCATGGTCGAGTTGTGCCGGGCGAAGGGCCTCAACGCACGCGTCGCCGACTTCCTCAGCCTGGAGGTCCCTCCGGCCTCCTTTGACGCGGTCTATGCCCTGAACTGCCTGCTCCACGTCCCGACCCCCGATCTCACGCGCGTCCTGGAGGCGATCGGCGAAGTGCTGGTGCCAGGCGGGCTGTGCTACGCGGGGACCTGGGGAGGGGCGGACGAGGAGGGCCCGATGCGGGACGACCATTATCCGGTACCCCGCTTCTTCGCGTTCCGCTCGGATCAGCTGATGAGCAAGACGCTGGCGGGACACTTCCGCATCCTGTCGTTCACGACTTTCGACCCTGGCGGGAATCACTTCCAGTCATTCGTGCTAGAGAAGCCGATCCGGTTAGGCGACGGTAAGGCGCCGCCGCGAACCCGGTTTCGGGATGGTTATGCCTGCGTGTCCGGTTCGGCGAATGGCCGGACAAAGTCGGACAGGTCTGGTGCACTCCATTGCGGGCGGTGGCGCGTCTTACGTTGCGGGACGGGAGAGCAGGCCAGAAGCGGGCTGGCCATTTGCCTCTCCCCGGGGCGGAGGGGTTAACCGCATGGGCCGGTTTACGGCGCGGCTTTGCGCAGCGTTCATTCTCGGGATTTCCCTGGTGGCCAGCACGGCCGGGCTAGCTTCGGCCAGCGCGGGCGATGCCACCCAGAAGGCCGGGCCGGTGGCCGGCACCGCCGGTCAGGCGACGGCATCCATTGGCCACGCGATCGTGCCGGGCTTCACCTCGGAGATATTCGGCCCGAACGATGACGGCAGCTATCCCTGCACGGGGCCGAACGCGGGCGCCCCCGCGGACTGCACCCCGACGGCGATCTCGCTGCCTTTCCCCATCAATTTCTACGGCCAGACATACGAGTCGCTGTACATCAACAACAATGGCAACCTGACCTTCAACGGGCCGCTCAGCGACTACACGCCGCAGAGCCTCAATCAGATCAGCGTCCCGATGATCGCGCCGTTCTGGGCGGACGTGGACACTCGTGTCGGCCAGACGGTCACCTACGGATACCAGACCGTCGACGGGCACCTGACGCTCGGCGTCGACTACGAGAATGTCGGTTGCTTTTCCGAAATCGATTCGGTGACCAACACCTTCCAGGTGCTGCTGATAGACCGCTCCGACTTGGGGGCGGGGGACTGGCAGATCGAGTTCAACTACGGCCCCCTCACCTGGGACAGCGGCCAGGCTAGCGGTGGTGACGCGGAATGCCTCGGCGGCAGCCCGGCTCGGGCGGGCTATACCAGCGGCTACGGACCGTCCTGTGAGCTGCCAGGGTCCGGCGTCAACGGCGGCCTGCTCGACACCAACCCGATCACCGGCCTCATCTACAACGACTACGGCAGCAGCACCCCGGGGCAGTACATCTTCAACGTGAGCGGCGCGAGCGGCGTGCCGAACGGCTGCGGCGGCTACTTCGCGCTCGGCGACTCCTATTCCTCCGGGGAAGGGACCGACAACTACAACTACGCGGGCGCACCCTGCGACCGGGGCAGCGACGCGTGGCCGTCGCTGCTGTCCGCGGAATACGCCGCGGTGCCTCAGCTGTCCCCGAACACCTTCGTCGCCTGCTCCGGCGCCACCTCGACCGAGCAGGCACCGCAGGTCACCGCGCTGCAGAACTGGACGAGAGAAAACGGTCCGCCCGCGCTGGTTACGGTCACCGCTGGCGGCGACGACCTGCAATTCTCCAACGTGCTGAAAACCTGCGTCGCGGGCACGTTCCTCGGCGACGACGGGCTGTCGTGCCTGTACATCCTGAACCACGAAGTGAACGTGCTCGACTCGAACTCGTTCTTCACCCACATGGTGCGGTTCTACCAGTCGATAGCGAGCGCGGCCGGCGGCCCGGACCACGTCGTCGTGGTTGGCTACCCGAACCTGTTCCCGCTGCCCTCGTTGTCCAACGACGTGACCGCCGCGCTGAACTGCTACTGGTGGATGGGCACGAGTTCGCCGCAGATCCTCACCGCGTTCGCCGCCGCCCAGGCGGACCTGAACGACGCGCTGTCGGGCGCGGCGGCGATAGCCGGCGTGCGATACATCGAGCTTGGTGACCTGTTCGCCGGCCACGAACTGTGCACGAGCGCCCCGTTGATCAACGCGCTCCGGCCGTTCTATTCCGGTGCGGGTCACCCGAACATCAAGGGTCAGCAGGCGATCGCCAGCTATGTCGCGTCCCAGCTCGGCTACCTGGAAGGCAACGGCACCGGGGGCTCCGACGCCCAGCACGGCGCCGCTGCTTCGGCGCACGGTGCCGGCGGCAAGAGCGCCGGGGCCAAGCACCCAGGTCCCGCCGCGACCGACAAGAGCGTTCCCGTCAAGACGACCGCGACGGCCACCGCCGTGGTCAGGCCGGCGGCCGCGACTCGCGCTGCCGCCGCGACGCCGCTCACGCTGGACGCCGCCCTGGTCAACGGCTGGGTGGGCGAGCCATACACCGGATTCGTCTGGGGGAGCGGTGGCACCGCGCCGTACACCTGGTCGGTGACCTCCGGCGCGCTGCCGGCCGGCCTGTCCCTGGACTCCTCGACTGGCATCATCTCCGGCACGCCGACCGCCGCTGGCACGACCGGCTTCACCGTGACCGCGACCGACGCAGGCAGCCCGGCGGAGACCGCCTCTGAGCACGTGTCGATCACGATCGCGGCGACCTCCGCGCTGTCGGTGAGCGTGACCTCGCTGCCGACCGCGACGGCCGGTCAGGCGTACTCGGCGACGATGGCGGCGACCGGCGGAGTGCCCGTCTACTCCTGGTCGGTGACCTCTGGCACCCTGCCGGACGGCCTGTCGCTCGACCCGGACACTGGCATCATCTCGGGCACGCCGACCACCGCGGGCTCCAGCACGTTCACTGTCGAAGCCTCCGACGCCGCGTCGCCAACCGCTAACACCGCCACCAAGACCCTGACGCTGACCGTCGACCCGTCGACGGCCGCGCTTACGCTTGGCACGCCCGCCCTGCCAGGCGCGACGGCAGGCGAGACGTACGACGCCGCGCTGCCGTCCACCGGCGGCACCGCGCCGCTTGCCTGGTCAATCTCGACAGGTGCGCTGCCACCAGGCCTGACCCTCGACCCGGTGGCGGGCGTGATCTCCGGCATCCCGACTCAGGCCGGCACCTTCTCCTTCGGGGTCGCTGTCTCTGACGCGGCCTCCAACACCTCCACCGAGACCGTCTCCATCACCGTGGCCGCGGGCACCGCGGCGTCCATCGCCACCACCACGCTGCCTGGCGCGACCGCCGGTAGCGACTATTCGCAGCAGTTGCTCGGCAGCGGCGGAGTGCCCGACTACTCGTGGTCGGTGACCTCCGGCTCGCTGCCGGACGGTCTGTCGCTCGATCCTTCCAGCGGCATCATCTCCGGCACGCCGACGACCGCGGCCAGCTACGGCTTCACCGTCACGCTGACCGACTCCGCGACTCCGACCGCGGGGACTGCCTCCCGGGCCTACGCGATGACGGTGGCCGCCGCGCCCGTGAACCCGGCATTCAGCATCAGTGACAATTCCGCTAGCGGCGTGGTCGGGCTGGCGTATCAGGCGGCGCTGATCCCGGACAACGGCACCAGCCCGTACACGTTCGCCGTCACATCGGGTGCGCTGCCGACTGGCCTGTCGCTTGACCCGAACGAAGGCGTCATCTCCGGCACGCCGACCACCGCGGGGACATTCACCGCGACGATCAGCGCCACGGACAGCTCGACGCCAACGGCGCAGACCGCGACCGACACGGTGACGATCACCATCACCACGCCAGGCACGCTCGCCATCTCCACGAGCACGCTGCCGAACGGCGCGGTGGGCAGCGGCTACGCCACCCCGGTGGCCGCGACGGGCGGCACCGGGGCCGACAGCTTCGCCGTGACCAGCGGTTCGCTGCCGGCTGGTCTTGCCCTGGACCCGGCGAGCGGAGTCATCTACGGCGTGCCAACCACGGCTGGCGCCTCGACGTTCACCGTCACGGTGACCGACAGCGCGACACCGACCGCCGACACCGCGTCCGCGACTCTGACGCTGACCGTTGGCACTATCACGTCGGTGAGCATCTCGACGACGAGCCTGCCGGACGCCACTCAGGGCATCGCCTACTCGCAGATCCTCACGGCAAGCGGCGGCACCGAGCCGTACTCGTGGGCGGTCACCACGGGGTCGCTGCCGGACGGGCTGACGCTCAACGCGAGCACCGGTGTGCTGAGCGGCACCCCGACTAACTCGGGGTCGTTCCCGTTCACAGTGACGGCGACCGACAGCTCGACGCCAACCGCGGAGACCGCCACCAGTTCCTACACGCTGACGGTGGACTCGTCCGGCACGCTGATGATCACAAGCAGCACGCTCAGCCCGGACACGGCAACCGTGGGGGTGGCATACTCAGCGACGCTCGACGCCGCCGGCGGCACCGCTCCATACAACTGGGCGGTTACCTCGGGGGCGCTGCCGGACGGCCTGTCGATCGACCCGGCGACCGGTGCCATCGCCGGCACGCCCACGTCGGGCGGCACCTTCCCGTTCACCGTGACCGTGACGGACAGCAGCACGCCGACCGCCCAGACGGTGTCGCAGTCCTACACGATCACGGTAGCCGGAGCGCAACTGTCCCAGTCGATCTCGTTCACCCCGCCAGCAACCGGTACCTACGGGGGCACAGCGACGCTGTCGGCGACGGGCGGCGGTTCGGGTAACCCGGTGACGTTCTCGGTGGATGCCTCCAGTGACCTCGGGGTCTGCGCGGTGTCCGGCACGGACGGCGCGACGTTGACGTATACCGGTGTCGGTAACTGCGTGATCGACGCCAACCAGGCAGGTAACGCCGGATACGCGGCGGCGTCCCAGGTCCAGGCCACGATCCCGGTGGGTGTGGCAGCACAGTCGATCTCGTTCACCGCGCCGGCGTCAGGGAAGGTGGGCGGTTCCGTGACGCTGTCGGCGACGGGCGGCGGTTCGGGTAACCCGGTGGTGTTCTCGGTGAATGCCTCCAGCGGGTCGGGTGTCTGCGCGGTGTCCGGCACGAACGGCGCGACCTTGACCTACACGGCGGCGGGGAACTGCGTGATCGACGCCAACCAGACGGGCAGCGCGGACTACTCGGCCGCTCCGCAGGTGCAGCACACGATCACCGTCACCAGCGGCCCGGCCGCGACGACCACCACGTTGTCGATCTCGCCGACGTCGGCGGCCTGGGAACACGAGCGGGCCGTCACCTTCACCGTCAAGGTGACCGCGCCGCACGGTACCCCTGGCGGCACGGTCAAGGTGGTTAGCGGCAGCAGGACCCTGTGCACGGGCACGCTTGCCGCGGGCCGGACGAGCTGTGTACTCAGCTCGGCGACCCTGCTCGCCCCTGGCTCATACAGCGTGAAGGCGAGCTACCCGGGCAGCACCGGGTTCACCGCGTCCACGTCGGCCGCGGTCACATTCAAGGTCACCAAGGAAGCCACCAAGTCGGCCGTGGCCCTTTCCGCCACGACGATCACCTCTGGTAAGGAGAAGAGGCTCGTGGTGACCGCCACCGTGACCGCTCAGTACGCCGGCACTGCGGCCGGGACGATCACCATCACCGCGGGCCGTGTGACCTTGTGCAAGAACAAGGCGCTCACCAAGGGCAAGGCCACCTGCTCCCCGGCGAGCAACACCACGCTTCCTGTCGGCAGCTACAACGTGATCGCCGCCTACTCCGGTAACGCCGACTTCGCCGCGAGCACCTCGCCGGCGAAGTCCCTCAAGGTATCCAAACCAGCGAAGGCGACCATCACGGCCGTCGAGGCCGCGGCTCTCCTGGACCACCTGGAGGCGGACCTGCGTACCTGGTAACGCCAGCTCCCGCCGGGCCGCCAACCCCGGCGGCGAGCCGGGGAATGGTCTGGTCCCCTGAGTGGTTGCACTCTGCTGGCCGTGGCTTCTGTGTCCGTGTTTCATGACGCGCTCGCGGATTTACTGCCGGGTTCCCGCGAGGTGCGGGGGCTGTCTGTACGCAAGGAGAAATGCGCGTGGCGCAGGGAACAGTCAAGTGGTTCAACTCGGACAAGGGTTTCGGGTTCATCAGCGTTGATGGCGGGGGTCAGGACGTCTTCGTCCACTTCTCCGCGATCGAGTCCAACGGCTACCGCAGCCTGGACGAGAACCAGCGGGTCGAGTTCGACATCACACAGGGTCAGAAGGGTCCGCAGGCCGAGCACGTCCGCGCGCTCTGATCCTGATCACTGGGTAGCCACCGTCCGTTCGGAAAAATCTTTCTTCATCCCGAACGGACGGTGGCTTTTCTGTGTTCTCGGGGCGTGACTGCTGCTCGCGACCCACGCTTTGGGGAGACCAGGGGCGTCGCAGGCCGCATACTGGACATGTGAAGCCTGCCCCCGCCGCGACTCGGCGCTTTCTGCCTACAAGCCCCTTCAAGCCTCCGCCCGCCGCCCCGCCCGCTGAGCAGTTCGACGTGGAGGACCAGGTGACTCATGACAAGTACGGCCTCGGCCGGGTCGTGAGCGTGGAGGATGAGACCGTCCTGGTTATCGACTTCGGCACGCAAAAGATACGGATCTCGACGCCCTGCGCCAAGTTGACCAAGCTCTGATCCCCTCGGTATTACCGCACATAGCCTAGACCGCCCGCGTTCAGGCGCCGTGCTCCGGCGCTCTTGGCTTCAGCGACCGTCGCGCGCTGGGGTGCAACGCGGGCCGGGGTAGCGACATAGGCAGGGCATGACAGGCGATTCGCGCTCTGATGGTGAGCTGCTTGCCGGCCTGCCGCGCCAGCCGGAACTGATGGGCGTGCTCTATGAGCGGCATGCCCAGGCGGTGTTCCGGTACCTGGCCCGGCGCGCCGGGCCGCCAGCCGCCGAAGATATGCTCTCCGAGGTTTTCATCGCCGCCCTGTCCGCCTCATCGCGGGTCGTGGCCCATGACAGCGGCAGCGCGCTGCCCTGGCTCTATGGCATTGCGCTGAACGTGCTGCGCAACCACTTCCGGCGCCAGCAGGGGACTGGCGACGTGACCCGTGATCTCGGGATGGACTGGGACGCGGTCGATGACCGGCTCGACGCGCAGGCCGAGCGCGGCCGGCTCCGCGCGGCGCTTGCGGACCTGTCGGAGTCCGATCGTGAGCTGCTCCTCCTGGCGGCGTGGGAAAACCTGACGCACGCCGAGGCCGCCGCGGCTCTCGGGATCAGCGAGGTGGCGGCCAGAAGTCGGCTGCACCGCGCGCGCAAGCGGGCGCTTAAGGCGCTCCAGCGGCTGCAGGGCGGCGCACCCGCCAACTTCTCAGTGGTCACAACCCTGTATGGGGGGGAGAAGGCATCATGAACCGTCTAGACGACCTGCTGTCGTCGGCCGGCCGGGTTCCCGACATCTCACCGGACGGCCTGCGAAACGCCCGTGCTCCCCTCGACAGGACGATCGCCGCGTCGACCATGGGGCAGAATGCGACGCCTTCTGAAGTGGATCGGAAGCCGGCGAGCCGCTGGCACGGTGGCTTGCTGAGCGGCTGGCGCGGCAAGACCGTCGTCGGCGTGACGGCCGTCGCAGCGGCAGCGGTGGCGTTCGTCGCGGTGTCCGCCGCCCCCGCCCCGCACCCGGGGAACCCGGTGGCGGGCTCGTCCGCCAAGTCGACGGTGAAGGCGCCCGCCAAGTCGACGTTGAAGGCGCCCGCCAAGCCGAAGCCGAAGCCCGCCTTCCGCGTCGGGTTCAGCGCCCCGACCTCCAACGCCACGGCCGCGCAACTCCTCGACGAGGCCGCGACGGCCGCCGGCTCGCAGCAGGGCTGGCCGAACGCCTCCTACTGGTACACCGAGTCGGAGGCCACCAGCCTGCTCACCGGCAAGTCCGGCTACAGTGCCAACTGGTCCGACCGCCACGGCAACGGAGTCACGGCCTGGGGAAGCACGCCCATTCCTGAGCAGTCCACCGCCATCCCGAGTTCAAGCCGCCCGCCAGGCGGCGCCAAGGCCGCGCGTGCGATCCCGGTTGTTGGCGACAGCACTCCCTTCTACGGGTACACGTGGTCGCAGCTGTACGCGCTGCCGGCCAACAACACTGCCGAGCTTGAGTCGGACCTGATGACGACCGCCGGCATCCACTTTGGCCCCAAGGCGCCGGGTGTCAAGGGCTCCTGGACAGGCCAGGAGGACCTTTTCGAGCTCATCACGAACATGCTCAGCGGTACTCCGGCCCCGCCGGCGCTGCGCGAGGCGCTGTATAAGGTCGCGGCCACGATCCCCGGCGTCACCGTCAAAGGCACGTACACCGACCCGCTGGGCCGGACCGGGACGGCACTGCAGCTCGGCCCGATGACGGCGGTTATCGACCCGACCACGGGTCAGTACCTGGACGGCATGATGGGCCTGCTCCCCGGCCAGGTCAACTGCAGCAAGGTCACGGGCATGTGCCAGGTCGTGGACCCCAGCACCGGCCAGGTCGAGAAGGGCGCCATGGCGAGCGGCCCCTCCTCCACCATGCTGATCACCCAGGGCCCGGCAACCGGCCTACCGAAGATCGTCGGTTAGTGCCGGCGGGTCTGGGGGGCCCGGTTGTCCGGCGAGGGATCCCCGGTAGTGCCGTATCAGCTCCCGGGTGCCCGGCCCGGTCGCCGCCAGGCTCATGATCGCGTAAACAGGGTCTCGTCCAAATCTCGTGATGGTAACGACAGCAGAGGCAGCTATTTGGCCGACCGATTTGCGGGCTATGTCCGGATATATCTCTTGCCGGCAGCTACCGTGCCCGGATGAATGGCCCCTTCAGCTGCCAATAGCAAGCTGAACGGGACATTCATCAGCCGGGGCCAACGCCAGCGAGGGCGCTTGCCAGTGCTGGGAGTTGCTAGTACGTAACCTTTACGTCATCGTCACGGGATTTGGACAAGACCCCGTAAACATCTTTAGTAGGTAAGCATCTAGCAACTATTGAGTGCATATAGCTTTCGAGATCAGAACAGCGCGAACAGGCCCACGGCCGAGGTCAGCCACCTCGTGACGACAGGATCCGGCGCCTATGGCTCCGTCAGCTCGGACACGTGGACGTGTTTGCCGTGCCAGGCGGGCTCAGCGAGATCTCGACGGCGTTCTTGGTCATGTCGCTGGGCAGGCCGGCCAAGGAAGGATCGGCGGAAGCTTCTGCGCCAAGGTTGGCCATCGCGATGATCAAGCCCGTGTACCCATGACCAGTGAAGGTGATCTCCGCCATGCCCTGGGGGGTCCCGGTGTTGGGGTCGGAAGTCAGGGTGTTGTTCGTGACCTTATAACCCGCCCGGGGAAGCGCCGAAGTGTAGAAGGTCGACGCCTGAGGGGGAGTGACCGAGCCCAGTTCGATGAGGTCCTGCTTGCCGCAAGGCATGTTGGCTACCACCTGCGCTCCGCGCGGAATGGGGAAGGACCCGATCGGCGCTTCCACGCGGACGGTATCGCCCGAGCCGGCCGAGGCCGAGGCCGAGGCCGTGTGCGAGGGGGACGCGGCCGGCGAGGACACGTTGTGGCTCGCGGTGGGCGAAGGGGACGTCACCGGGTTCGCTTTGGTTATTCCGGCGGTACACGCGGCCAGGGACAGGCCGGCCGCGCAGGACGTTACGGTCATGGCCATCAAGCGGTACGAGTTCATCAAATGCCTCTCAGTCGGTCTGGTCGCCCAGCTCAAAACTAGGCAGGCACCTTGCCGCGGGGATCGCGGCGCTGTCGCGGTTCTGCGACAGCGGGCGCAGTCCCGGCACGGCCCTGCACCGGTAGCCGGATACTGACCACCGTGCCCTGGCCGTCTCGGCTGCGGATCGCGACCTGCCCGCCGTGACGGATGACAACCACACGGACCAGGGCGAGCCCGATACCCGTACCAGGAAGGCTGCGGGCGGCACGGCCACGGGCGAGCTCTTGCCAGACCTCCCCGATCTCGTCCTCAGGGATCCCGGCCCCTGTGTCGGCCACCTCCAGCAGCACCCAGCTGCCGTCCTCGCTGGCGCGTACCTCCACCGTGTCGCCGGGCGCGGAGAACTTGACCGCGTTGGCGACTAGGTTCTGCAGCGCGATGAACAACAGGTCCCGGTCGCCTTCGATGAGCGGAAGCGGCCACGGCGCCCGGGGCACGTTCACCTGGATGACGCGCTCGCTCGCCGAAGGGATCGCGTCGATGGCCTCGCGTACCTCATGCAGCAGGCTGACCAGATCAACCGGTGCGGCTTCGATCTCCAGGGTCTCCAGGTCAGCCAGCTTGCGCAGGTCGCCGAGAAGCTGAGTGATCCTGTTCGCCTGCGCCGACACGCTTGCCAGGGCGGTGCCCGGGGAGGTCCCCGGTGCGCCGGTATCCCCGGCCTGCTCGATGTTCGCCAGCCCCGCGCGGATAGCGGTCAGCGGGTTCTTCAGCTCATGATCGAGCCGCATCAGGAAGCGCAACCGATCCTCCGCGGCCTTGGCTACCGCGTCGCGCACTGCCGCTTGGGTGGCCGCTGCGGCCCGCTGACGGATCAGAGTGACGGCGGCTAGGACCAGGGCGCAGAGCAGGCCAGCCATGCCTGCCAGCAGGCCGGGCGACACCAGTGCGTACAGCCTGGCCTCAGGTTCTGTGACTTGCAAGACGATACCGAGAGCCGCTCCGATCAGCGCAGGAGCGAGTAGCCGCGGCAGGCTGCCGGACACCAGCCTGGTCATCGCACCTCGTCCACACTCGCAACGAACCGGTATCCCTGGCCGGGCACGGTCGCGATCCACTCCGGGCGCACGGCATCGTCGCCGAGCGCTCGCCGTAGTTCAGCGATGCGGTTATCCACGGCGCGCGTTCCGACCGGGAACTCAAACCCCCACAGCACCTCGAGTAGCCGATCGCGCGTCAGCAATTCGTCCGGGTGGGTAAGCAGGTAGTCCAGCAATAGCATCGCCTTCGGCGTGAGCACGAGTTCCGCGTCCCTGAGCCAGGCCCGACGCGAAATCCGGTCCATCCGCAGGTCGCCAGCTCGCAGTGCGGGCGACGCGGACAGCGGCCTGCGCCCGGGCCGGGCGCGGCGCATCACCGCGCGCAACCGGGCCAGCAGTTCGTAGGGGTCAAACGGCTTGTTGAGGTAATCATCCGCCCCCTCATCCAGGGCGATCGCGCGCTCGGTGGATTCGCCCACCTGCGTCAGCAGCACTACCGGCAGCCAGTGGCCGTCGGCGCGCAAGCGGCGCAGTGCCTCCCGCCCATCGAGTCGAGGCATCAAGACGTCGAGTATGCAGCCGTCCGGGTCAAGCCGCTTGACCAGCTCTAGTACGGCCTCGCCGTCCGAGGCGACGTGCACAGTCAGCCCGGCCCGTTCAAGGAACGGGGCCAGATTGGACGTGATCGCGTTGTCGTCGTCGGCGAGAACGACAACGGGACGTGCGCGTTGTCTGCCCATACCTAACCCGTAGCTCGCTTCCATGCCCGGCATTATCTTTCGTATAGACACTAACTACGCAATCATCCGCCAGCCGGGCACCGCCAGACCGCCGTCCAGGCCGCCATGTCGACCACGGAGAGAGATCGGGTCCTACGTTTAGTAACATCAGCGGCAGGCCCTGTCGTTAGCGGGATGTGAGACCCTATCAGTGGAGGTGCCAGATGGCCGAGCTCCCACCACCGCCAGAGGGAATTGTGCTGGCCCACTTCATCGTGTCGAACGATGTCGAGCGCTCTCGGCGCTTCTATACCGAGGTACTGGGCGGCAGGGTGGTTTTCTCCGGGGACGTAACCTACGTCGCATTGGCCAACACCTGGATCATCATCAATGTCGGCGGAGGTCCTACCGACGACAAGCCGACGGTCATTCTGGAGACGCCGCGGGATCCCGACCGGGTCAGCAGCTTCCTCAATATCCGGGTCAGAGACATCCATGCCGTGTATGCCGAGTGGAGCGCGCGGGGTGCGCAGTTCCTGACGCCGCCGAAACAACACCAGTACGAGATCCGTTGCTACATCCGCGATCCCGATGGTTATCTCATCGAAGTCGGGCAAACCACGGACCCGCAGGGGGACTGGTCGCCGGCTCACTGGCCACCGAGTACGCGCGCCGGCGATTCCGAGTAAATGGCGAGGTCACCGTCAACACCCCGTGAATCGACGGCAGTCAGTCCTTCGGGCATTGAGCCTGAATCCACCGCGTGACGCGCAGGAGGTTCGGTCATGACCACCGCGATCATCGGCACCGGAGGTATCGGATCGGCCATCGCCCGCCAACTCGCCTCGGGCGGCGAGACCGTGCGGCTCTCGAGCGCCGACACTAAGTCGGCACGAGCGCTCGCCGCAGCAATCGGTCGCGCTGCGGTCGTCGCCGTCGACAACCGCGACGCGTTGCGGGGCGCCGATGCCGTCGTCCTGGCGCTGCGGTTTACCGTGCTGAAGAGCGTCATAGGTGAGATCGCCGAATCGGCAGTCGGCAAGGTCGTGGTCGTTCCGAGCAACCCGGTCAGCGCAGATTCGCAAGGTAACGTCTCCCGTTTGCTGCCGGAAGGGCAATCCTCTGGCGAGGTCGTAGCCGCGTGGCTGCCGGCCGGGGCGCGCTTGGCGATGGCATTTGGGAGCCTGTCGGCCGGCCTGTTCGAGTCCGCCAGCAACCGGTCACCGGAGCCGGCGGCCCTCTTCTACGCGACCGACGATGACAAGGCCGGCGAGGAAGTCGAGAGATTGATCCGAACGGCAGGCTTCGAGCCCGTGAAGATCGGCGGGATCGACCAATCGGGTCGACTCGAGGTGGGCGGCGACCTGCATGATCTCATAGTCGGCCCGGCGGCGGCGCGATCATTGATCGGTGGGGCCTGACCCGCGGTCTTAATGGGCTGACCGCGGATTCACAACGGTAGACATTGTGCTGATGAGCTGGCGGAACCGACCTGCGTCAGCAGCGTCGCCGCAGACTTCGACGTCGTGGTCGTATCCAGTGGCGATGAAAGCCGCGACCGAACCAGTGGTGGCGGTGATGGTGACGTCAGCGGGTACGGCCGGTGGCTGGATGGTGAGAGTCCACCGGTGGCCGTCGGATTGGGCGAAGTAGTCGCTGCCGTCGATACGGAAGTGCCAGCAGGCCGGCTCGTGGTCGTCACCCGCCTGGTCGATGGCGGTGATGGCCGCACGAAGCACATGCTCAGCGTGCAGTGGTTCGCCGGGCCGTGGGGCGCGCCAGGCGTGCCGCAAGCCCCACCAGCCCAGTGAGTCGACGACGGGCCGCAGGTCGGCTCCGGCCGGAGTCAGGGCGTACCAGACCTCACGCCGGCCAGCCTCGCGGTCGGCGCTGACGAGGTCGGCGTCTTCCAGTTCGTCCAGCCGGTGGCTGAGCGTCTTGGGGGTTATGCCGCCGAGACGGTCCATCAGGTCTGTGAACCTCTTCGGGCCGGTAAGCAGGTCTCGGATCACCAGCAGGGTCCATCGCTCGCCGACGAGTTCGAGAGTGCGCGCGGTCAGGCAGGCGTGGTCGTAGGTGCGGGCGTTCCGTGTCATTTCTCCATGATACTAGTTGACAGCTACTATCTCAAGTATAGTAGCTTGAAGATATCGAACTCGACTAAGGGAGTATGTCATGTACGACCCGCCTAGCTACCTGTGGGCCATCACCATCATCGGAGTCAGCGCGATCCCGGCCGCCACCAGCTTGCTGCTGTACATCGGGGCACGCCGCGCCGGCCAGGGCCGTGCCCGCGCGGCACTGCTGGCCGCCGCCGCGGCCGCCGTGCTCGGCGGCTGGTTCGTCGCCACCGCCGTTATCGCCCAGCACGGCTGGTACCACACTCGGTTCGGCGCTGGCACCCCGTGGCTGCCCGTCGCCGTGACCGGCTTCCTGGGCGTTGTGCTGGCACTGGCCCAGGTCCCTGCCGTCAAACGCGCCATGTCCGCTCCGGGCATGACCAGCCGCCGGGAAGTCCCGCACATCTTCCGCATCGCCGCCGGCTTCGCCTTCCTGGCCACCATGGCCCTGGGCCACTTGCCCGCGCTGCTCGCCGTCCCGGCCGGACTGGGCGACATCGCCACGGGCGTGGCGACCCCCCTGGTCGCCCGCGCCGTCGCCCGCGGCACGGGCCGCCGCGCCGCGCTATGGCTCAACGGAGTCGGCCTCGCCGACCTGATCAACGCCCTGGCCCTGGGCGGCCTCTTCGCCTTCGTCGTCCACGTCACCCCAGCCGCCACCGCGATGACCGAACTCCCGCTCGCCCTCGTACCGACCGCCGGCGTCCCCCTGCTCATCGCCCTGCACATCACCAACCTGCGAGCCCTCACTGGAGCCCCGCGAACAACAGCTTCGGCCCGCACGCGGCCGATCACCGGTACCCCAGCCACCGCCCGCTAGCAAGGGCGCCGGTCAGTTGACCGTCCTTGACCGCACCGCACCGCACTGCCTTGTTGCTGAAAAACCGGATCGACCAAGCGATCGGGGGTGCAGGCGCTAGCATGCGCGTTATGCGACTGGTGGTGGGACGGTTCGCCCTGGTCTGCGCCAGGCTCGCGGCAGCGGGCTTCCTGCTGGCCGGAGTGGCGGCCTGCGCCGGCTCCGGCGCCGGGTCGGCGCCCCATCCGGCCAGCGCGTCACTCAGCCCAGCGGCCGGAACGGCGGACGGCCAGGCGGTCTTCATCACCGCGGGACAAGCCACGGACCACAGCCGGGCCCCCGCGGCCGGCAGCCGGACGGCGCACAGCAGTGCCGCCGCTGGCACCAGCGCTGCCACCACATCGGGCGGCTCCCCGCAGCAGGCGGGAAACCCGGACGGGCACGCGGCCGTCCCAGCGGCGGGCCAGGCGGTGGACACCAGTCACCCGGACCACGTGATCGGCGACGGCACGCCCGCCGGGTGCACGTCCGCCGCGGTCGTGCAGGCGGTCGCGGAGGGCGGCATCATCACCTTCGACTGCGGCCCCAAGCCGGTCACAATCACCATGACGGCCACGGCCAAGGTGGTCAATACCAGCCACCAGGTCGTGCTCGACGGCGGTGGCAAGGTCACGCTGAGCGGCGGCGGCAGCACCCGGATCCTCTACATGAACACCTGCGACGCGGCCCAGACCTACACCACCAGTGACTGCTGGGAACAGCAGTGGCCGCAGCTCGTGGTGCAGAACCTGACGTTCACCGACGCCTACTCGCCAACCCAGGAGTCGAAGAGCGCCAGCTACGGTGGCGGCGCCATCTTCGACGAGGGCGGCCAGCTCAAGGTGGTCAACTCGGTCTTCAGCGGTGACCGCTGCTACGCCACCGGCCCCGACCTCGGCGGCGGCGCCATTCGCGCCACCGGCATGGACCTGAGCATTCCGGTCTACATCGTCAATGACACGTTCACCGGCAACTCCTGTTCCAACGGCGCCGCGCTCAGCGGCCTGTACGCCGACTTCGCCGTCTACAACAGCCTGATGACCGGCAATAAGGCGATCGGCTCGGGCGCCAACCCGGCCAGTTCAGGAACCCCGGGCGGCGGCAGCGGCGGCGCGATCTACACCGACGGCGACGCTTACAACCTGCTGATCGATGGCACCGCGATGAGCGGCAATACCGCCAACGAGGGCGGCGGTGCGATCTTCTTCGTGGTCGACTCCGGTGGCGGGACGCTCACCATCGACAACTCAACGCTGTCGGGCAACCCGAGCGGCGCGTTCCAGAACGCCCCGGGGATCTTCGACGAGGTCAATTCGGTCGTCACCCAGCCGATCGAGAGCGGGTCAGCTGTCAGCTAACGCCGGGACCAGCGACTCGGCGATGCCCTCGAGGATGTGACCCCCTAAACTAGTAAATTTCTTGTCGGCCGTGTCCTGACTTTCGTACAATCGCGGTACGTCGTAGCTGAGGTGGTGGCGTGATCAATCCTCGGAGTATGGCGGTCCTGATCCGCGATCGTGCAGCGAATCAATTTGAAGACAAGACGCGCGACATATCAGAGATCTGGGCCGCGGGTCCGTTAATCGAAATCGTATTCCGTAAGAGCAATAAGTCCTTCAGGTACGGGCGGGACCGCGTGCGGATTCTCCGCGATCCTAAGCGGCACGCACTGACGGAAGGCGAGCAGGTCGAGGTTAACGGGAGCGCCTGGGGCAGCGCGACCGAAGTCTTGACCTTCACCGGTGCCGGCGATGTGTGGTCCCGGGTCTTCTACAGAACGCAGGCAGGGGAAGATTACCGCACCTACCCTGCTTCCCAGGTGCGCGTCGTTACCTCAGCGACTGAGACTCCCGCAGTGGCCAGCGTGTTGCGCTACTGGCGCGCAGTTGTATCCCTCCTTCCCTACGACGATCCGCTGCGGCCCGGATACGAAAAACTCGCTTTTGTTCACCCCGAGAGCGCACTCAATTCTTTCCTGAGCGGCTCGCCGATCGAGTCGCGACCCCAGGACATTACCCCCATTTTCCCGTTCCGCTGCAATCTCAGTCAGCGCGCGGCAGTGGAGAATGCCCTGACCCGTTCCGTTTCGGTCATCGAAGGGCCGCCGGGTACCGGGAAGACCGAGACCATCCTGAACTTGATCGCCAACATTGTCGCGGTTCAGCACATGACCGTTGGCATCGTCTCATTCGGCAACGCCGCCGTCGACAATGTCCGCGACAAACTCGATGAGCTGGGATTCGGGCATGTGATCGGGAACCTGGGCCGCAAAGAAAAGCGCGAGGAGTTCTTTGCGGGGCAGTCGGTCCGCAACACTCAGGTCGTGCAGTTCCTGGCCCGCGCGCCCGAGCAGCCAGACCTTGAACATGTGGTGGACCTGGACAGACGCCTCCGCAAGCTGCAGAGCGCCGAGCGCATCCGCGCCGAACGGCGACAGGCGCTCGACGCCCACCGGTTGGAACTGCGGCACTTTGAAGATCATCTGCACCGGGACCAGCTGCCCGACCTGGCGGGTCTTCCGCTCCTGCGCCGGTCGGCCGACCGCGTTCTCGACTATCTGGCCGAGAGCGAGATGGAACTGGCCGGTATCCGCCCGGGGCCGCTGCGGCGAATACAGAACTACTTGAGGTACGGGTCCGTGCGGGCGCTCGACCCTGCTGACACCAGTGTCGTGCTCCGGCTTCACCTGGCGTACTACCACAAGCGGATCGCCGAGCTCGAGCGGGAAATCGCACGTGTCGAGGATGAGCTGCGGCGAGCCGACTTCGAGCAGCTTTCCCGGCAGCACAAGCAGCTGTCGGTTAACTTTCTGCATTCCGAACTCGCCGCTCGGTACCAGGAATCGCGGCGTACCCGCTACCGCGCGGACTCCTACCGACGAGGCGTGACGTTCAGCGAGTTCATCAAGGACTACCCGGCTTTGCTGAGTACCTGTCATTCGCTGCGGGACAGCATCGCTGACGGGTACCTGCTCGACTACCTCATCATCGATGAGGCTTCGCAAGTCAACCTCCTGCTCGCAGGATTGGCGATGTCGTGTGCGCGCTGCGTAGTGGTGGTCGGCGACCAGCGCCAGCTGCCGCCGATCCCGATCGATGCCGCGAACGGGCTCATGCCGCCGGCACCCGCCTACGACTGCCAGCGCAATCTCCTGGCCTCGCTGTCCGAGTTGTACGGCGCCAGCCTCCCGCGGACGCTGCTTTGCGAGCATTACCGGTGTAACCCGGTCATCATCGGCTTCTGCAACAAGAAGTTCTACGGTGGCGAGCTCATTCCGTATACCAGGAGCGGCGCCGAGCGGCCAATGATCGCGGTGCGCACGGTCGAGGGCAACCACATGCGCCAGCACCGCGAAGGGGGTCGCTCGAACCAGCGCGAGGTGGATGTAATCGCCCAGGAAGTGATCCCGGAGTACTGCCAGGGCTTCGCGTCGACCGATATCGGCATTACCACGCCGTACCGGCACCAGGCCGCCAAAGCCGCTGACGTGCTCGATCAGACCGAGGCCGACACCGTCCACAAATTCCAGGGTCGGCAAAAGCAGGTGGTCATCCTGACCACCGTCCTGGACGAAACCTGGCGTGGCCGTACCGGGCAGGCGTTCGTGGACGATCCGCAGCTAATCAACGTCGCGGTCTCGCGGGCGATCCACCGGTTCATCTTGGTGACGAACCACGACATGCTGCCCACTAGCCGCCACATCCGGGACCTGGTTGGCTACATCCGCTATCACAACCCCGGTGAAGATGTCGCGGACAGCACGGTGGTTTCCGTGTTCGACCTGCTCTACCGCGCGTATTCGCAGCGACTGCGACCGCTCGCCGCCCGGCTGAGGAAGGAACTCAAGTACCCGTCCGAAGACATCATCTGGACCGTGCTGCATGACATCATCGCCGAACAGCGCTACGCGCACATGACGGTGACTCCCCAGGTGCTGCTGCGGAACCTCATCCCCGACCTCAGTAGGCTGACCTTGGCTCAGCGTGCCTACACACAACACCGGGCGTCAGTCGACTTCGTCGTGTACAACCGGGTAACCAACCAGCCGCTGCTGGTCATCGAGGTCGATGGCTTCGCCTTCCACGAGAACAGCCCGGACCAGCGGGCACGAGACGCACTCAAGAACGAGATCCTCGACGCTCACCAGATGCCGCTACTACGGCTACCAACCACCGGCAGCGGGGAACGCCAGCGAATTCGGCAGGCACTGGACAACGCTGAAGCCCATTGGGCTCGCCTGTCTACCTTGTGACTAGCGCAGGGCCGACCGGTCCATCAGCTGGACGACCGCGGTCACTTCAGCACGGTCAACGTTGTCTTTCCCGACGCCGAGGCCGTAAAGTTCCGGTCCGCGCCGTAGGACGCGATCAGGGTGTAGCTGCCCGCGCGGAGCCCTTTCGCGGTCAGGGCGCAGCTTCCCCGGCCGGACGCCAGCGTGATGGCGCAGATGAGGGTGCCGTCGGCCTTGATCGTGACCTTCCCTGTGGGTGTCCCGGCGTACTGCGGGGTGACCCTGACCGTCAGGTGCCCGGCCTGTTCGTGCCCGTAGGTCACCCGCGACGCGGACAGGGTCAGGCTGGTCTTCGACGATGCCCGGGTGACGGTGAAGGTCCTCGCGGACGATATTGAGGCGGCGAAGCCGGCCGCGCCGCCGTAGGAGGCGGTGAGCGTTACACGTTGCGCACCGGACTCCGTGGCGGGCACCGTGCATGAGCCCTTCCCGCCCGCGAGGCGGGCCACGCAGACAGTGACACGACCGGATTTGACGGCCACCGAACCTGCCGGTGTTCCCAGCCGGGCGGTGACCGACACTGAGACCCGTTCGGCCTGCTCGCGCCCGTAGCTGACCGAAGCGGCCGACAGGGAGGCCGTAGTCGCCGTCGCCGCGACCGCCGATGTCTCGTTCACCAGGAAGGCCTGTTTCGCGCCTGACTTGTCCGTGTAATAGCCGCCTGCGGCGCAGTATTCGGCGTTGGCGCACGACACCGCGTCGACCTGGGCGGATCCGTCGGCGTTGAACGACGCGGCGCCCGGTACCGGCTGCGCGTGGTGCCAGCTGCCCCCAGCCTCATCGGCCACTAGGGCCTGCGTGACGCCGGAGTGGGAGTAGTCGCCGCCGGCCGCGCAGTAGCCGGCCGAGGGGCAAGACAGGGCCAGCGCCCCGGAACCACCGGTGTCGCCCAGCGCGGACACGCCAGGCAATTCGGTCGCGGCGCTCCACGTGCGATTCGTCTCACTCGCGACCTGGGCGTGCGGGCTGCCGTCGATGCCGGTGCCGCCGGCCGCGGTGCAGCTGCTCGCGGTGGTGCAGGACAGCGCCGTGACCACGGTCATGCCGGATATCTTCGTCACCGTGCTCCAGGCGCCGTTGGTCTCGGTCACGGCGAATCCCAGCGTGCTCGTCGAGCTGGGCATCGTGAAGCCGCCGGCTGTGCAATGACCCGCCGCGCCGCACGACGTGGTGATCACATCCGACCTTTCCCGCCGAGGTACACGACAGCGATGTCAGCCCCGTGCCGGAGAATGATCAAATTCTTCAGCCCTCATAGAGCGCCGTCTCCTCCTTCCGGGGCCGGCGGGCAGAGATGATCCTCACCCGGTGCCCGGGGTTTGATGCGCTCTTGTCGGAGTCGAACCGTGGAGCTGGCGTTTGGCTCGGATAGCCAGCGCACGACCAGAAGGGCGATGTCATCCGAGGGAGATTGGTGTCCGACCAGGGTCTGCATAGCGGCGACGCAGACCTCCTCGGGTGGACCAGGCGTCACCACCTGGCACAGGCGGGTGATGCCGTCATCTATCGGCTCGTCCCGGCGTTCCACCAGGCCGTCGGTGTACAGGCACAGCACGGAGCCGGGTGCCAGCGCCAGCGTTGTGACCCGACGGTGGAAAGGATCGGCGATGCCGATCGCTGGATCCACGGCGATCTGGGCCATGGCACCATGCTGGCCGGGGGCGGCGATGACCGGCGGGAGATGGCCCGCGGACGAGATGGCCAGGCGTCCGGAGTTCGGGTCGAGTACGGCGTAGGACACCGTGGCCATGACGTCGCTTTCCTCGAAGTACTGCATCTTTTGGTCCAGCTTGCGCAGCACGTCGGCCGGGCCGGGGAACTCCAGCGCGTACGCACGCAGGGCGCTGCGCATGCGGCCCATGATGACCGCGGCGGCAAGCCCGGAACCCGCGACATCGCCCACCACCAGGGCCAGCTCTCCCGAGGGCAACACGAACACGTCATACCAGTCGCCGCCGACATGCCCGGACCCCGGCACGTACCGGGCGGCGACTTCCGCTCCGGCCATCGCGGGTAGCGCCGAGGGCACCAGGCTGCGCTGCAGGGCGAGCGCGGCGGCATGATCCTCGCGCGCCCGCAGCGACTGCACCGCGATCGCCGCCCGGTCGGCAGCCAGTTGGAGCAGCGTGGCATCGTCGGTGGTGAAGACCCGGTCCCGCAGCGTGCCCGCATGCAGCACCCCGAGCACCGCGCCATGGACCAGCAGCGGCACGCCCACCAGCGACCGGATGCCCTTCTCTAGCAACAGCGGGTTGAGCACGGTGCCGTGTTCGACTCGGTCCAGGATGACCGGTCGCCGCTCGGCGGCAATGCGGCCAGCGAAACCCCGGCCAACCGGGATCCGGACACCCTGGTGGACTTCCTCCTCGAGGCCGCTGGCCGCGGTGGCGATCAGCTGACGGCCAGAGTTGTCCAGCAACAGCACCGCGGCAGTATCGGCGTCCAGGATGTCCCTGACCCGTTCAAGCAACGCGGCGAGAAGCTCATCGGCGCCCAGATGCGACAACGCCTCATCGGTCACCGACCGGATATCCCGAAGCTTGTCCTCCGCATCTGGGGGGGAGCGAAAAGGCATGACCACGATGAAAAAGTAAGCTACGCGGCGCGTAGCCGCTCGAAGAAGGAGCGATATCGGCGCCGGGCCCGTCCTCGGGTACCGGCTTGATCTCGAGCCGAGCACGCTGCCTCTCGCGCGCACGCAGGTCGGCCTCGGCGGCTCGCCGGTCCTTCCGTGCCTCCACGGCCCTCATTGTGCCCTCCCTGTGATCGAATCCTGCCTCTACCCGGTCGCGCTGATGCAAACCGGCATGGCATGATGTGCCCGGTTGGGGCAGCCGATCGGCGTTGCCGCCGAATGGAATGGTCTGGCTCCCTGTAGGCAAGGAGAAATGCGCGTGGCGCAAGGAACAGTCAAGTGGTTCAACTCGGACAAGGGTTTCGGGTTCATCAGCGTCGATGGCGGCGGTCAGGACGTCTTCGTCCACTTCTCCGCGATCGAGTCCAACGGCTACCGCAGCCTGGACGAAAACCAGCGGGTCGAGTTCGACATCACACAGGGCCAGAAGGGTCCGCAGGCCGAGCACGTCCGCGCGCTCTGACTCTGACCGACAGGTAGTGCCACCGTCCGTTCGGGCAAAATCTTCTTTTATCCAGAACGGCCGGTGGCTTCTCTGTCTCTGCCTATGACACCTGCGGCTTCGGTGTGCCCGCCGCCAGCTCCAGTCGGGACAGCTGACCGCGGCGACGGTGAGAGCAGGTGATGACGGTGCCGGTGCCTGCTCGGCGGCCGGCATCCGCGATTCGCGCGCTGCTGCTAGCGGCCCGGCTGGTGCCGGGTCGGCGGCGGGAATTCCGCGCTGCCGCCGGTGACGAAGTCGCGAGCGACGTCGGTCAGGTGCCGGTTGGCGTTCCTGGCGTAATCGCGCAGCATCGTGAAGGCGCGGTCCATGTCGATGCCGAGCCGCTCCGCGAGCTTGCCCTTGGCCTGCTCGAGCACAACCCGGCTGTTCAGCGCGGTCTGGAGCTGCTCCGCGACGGTTTCGCTGCGGCGCACGTTGCGCTCGTGCAGCAGGCCGATAGTGGCCACGTCGGCCAGCGCCTGGGCGATGCGCAGGTCTGCCGGGTCGAACGAGTCAGGCTCGGCGCGGAACAAGTTCAGCGCGCCGATGACCTGATCCCGCAGCCGCATCGGCAGCGCCTCCACCGTCCGGAATCCGGCCCGCGTGGCGGCGTGCGCGAACCGGGGCCACCGCTCGGGTGGCCTGCTCAGGTCGGTGGCGGTAACGGGCCGGCCGGCGCGGAAGCAGTCCAGGCAGGGGCCCTGGTCGTTCTGCAGCTGGAACAGCTCCAGCAGCCCGGCTTCCTCGCTGGAGGCCGCCGCGACACGCAGCTCGCCGCGCGGGTCGGCCAGCACGACCCCGGCCGCGGACGCGCCCAG
>DATMKQ010000129.1:0-41410 GCA_035571275.1 Trebonia sp.
CGAGCCTCAATCACCGATCGCGGCGACGGCGAAGTCGCAGTTGTGCAGCATCTGGTTGACGACGCTCTCCTCGACCGGCGTGCCGAAATAGCCCTTCCTGAACATCCTGATCTCCCGGACGCCGTACCGGTCCCGCAGCTGCCGGCCGACGGCGCGCAGGACCACGGCACCGTTCGGCTTAGTGTTGTCGAGCAGTCCGACCGTCAGCCCTTGCAGGGACTGCGGCCGGGGAGCCAGCGCGGTGTTGGTGGCGCGCTCGCTGTCTCCTGTGGGGTCGAGCAGCGGTTCTCTCACGCGGTTATCCCTTCGCTCAAGGGTTTTTAACGGGGGTGCGGGGTCGTCCCCCGCAAAGCTGCAGAGCGCGGGCGACCACGCCTGGCACCGTCAGCCCGTAGTACTCGTACAGTTCGGCGGGCACGCCCACCTCAAGGTCCTTGTCCGGCAGCGCGCACTGCGCGAAGTCCGCGGTGAGCTTGTGCCGTGCGACGGTCTCCGCGACGATGCTGCCAAGCCCACCGATCTCCAGGTGGTCCTCGATCGTGAGCACCTTGCCGGTCCGGCCCGCGCTGGCCGCGATGGCCGCCTCGTCGTGCGGCTTGAGGAACGCGGCGTCGTAGACGTCGGCGCTGACGCCGTGCCGCTCGGCCAGCACCTTCGCCGCGCCCACCGCCAGCCCGACGCCCATGCCGTGGGCCGCGATCGTGATGTCGGTGCCCTCCCGCAGCCGCGGCCACTGGCCGTAGCCGATCTCGGGCACGTCGTTGTAGACCGGGTCGGCCGCCTCGGCGATGCGGATGTAGACAGGCCCGTCGAGATCGGCGGTGACCCGCATCAGGGCGAGCACTGCGTTCGGGTCGGCCGGCGCCACGACGGTGGTGTTCGCCAGCGTCCGCGCGATCGAGATGTCCTCGACCGCGTAATGGCTGGTCCCGAAGTAGCCCATGGCCAGGCCGGAGAGCCGGCCGACCAGCCGGACCGGCAGGTGGTTGTAGTCGGCGTCGGTGCGCAGCTGCTCGGCGGTCTTCAGCACGCCGAACGGTGCCATCGAGAAGATGTACGGCACGTAGCCGCAGGACGCGAGTCCGGCGGCGAGCGACACCGAGTTGGTCTCCGCGATGCCGAGTTCGATGTAGCGGTCGGGGAACGCCTTGCGGAACTCGGCCAGGACGTTGGACAAGTCCGCGGTCAGCGTGATGATCCGGTCGTCTTCGGCGGCGAGTTCGGTGATGGCGTAGCCGGATGGGTTCGCCTTCAGCGCGGTGTCGCGGTCGATGTCGCTGAAGACATCGACCATTTTGCGAGTGGCCACTTAATTCCTCCCGGCGTTCAACTCGCGGCCCCGGCGGCGAGCTCCATCCGCGCGGTGATCTCCGCGACGACGTCCGCCTGCTGCTCGGGGGTGAGCAGGCCCAGATGCCAGGCCTGCGGTTGCTTTTCCATCATGTCCACGCCGTGTCCCTTGCGGGTCCGCGCCACCACGCACACCGGCTGCTCGCTGAAGGTGTCGGGAAGCGCGTCAAACGTCCGGCGCAGCGCGGCCACGTCGTGCCCGTCGATCTCGCGTACCGTCCAGCCGAACGCCTCGAACCTGGCCGGCAGGGGCTCGATGTTCATCGCCTGTGACGTCGGGCCGCTGCCGGAGAACCCGTTGGCGTCGACGATCGCGACCAGGTTGCCGAGCTTGTAGTGGCTGGCGGCCATCGCCGCCTCCCAGACCTGGCCCTCTTGCAGTTCGCCGTCCCCGGTGAGCACGAACGTCCGGTAGTCGCGGCCGGACAGCCGAGCGGCGAGCGCCATGCCGGTGCCCACCGACAAGTTGTGGCCAAGCGATCCGGAGCTGAAGTCGATGCCGCGGGCGAGCCGCATGTTCGGGTGGTCGTTCAGCGGCGAGCCGACCTTCCCGAACTGTTTGAGCCAGTCGTGCGGGTAGTAGCCGAGATCGGCGAGCACCGGCCACAGCCCCGTGGCGACGTGCCCCTTGCCGAGCAGGAACCTGTCCCGGTCCGGCCAGTCCGGCTCGCCGGGCCGCAGGCGCAGCGTGTGGTAGTACAGCGTCGCGGTGATCTCCGCGCAGGAGAACGTGCTCGAGTAGTGGCCGAGTCCGGCCTGCGCGATCAGTTCGACGGTTTGCAGCCGGATCCAGTCCGCCCGCTTGAGCAGTTCCGCGTCCGTGGCAGGCCGTCCCCGCTCGAGCGTCACCGCTTGCTGGCTCTCTTCAACCATGCCGCCAGCGTAAATTGAACCCGAACTTGTTGACAATATGATCAGTGTTCAGTGGTGTGCGCGATTGGCTGTGTTCACCCACAGCCTCCTTGTCGCGCCGAGTTCTTGTGGGCGCCTTCCCGAAGCGCGTTTGGCCGGGCGATCGAGGGCGCTTATGTTCACCATAAGAGCTATGGATATTCACGTTCTTGGAAGAAGCGTTCGGGTGGCCAGAGGTCATTGCCGGTGACCAGGAGTTTATCAGTAGATGATAATCCAGTTATCAGTGTCATGTCGCTTGGCGTCGCGCACTGTGCTTGACCACAGCATTCTTGGGTGCCGGTTCTTCGCGTCACGATAGTGACCAGAATGATACTCGATCATGTTGACGGGGATGTTGACAATCTTGTGGACCCAGATCAACTCTTTGACCAAGCGCGCTGGCGGAGGGTCGAAGTCATTTCAGGCCAGCGTCGTATCGGGACCATCAGCGTCAAGGTCTTGTCAGACCAATTTGAGGCATATGCGAGGGCGCATGAGAAGCTTCAGGCTAGGTAAAAACCCCCGGGCGTCGCGTATCGCGCTCGTAGTGACGGCGATCGGCGCCGCGATGCTGCTGGCGGCGTGCTCATCGTCGACCAGTCCAGGCAGTTCCAGTTCTCCCCCTGCCAGCTCCACTACGCAGAGTTCGGCATCGTCCTCGAGCACCGCGGGGACTTCCTCCAGCGCGAACCTCACCGCGCTCGCCAACGGCGTGAATCAGGCGGCGGAGGTGCCGAACTTCAGCGACTACGCGGCCGACTACGGCGGCAAGGTGCCGAACACCTCGAACCTGGCCGGGAAGAAGATCATGATCATCCCGGGCGTGAGCGCGCTGGCCGCCTGCGAAGAAATCGCACAGGCGACCGCCGCGATCGCTACCGATCTGGGCATGAAGCCGACGATCTTCGCCAACGAAGGCACTACCGCCGAGCACAACACCGCCATCGAGAACGCTATCCACCAGGGATACGCCGCGATCGCCATGGGGTGTGCCGTGGACCCGTCAACGAGCGCGGTCGCGCTCAAGCAGGCGATGGCGGCCGGCATCGCGGTGTCCGTCTACGGGGCGACCCCGCAGGAGGCCGCGGCCGCCGGGGTCACCTATAACAACGTCGACCCATACTCGCTCGACGCCAAGCTCGCGGTCGATCAGGCAGTCAGCCAGCACGACGGCAAGCCGTTCAACGCCGTCGCGATCACGTCGTACGCGACAGGGCCGGCCACAGCGATCATGGAAGCTTCGCTCAAGAGCGAGCTGAAGGCCACCTGCTCCGCCTGCACGCTGACCGAAGTGAACGTCGAGGTGCCGCAATGGCAGACCAACGTGGCGAGCGCCGTGACCTCCGCGCTGCTGAAGAACCCCAACGTGAGCGTGCTGTTCCCCGACTACGCCGGGATGCTGACCTACATGATGGCGGGCATCCAGGCCGCGCACCGCACCAGCAGCATCAAGACGTATCTCGCCTTCGGTGGCGGTACGCCGTTTATCAAGCTGCAGACCTCCGCGCCGGGCAGCGACGTTATTCAAAGTGACATCGGCGGCTACCCGCCGTGGACCGGGTACCTGATGTTCCTGCAGGCCGCCCGTGCGCTTGAGCACCTGGCTCCCATCCCGTATGACAAGGCCATCGGCCCGGACCGGGTCGCCACCCCGCAGAACGCTGTCAACGTCCTCGAAACTGGCGGCTGGGGAACGAGCTGGGTCAACGGCTTCCGCGACCTGCTGGGCCTGCCAGCTCTGTCGGGCAGCGCGCTGACCTCCGCGGCGACCCTCAACGGCGCGATGACCGGTACACCCTGACACACCGGCTAAACGAGCGGGCAGCAGCCCCGGGTGGCGGTTCGGCGCCGGGCTGCTGCCCCGCTCAGCGATGTCCCCAGTAGCAGGAAAGGAGGCCTGGGTTGTCGTTCACTGGCGCGGGAACGCCGGGCGCATCAGACGGGCGGGTGAGCCCGCAGGAACCTCCGGCGTCCACCGAGTCGGCTGGTCTGGACCAAGAGGTAAGTCAGGCATCGGCTCCGCCGGCAATCGAGCTGCGCGACATCTCCATGGACTTCGGCAGCAACCGGGCGCTCGACAGCGTAAACCTCCGCATCGGTCACGGTGAGGTGGTCGGCCTCGTCGGGCAGAACGGTTCGGGTAAATCCACGCTGGTAAAGGTGCTGTCCGGAGTGCACACGCCCGAACCGGGCGGACGCCTGTTCGTGAGCGGTGAGGAGGTCCCGCTGCCTCTCGCGCCCGGTCAGGCGAGCGAGATAGGGCTTAGCTTCGTCTACCAGAACCTGGCCCTGGCGGGAGGGCTGAGCGTCCTGGAGAACCTGACACTCGGCCAGCGAATTCAGGGCGGCGCGCGGGCGTGGGCGCCGATCAACTGGCTTCAAGAGCGCCGGAGAGCCACGGCCGTCCTCGACCGCTACCAGGTCCGACTCAACCTCAGCCAGCGGACAGCCGAGCTGGCGCCGGTCGACCAAGCGCGGATCGCGATCGTGCGGGCCGCCGAAGACCTCCGCAGGTACCGCACGCGAAGCGGTTACAAGCACTCGGTGCTCGTTCTCGATGAGCCGACGGTGTTCCTTCCCGAGGAGGAGGTCGAGCGCCTCTTCGATCTCATCCGGGCCGTCGTGGCCGAGGGGGCCGGCGTGCTGTTCATCTCACACGACCTGGTCGCGGTCCGTTCGATCGCCGACCGTGTCGTCGTGCTCAGGGACGGCAAGGTCGTCGCCGACGTGCCCGCTGGCCAGATCCGCGAGCAGGAGCTGGTCGATCTCATCGTGGGAACATCGGTCCGGCCGGGGGCCCCCGAGACCGCCCGGGTGAAGCCGGTGGCACAACCGCCTGCTGGCGAGGTCCGCGCTGGCCAGGTAACTGGGGCGCCGACCGGCCCCGCTGGCGCGCCAAGCGCGCCGAGGATGGGCGAGAACGTCCTGGTCGAGCACCTGACCGACGGGCGATTGGCGGATCTGTCGTTCGAGATCGGTGCCGGGGAGATCCTCGGCGTGGCCGGCCTCATCGGTTCCGGTGCCGAGGACTTGCCGTATCTGCTGTTCGGGGCACATCCGGCCACGAGCGGCACGCTACGCCTCGGGGCGCAGGCACTAAACCTCGGCAGGCTCAGCCCCCAGCGCAGCGTGCGGGAGCACATCGCCCTCGTCCCCGCGGACCGCCACGCGCTGGGCCTGAGCGAACGGCTCACCTTGTGGGAGAACATCGTGATGCTCGTCGAAGACGAGCACTACCGTGGCGGTATCTTCCACCGCGGTGAGCTCGTGGAACTCGCGCGCGAGGCCATCACGCGGTTCGAGATCCGGCCGCCGCTGGCGCACGCCGTGACGGCGACATTTTCTGGTGGCAACCAGCAGAAGGCGCTGCTCGCGAAGTGGCTGATCGCCCGGCCGCGGCTGCTGCTGCTGCATGAGCCGACCCAGGGGGTCGACGTCGGCGCCAGGAGGGACATCTACCGGTTCGTGAAATCAGCGGCCGTCCTGAATCAGACGGCGGTCCTGTGGGTGACGACGGACTTCGGGGAACTCGCGGAGATCTGCGATCGGGTGATCGTCCTCTCGGAAGGGCGGCAGGTAACCACCATCGCCGGTGAAGAGCTGACCGACGACGCAATCACGGCCGCAGCGCTGCGGCAGAGTAGGCCGGCTGGTTCGGGCCAACAGGAAGGGCCGGCTGGTTTGGGCCAACAGGAAAGGCCGGCTGGTTTGGGCCAACAGGAAGGGGAGGTCAGATGAGCGCCCCGCACGACGCGGCCGCTCCCGTTGACGAGGAGCGCCAGGAGGAGCAGGCAGAACGGGCCCGGCCCTTGACGGCCCGGCGCCTGGGAATCCAGCGCTACGCGATCCTCATCGTGTTCGCGTGCATGGTTGCCGGGTTCGGGGCGGCCATACCCTCGACCTTCCTTTCGATCGGCAACCTCTCCAACATCCTCGGCTCCCAGGCGGTGCTGTTCATCCTCGTGATGGCGGTGCTCCTGCCGACGGTGATGGGCGACTTCGTCGACCTGTCACTGGGATCCTCGCTGGGCGTGTCCGCGATGACCCTGGCCGTACTGAACGTGCAGCACGGAACGAACGTACTGCTCGCCTGCCTGGCGGGGATCGCGGCGGCGCTCCTGGTCGGCCTGTTCAACGTCTTCTTCGTCGTGTACTTCGACAACGACCCGTTCATCGTGACGCTCGGCACGATGACGATCGTCCAGGGCATCACGTACATCATCTCCGGGAACAACGACGTCGGGATCGTCTCGGGGAACTTGTCGAACTGGGTCTTTGGCAACGACTTCCTGTCGATTCCGCTGGAGTTCTACTACGGCCTGGCCATCTTCGTTGTCGTCTGGTACGTGCTCAGCTTTACACCGGTCGGCCAGAAGGCTCTCGTGATCGGGCAGTCGCGCGAGGTCGCGCGGCTGACCGGCGTGCGGGTTAACCGCCAGCGCACCTGGGCCTTCATCCTCGGGGCCGGCATCGCCGGCATCGCGGGTATCGCCTACGCGGCCACCAACGGGACGGTCGACCCAACGGCCGGCAGCGCCTTGATCCTCCCGGCCTACGCGGCGGTCTTCCTCGGCGCGACCGCGATCAAGCCAGGCCGCATCAATCCTCTCGGCGCTCTCGTCGCCGTATACTTCCTGGCAACCGGTACGGCGGGCCTTGAGCTGGTCGGCGCGCAGAGCTACTACCAGCAGATCTTCTACGGTGCGGCGCTGGTCGTGGCGGTCACGATTCCGAAGACGAACCGCGACCGCTTCTTCAAGAGGAAGCGGTCCGCATGAGTCAGGAGTCGGCCGGCCCCGGCCCCGGCACCCCAGGTGCAGGCCCAGGCCCAGGCCCCGGCACCCCAGGCGCAGGCCCAGGCCCCGGCCCCGGCACCCCAGGCGCAGGCACCTCAGACGCCGGCGCCGTGCTCGCCGCGCTGTTCGACGTGCGCGACCAGGTGGCGCTTGTCACCGGGGGCGCCTCGGGCCTGGGCTACGCGTTCGCCGAGATCCTCGCGGATTGCGGCGCGGCCGTGGTCGTCGCGGACTGGAACGCCGAGCGCCTGGACAAGGCGTCCGAGTCGCTCGCGGAGCACGCCGGCCCCGGCGCGCGGGTCCATGCGGCGCGGCTCGACGTCAGCGACGTGAACGCAGTCACGTCGCTGGTCGACGGCATCGTCGCCCAGCATGGCAGCATCGACATCGCGTTCGCCAACGCCGGAGTGGCGCGGGGCCGCCCGCCGCTGATTCCCGAGGGAACGATCGACGATTTCGACATGTCCGACTACAACGCCCTTATCGATGTGAACCTGCACGGCGTCGTGTACACGGTGCGGGCGGCGGCCAAGCACATGAAGCGCCAGCGCTCCGGCAGCATCGTCGTCACGGCATCGACGGCGGGCCTGCGCAACGACCCTTTTACGCCGTATTCGTACGCGATCGCGAAGGCCGGCGTGGTGAACCTCACGAAGCAGGCCGCGCACGACCTAGCGCGGTGGAACGTGCGCGTCAACGCGATCGCGCCGGGGCCGTTCAAGACGCATCTGGGCGGCGGAGGGCCCATGCCGCCGGAGGCTGAGGCCCGGTGGAACGCGGTCGTTCCGCTCGGCCGGATGGGCAACCCACCCGAGATCCGCGGCCTGGCCCTGCTGCTGGCCTCCAAGGCGTCGAGCTTCATGACCGGCGGCGTATACCCCATCGACGGCGGCGCCCTCCTCCAGGGGCCGTCCCTCCCGCCCGCCGACTAGGCGTTCCCTACGCCGCGTACTCCGTTTCGCCGACGAACGCGTCCCACAGCCCGGCGTAGACGCCACCGAGGTCCAGCAGTTCCTCATGCGTGCCGATCTCGGCGACCTGCCCGTGGTCAAGGACCACGATGCGGTCGGCCCGCGCCGCGGTGGTCAGCCGGTGCGCGACGACGATCGTGGTCCGCGACGAAGTGAGCTGCCTGGTAGCGGCGGTGACGGCCGCCTCCGACGCCAGGTCGAGTGCCGCGGTCGCCTCGTCGAGCAGGAGGATGTCGGGGTCGGCGAGCTCGGCCCTGGCCAGCGCGATGAGCTGGCGCTGTCCGGCCGACAGGTTCCGGCCCCGCTCGCCCACCTCGTGCTCATAGCCGCCGGGCAGCCGCATGATCATCTCGTGCGCGCCGACGGCCCGCGCCGCCGCGATCACATCGTCGAGCGGCGCCTCCGGCCGCGCGTACGCGATCGCTTCTGCGACCGTACCGCTGAACAGGTACGCCTCCTGCGGCACCACTCCGAGCCGGTGCCGGAATGAGGTCAGGTCGTAAGACCGCACGTCCACCCCGTCCACCAGCACCACCCCGGACGTGACGTCGTAGAACCGCGCGATGAGCTTGACGATCGTAGACTTGCCCGCCCCGGTCTGTCCGACAAGCGCCACCGTCTCGCCGGGGGAGATGGTGAACGATACGCCGGAGATCGCCTCGCTGCCCGAAGCCCGCTCCGAGCCAGACGGCGCCGATCCGGACAGTTCCGACTTGGACGACTCGGAGCCTGCCTGCGGATATCCGAACAGCTCCGAACCGGTGCCGTAGCGGAACCGGACATCCCGCAGCTCGATCCTGCCCTCGAACCCGGCCGCCGGCACCGGGACTGGCGAGGTGGCTTCGGGCGTCGTGGTCCGCAGCCGCATCAGGTCCTTGATCCGCTGCAGGCCGACCGCGGCCTGCTGATACCCGTCGAACACCTGCGACAGCTGCTGGATCGGCGAGAAAACCATGTCGATGTACAGCAGGTACGCGATCAGCGCGCCCGTCGTCAGCGCCCCGGACCGCACCTGGCTGACGGCGAGCACGAGCACCAGCGTCGACGCGACGGTCGAGAGCGCCTGGACGAACGGGAAGTACAGCGCGATGTAGCGCTGTGCCCGCAGCCGCGAGGCGCGGTAGGCGAGACTCCGCCCGGCGAACCGGGACCGGTTCGTGTCCTCCCGCCGGAATGCCTGCGTGACCCGCAGCCCGGCCACGTTCTCCGCGAGGTCCGCGTTGACCACGCTGACCCGTTCCCGCGCCTCGGTATAGGCGCGCGACGACTTCACCCGGAAGACGACGGTGGCCGCGACCAAGAACGGCACGATGGCCAGCACGAACAGGCCCAGCCGCACGTTGATGATCAGCATCGCCACGAGCACGCCGACGAACGTGAGCAGCGAGCTGACCATCGTGATCAGTCCAGTCTGCAGGAACGTGGACAGCGCGTCCACATCGGTGGTCATCCTCGTCATGATGCGCCCCGACAGCTCGCGCTCGTAGAAGTCGAGGCCGAGCCGCTGCAGCTGGGCGAAGATCTTGACCCGCAGCGTGTACAGCAGCCGCTCCCCGTTGCGCCCGACGACCATGGTTTCGGCGATGTTGATCAGCCAGTCGCCGAATACGACCGCCAGTCCGATCAGCGATATGACGACGACCGTCCCGAACGCCCGTGCCTCAACCCCCTGGTCGATCCCGCCCCGCACGAGCGCGGGCAGCGCCAGGTTGGCCGCGGCGTCTAGCCCGTCGAGCACGAGCCCGGCGATCAGCGCGATCGCGATCGGCCGCAGCAGCCTGCGCAGCGTGAAGTGGCGGTCGGCGGCCCGGGCCGTGGCGGTGTCCACCTTCGGCGTGTCCTTGATCGGTGGCAGCGCCTCGACCTTGGCCAGCAGTTCCGGGCTCGGCGGGACGCTGCCAATCATCCCGTCCATCTGGGTGCCGCGACCAGCTCCCCGGCCGGGACCGCCGCGCCCGACGCCGCGCGCCGGTCCGCCCGCGGCGCGCCCGTCACCGGTGCCGGCGGAAGCTGCAAGCGCCCGCGCCGCTACGGTTCCCGAGTCCTTATATCCAGAACGGACCGTGGTGTCCGCGACCGCCCCGTCACTCCCGCGGCCGGAGGCGACCTGCTCGCCGGGCAGTTCGCCCGCGTCCACGCCCTCGGCGTCGTCGCCTGGCCCGGAGATGAGCAGCCGGTACAGCGCCGACCGCCGCGTGAGCTCGTCGTGGGTGCCCACGTCGGCCAGGCGCCCGTCCGCGGTGAGCACGGCGATCCGGTCGGCTAGGTTCAGCGTCGACCTGCGGTGCGCGATCAGCAGCGTGGTCCGGCCGGCCATTATCCGGTGCAGGGTGGCATGGATTTCGGCCTCGATGCGCGGGTCGACGGCCGACGTGGCGTCGTCGAGCAGCAGCAGCCGGGGGTCGGTGATGAGCGCGCGGGCCAGCGCGACGCGCTGGCGCTGACCGCCGGAGAGGGTGAGCCCCTGCTCGCCGATCACCGTGTCGTAGCCGTCCGGCAGGTCACGGATGAACTCGTCGGCTTCCGCCGCCTCGGCGGCCCCCACGACCTGCTCGAACGTCGCGTCCGGCCGCCCGTAGGCGATATTGGCCCGGACCGAGTCGGAGAACAGGAAGCTTTCCTCCATGACCATGCCGATCGCGGACCGCAGCGATTCCTGCGTCACGTCGCGCACGTCATACCCGCCGACCCGGACGGCGCCGCCGCGCACATCGTAGAAGCGGGGGAGCAGCAGCGACAGCGTGGATTTCCCTGACCCGGACGGGCCGATGACCGCGACGGTCTCGCCTGGCCTGATGTCTAGCGTCAGCCCGCGCAGCACCGGCTGCGACGGCACATAGCCGAACTTCACGTCGTCGAACGTGATGCCGTTCGCGTCCGCGGGCAGCTCGATCGCGTCCGGCTTGTCGGTGATCTTCGGGCGTGAGTCGATCACTTCGAACACCCGGATGACGCTGGCGCGGGCCTCCTGGCCGATGGTCACCAGGCTGGTGAGCACTCGCACCGGCCCGGTGAGCTGTGCCAGGTAGCTGGAGAAAGCGAGGAACGTGCCGAGCGTGACCTGGCCATGGATCGCCAGCCAGCCGCCGAACACGAGGACGCCCACCAGCCCGAGGGACGGGATCGCGGTGAGCGCGGGGTTGTACCGGGCGGTGTACCTGATCATCCGCAGCCGTGAGCCGAACAGGTGCTCGCTCGCGGCCTCCATCCGCCGCATCTCCTGGTCTTCCTGGCCGAACCCCTTGACGACGCGGACACCGCCGATCGCCTCGTCGACGATCCCGGCTACCTCGCCGACCTGCTGCTGGGCGTGCCAGCTCGCCGGGAAGAGCTTCTTGCGCGCCGCCGTCGAGATCAGCCAGAGCGCTGGGGCCACCGCGACCGCGACGAGCGCGAGCGGCGGGGACAGCGCGATCATGATGACCAGCGAGAAGACGAAAAGGAACACGCTGCCCAGGGTGAGCGGCATCCACTGCAGCAGGCCCTGAACCATGTTGAGGTCGGAGATCGAACGGCCGACAAGCTGGCCGGTGTGGATTTCGTCCTGCCTGGCCCCGTCCAGTCGTGACAGCGAGTCGAACAGCTCGGTCCGCATGGCGTGCTGCACGTCAAGCGCCATCTTCCCGCCGCGGTACCGCCGCATGTAGATGCCGACGAAGTTGGCTGCGGCCGCGATCAGCAGGCCGATTGCGAGCGGCCAGATCGACTCCCGCCGCGAGACGATCACGTTGTCGATCACCGACCGCTGCAGCAGCGGGATCGACAGCGACGCCGCCACGTACAGCAGCGACCCCGCCAAGGCGATGATCACGTCTCGCCGGAACCGCCAGCAGTACCCCGCCAGCCTCCTGATCCAGCGCGCCTCGCTGCTCCGCTGGCTGTCGTTATCGTTCATCCGTCCCCGTGTGTCAGATTCACTACCGGCCAACGCTTGCAACGCGCGCGTCCACATGTTTCATTTCCCAAACTAACGGCTTACGACGATAGTCCCAACCGCCCCAGCCCAGAGCCCTAGGACCCCCCCCGCCCCAGTGCGCCACGCTCCGTCAACACTCGATCACGTTCGCCTGGCACGGGTCCTCCCTGCCTCGGCGGCGGCCTCCCGTACCGCGCGTCGCCAAGCTCAGGATCAAGGGAAATGCTCATCTTGACCTTTACCCTTCGATCGTACGGCGGACGTTCCCGCCCGCCTAAGCGATTTCCGGCCCACGTCTGGCACGCTAACATCGCCCACCGACATTCCGGCCGCGCTAATTCGGTACGGGGGGCTGGCGAAGTTGCGCCGGGCGAAACCAGGCGCGAATAGCAGCAGCGGGCCGACCGGCGACATTGTGGCCTGTCAGAGGGGATAGTGGCGCGGGCCGGGCCGGGTTCGCCGCGCGCGGCCCCGTATCTCACCGCAATCCCACGGGATCCTCTGTACGGCGGAGCCAGCTAGTGGCGGACCGATTTGCGGGCTATGTTCGGATATGCCTCCTTGCGGGCAGCTTTCGTGCCCGGATGAATGGCCCCTTCAGCTGCCGATAGCCAGCTGAAGGGGCCATTCACCTGCAATTTGCTTTATCAGCGCGGAGACTCCGCGACCTGTGAGGCGATGGCGGTGTAGTTCCCCGCGTTCGCGCAGCAGATGTTGCCTTTCCCAGCGTCGACCGTAACGCTGCCTGCTGCGCGAACTGTGTCAGGTACAGCCTCGCGTATACCCCGCCCGCGGCGAGCAGCTCGTCATGCGTCCCGCGTTCGACGATCTGCCCGCCGTCGACGACGAGGATCTGGTCTGCCGCCCGCACCGTGGACAGCCGGTGCGCGATGACCAGTGATGTGCGCCCGGCCAGCGCGGTCGCCAGTGCCCGCTGGATCGCCATTTCGGATTCGGAGTCCAGGTGCGCGGTCGCCTCGTCAAGCACGACTACCGACGGGGCCTTGACCAGCAGCCGGGCCAGGGCGAGGCGTTGTTTCTCCCCGCCGGAGAACCGGTAGCCCCGGTCGCCCGCGATCGTGTCCAGCCCCTCAGGCAGCGACGAGATCAGCTCCCAGATCCGGGCCGCCTGGCACGCCTCGGTCAGCTCGTTTTCTGTCGCCGACGGCCGCGCGTACAGCAGGTTGGCCCGGATCGTGTCGTGGAATAGGTGCGCGTCCTGCGGCACGACTCCGACCACCGATCGCAGCGACTCCAGCGTCAGGTCGCGGACGTCGTGCCCGCCGATCCGCACCATCCCGCGCACCGGGTCATACAGCCGGGGCACCAGGTGCGTGATCGTCGTCTTCCCCGCCCCCGACGGCCCGACCAGCGCGGTCAGCTTCCCCGCGGGCACCTGGAAGGTAACGTCCCGCAGCACCCACGCATCACTGGGACGCTCCGGCGCGGGCAGCGCGACCGACTCCAGCGAAGCCAGCGATACCTGGTTCGCCTCCGGATACCGGAACCACGCTCCGTCCACTTCCACACCGGGTGCTTCCCGTGTCTGAGTCATTGGATAGGCGGTGGGTCGCTCGGTGATCAGCGGCTCCAGGTCGAGGATCTCGAAGACGCGGTCAAAGCTGACCAGTGCGGTGAGGATTTCCAGCGGCAGGCTCGACACGCTGTTCAGCGGCCCGTACAGCTGCGATGCCAACGCGATGAACGCCACCAGCGTGCCGACACCGAACACGCCGTGGATGACCAACGTCCCGCCCAGCCCGTACACCAGGGCCGTGACCAGCGCCGCGAGCAGCGTGATGGACGCGAAGATCAGCTCCATCCCGACCACGTTGGCGACGGCCAGATCACGAACTCGGCTGGCTTTGCGGGTGAACAGCCCGGCGTCTTCCTCCGGCCGCCCGTAGAGCATGGCCAGCAGCGCCCCGGATACATCCGACCGCTCGGCCGTCATCGCTGACAGCTCACCCTGCAGCTGCATCTGCTGCCGGATCAGCCGCTGCGCCCGCTTCCCCGCCACCTTGCCGGGCAGCACGAACAGCGGGATCACCACCAGCGCGATGAGGCTGAGCTGCCACGACAGCCACAACATCGCCGCCAGCACCAAAACCAGGTTCAGCAGCATCGACAGCGACTCCGACAGCACCAGCCTGACCGCCCGCTGCGTCTCGCCGACGTCACCGTCCATGCGGGAGACCAGCGCCCCGGTCTGCGTCCGGGTGAAGAACGCCAGCGGCTGCCGCAGCACATGCCGGAATACGCTCGTCCGCAGCTCCAGTACCAGGCTCTCGCCGATCCACTCCGAATACCACGCCCTCGCGTATCCCGCGCCGACGTCCACCAGGGACAGCCCCGCGACGGACAGCGCCAGCGTGACGACCACGCTGTCCCGGTGCCGCACGATGCCGTCGTCGATGATCAGCCGCAAGATCAGTGGGATCGTCACCACGATGGCCGAATCCACCGTGGTACTGAAGACCAGCAGCGCCATCGGCCCGCGGTACCGCCGCAGGTACGGCCAGATCCGCCGTACCGTCCCCGGCCGCACCTGCTGCCGGGTCACCTCATCCTCGCGGTAATTAAGCCGGAGCCAAGGACCCTCGATCATGGGGCCCACTATCTCCCGGACCCTACTTCTTGTGGCAAGCCATTTTCATGCGGCGAAATCTAAGGAGATCACTGCTGCCGTGGCCAGGGGGCCAGTGCGACGTCGGGCAGCGTCGCAGGGATACTTAGTGTCAACTTCTAGACACGGACCGTTATGGAAGACTTCAGCAGCAACCCAGCCGAGCCATCGTCGGCTCCTGCGCCGCATGACATCGCCGCGACGACCGAGGAAAGGAGCGCGTTCGGCCGAGCCGCCAGAAAGCGGTCACCGCGGGGCACCTTGGGCAACTGGAGCGACGCGGACCGCGAGCAGGACGCCCTGCGGACGATCCTGGCCCAGAACGAGATCCGGGTGCCCGAACTGATTCCCCTCCGGCACCACCGCATGGCGGTCTCGCCGTGGAACTATTACCGGGGCGCGGCGTCTGTAATGGCCGCCGATCTCGCCAGTCAGCCAGACAGCGGGCTAGCCGTGCAGTTGTGCGGCGACGCCCACGTCTTGAACTTCGGCCTGTGGGCCACTCCGGAGCGGAACCTGGCGTTCGATCTGCGTGACTTCGACGAGACCCTTCCCGGCCCGTTTGAGTGGGACGTCAAGCGTTTCGCCGCCAGCGTGGTCGTGGCCGGTCGGCAGAACCGGGTCAAGCCCGCCCGCGTGGCGGCGGCGGTAAGCGCGGGCGTGACGGCCTACTGCCGGCGCATGCGCCGGTACGCCAGGATGCCCGAGCTCGACATCTGGTACGACAGCATCCACGTCAGCGGCTTGATCGGTTACTACCAGGAGGCCGACCGCGGCCGGGTTTCCATCCACATCGAGAAGCAGCGGGAGCGCCGCACGAGCCGGGGCGCGTTCGCGAAGCTGACCACAATGACGAACGGGCGCCCGAGGATCACCGTGGATCCGCCCATCCGCGTCACCATCTCCGACGATGAACAGGACTATCTCGTCGACCACCTGCTAGCCGAGTACCGGCTCACCCTCCAAGACGACCGGCGGGTCCTGTTCGACCGGTTCACCCCGGTCGACGTGGTCCGCCAGGTGGTAGGCGTTGGCAGCGTGGGAATGCGGGTCTACCTCGTGCTGCTTGAAGGCCGTTCGGGTGCCGATCCGTTGTTCCTGCAGGTCAAGCAGGCCGGGCCATCCGTGTACGAGGCCCCCGCCCGGCCGAGCGGCCAAGACAGCCACGGTGCCAGGGTGATCAGCGGCAAACGGCTGGTGCAAAGCGCCACCGACATCTTCGTCGGGTGGGGATCGCTGGACGGTAACGACTATTACGCACGGCAGTTCAGGGACATGAAGATCATCCCCACGACTGACCTGATAGCTCCCCGCCTCCTTGAGTTCGCCACCGCGTGCGGCGAGACACTCGCCCGTGCGCACGCGCGCAGCGGTGATCCTGTGACGATCGACGCCTATATCGGCAAGGCTCCCAAGTTCGTCGCCGAGATCAGCAAGTTCGCCGCCAGCTACGCCGACCAGAACGAGCGAGACCACGCTCAGCTCGTCGGCGCGATCGCGGCGAACACCATCGTGAGCCCGCCAGGCTAATTGCCCCGAAGACGCATATCCGGCCTTATCCTTAAAGCCCCGGCTATCGCGCCCATGGTCCTGATACAGTCCGCTGAGCATGCCTTGTTCCGGGTGTGGGAGACCGGCTTAGGGGCCTGACCTGTGGATATTCAGACAACGACGACTCAGGTTGGGCCGCCGTCCGGCTGTGAGAGCGCGGGAACACCCACGGCGGCGCGCCGCTGGGTGGCCGTGGCGGCCTGGGTCGCGGGCAGCTTCGCGCTCTTCGGACTGTTTTTGCGGATCTCGCTCAGCTCGCACGTGAATTCGGACGGTGCGATCAACGCACTGCAGGCATGGGACCTGCTGCACGGCAACGTGCTGCTGCACGGCTGGCGGATCGCCGACGCGAACTTCTATTTCCTGGAACTGCCGCTGAACGCGATCACCGCGGCCGTGTTCGGGCTGGGCGACTTCGCCGCGCACGCGGCCTCCGCGCTCACCTACATGTTCGTCACGCTCTGCGCGGTGGCGCTTGCCGTCACCGGCAGCCGCGGCGCGGCCAGGGCGGTCCGCTGCGCTGTGATCGTCATGGTGCTGGCGGCGCCCCTGCTGTCCGCGGTGTCCCTGCGGCTCGTGCTTGAAGAGCCCGACCACATCGGCACCTCGGTGTTCGTCCTCGGCTCGTTCCTGCTGATCGACTGGTCGGCCCGCCAGCGGGCGGGCCTTCGGGGGGGCACGGGGGGGTTGTCCCCCCCGGAGCCAGCAGCGTCGGCCCGCCAGCGGGCGGGCCTTCGGGCGCGCCGGTTCACCGCGCCCCTGCTGTGCCTGATCCTCGTCGCTGGCCAGTTCAGCGACCTTACCGTGCGCTATGTCGCGGTGCCCGCGGTCGTTCTCGTGTGCGGGTACCGGGCCATCGCGGCGCGCAAGCTTCGTTCGCCTGATACCGCGCTGGTCGCGGCGGCGATCGCGTCGGTGGCGCTCACCACAGCGCTGAGCGCGGTGATCGTCCGGCTGGGCGGGTTCACGGCGCTCGCCCCGTGGGCGCAGATCGCGCCCGCCAGGACATGGCCGCACCATGTCCCGGTCACCTTGGGCAACATCCGCTTGCTGTTCGGCGCGGTGCACGAGCAGAGCACCAAGATGGGGGTAGCCGGATCCGCCTTCGGGCTGGCCTGCCTGCTGGCCGCCGTGTTCGGCTTGGTGTGGGTGGTGTGCCGCCGGTCGCGGGCGACCAGGGCCGAGCAGTTGCTCTGTGTGGCGGTCGTCTGCAATATCGGCATCGACGTCATCTCCACGGCGGCCACGCCCGCCAACCCCCATGAGCTGGCGGTGATACTACCGGCCGGGGCGGTGCTCGCCGCCCGGGCGATCGTGCCCGCGCGGATCTCGTTCCTCCCAGCGGCGTTCATCGCGGTCGCCTTGACCGCGGTCGCCGCGATCGCGCCACTGGCGGCAGCCGCCACGGCGGCCCCGGTAAAGCCGTTCATGGGACCCGTCACCACGTGGCTTGATGCGCACGGGCTCAGGTACGGAATCGCCGGTTACTGGCTCGCCGCCTCCGGCACCCTGCAGGCCGGCGACGAAATCCAGATCCGCACCGTCGACCTGGGCAAGAAGATCCGGGGTTCCGGGCGCGAGCTCGTTGACTCTGGTTACCAAGTCGAACCGTCCTGGTATGACCCTTCGCTGCACGACGCGACGTTTGTCATCGCCGATCCGGGCGCGGGCTTCCCCGTCGACATGTTCGAGCGCGCCTTCGGCCGACCGGCGGCGACCCACGCGGTGGGGGGCTACACCGTGCTCATCTATCGGACAAACCTGCTGCGGCTGCTCCATCGTCCGGCCGCATAACGCCGTGCGCTCGGCCGCTCGCGGCGTCGGGACGGAATGTCAGGGGGCTTCGCTATGGTCCGTGCCATGCGGTTCCTGCACACCTCAGACTGGCATCTCGGGCGGTCGCTGCACCGGGCGGACCTGCGCGACGCGCAGGCCGGTTTCCTCGACCACCTGGTGGAGACGGCGCGTGCCGAGCGGGTGGACGCCGTGCTCGTCGCGGGCGACGTCTACGATCGCGCGGTGCCGTCGGTGGACGCGGTCGCCTTGTGTGAGCAGGCCCTGGTCCGGCTGCACGAGACGGGCGCACGCGTCATCGTGATCAGCGGCAACCACGACTCCGCGCGCCGCCTCGGGTTCAGCAGCGCGCTGATCGACGCGGCCGGCGTGCACCTGCGGACCCGGCCCTCCGCACTCGGCGACCCGGTCATCCTCCACGACGAGCACGGGCCGGTCGCCGTTTACGGGATCCCGTACCTTGAGCCCGCCGTCGGACTGCCCGAGGCGCTGCCCGAGGCGCTGCCTGACGCACCGCCTGACGCACCGTCTGACGCACCGCCCGAGGCGGCACCGCCCGAGGCCGTGGACGAGCCGCCCCCGATCCGCGGCCACACGGCGGTCCTCGGCCACGCGGCCGCCCGGATCCGCGCTGACGCGTCACGGCGCGCCATGAGCCGCACGGTGGTCATGGCGCACGCGTGGGTCGCCGGGGGAGCGGGCAGCGACTCAGAACGGGACATCTCGGTTGGCGGCGTGGGCCAGGTGCCGCTGTCGCTGTTCGACGGGTTCAGCTACGTCGCGCTCGGCCACCTGCACGGCCAGCAGATGCTCGCGGACCACGTGCGGTACAGCGGCTCACCGCTCCCGTACTCGTTCTCCGAGGCGGCGCACAAGAAAGGAAGCTGGCTGGTCGAGGTCGGCGCCGACGGCAGGACACGCACCGAGCGGGTTCCCGCACCCGCGTACAGAAAGCTGACCGTGCTGCGCGGCCCCATCCAAGACCTGCTCGGCGCGCCCGGGTACACGCCGTACGAGGCCGATTTCCTGGCGGTCACGCTGACCGACGCGGCCCGTCCAGAGGCGGCGATGGAGCGGCTGAGGCGCCGGTTCCCGCACATCCTGACGCTGGAGTTCCGGCCGAAGGGCGTGGCCGTGGACGCCAGGTCTTACCGTGCCAGGGTGGCCGGGCACGACGATCTCACGATCGCGTCGGAATTCGTCAGGCACGTGCGCAACACCGCCGCCAGCCCCGGCGAGCAGCGCCTGCTCGCGGGGGCGTTCGAAAGCGTCCGCGAGGCGGCCCTCTGATGCGCCCGCACCGCCTCCGTGTGAGCGCGTTCGGCGCCTTCGCGCAGACCCAGCTGGTGTGCTTCGACGACCTTGAGGGACTGTTCCTGCTGCACGGTGAGACTGGCGCGGGCAAGACCACGCTGCTCGACGCGATCGCGTTCGCGCTGTACGGCCGGGTGCCGGGGGAGCGCGGCAAGGCCAAGCGCCTGCGCTCCGACCACGCGAGCGCCGCTGCGGTGACCGAGGTAGAGCTCGAGGCGACGATCGGCGGCAGGCGGCTGCGGATCATCCGCAAGCCTGAGCAGGAACGGCCGAAGCGATCTGGCACCGGCATGACGAAGGAGCCCGCGTCGGTGCGGCTGGAGGAGCTGACCGACTCCGGGGCGTGGGAGCTCAAGTCCACGCGCGTGGGCGAGGCCGACACCGAGATCGCCGACCTGATGGGCATGTCGGCCGAACAGTTCTTCCAGGTCGTGCTGCTGCCGCAGGGCCAGTTCGCGCAATTCCTCCATGCCGACGCGGAAGCCAGGCAAAAACTCTTGCAGAAGCTCTTCGGCACCGACCGGTTCCGTGCCGTCGAGGACTGGCTAGCCGAACGCCGGCGCGCCACCGCCGCCGAGGTCGGCGCGGCGTCCGAGGCGGTCGACCGCCTGCTGGCACAAGTCGCCCAAGCGGCGGGCGTTCCCGTGCCTGACGCCGCCGACACCGGCCGGGCCGGCGCGCCGGACGCGTGGCTGGCTGGCCTCGCGGAATCGGCGACAGCTGACCGGGACGCCGCGGCGGCACTCGCCGCCGACCGCAAGCAGTGCCTGGGGGTGGCCCAGGCGGCGCAGGCCGAGGCGAAGGGTCTCGCGGAGCGTCAGCGGCGCCGCCAGGAAGCCCTGCACAGGCGGTCCGCGCTTGAATCCGCCGCGCCAGCGATCGCCCGGCTGCGAGTCGAGGCCGATGCGGCCTCGCGGGCGGCCGAGGTCGCCCCGGTTCTCGACGAGGCCGACCGCGCCGCCGCCGCCGCGACCGCCGCGAGCGCCGCCCGGGAACAGGCATACGCCGCGATTGCGCCCGGACTGCTCGCGCAATCCCCCCTCAGCGCCGGGGTGCTGCGGGCCGCCGCCGAAGAGCAGCGTGCACAGTTCGGCCGGTTCGACGCCCTGCGTGCGGTCGCGCGGCAGGCGGACGACGAAGACACGCGCGCGAACGCCGCGAGAAACCGAGCCGGCCGGATCGAGCGGGCGCTGGTCGACACGCAAGCCGACGCGGCACGCCATCGGGATGCTCGCCCGCCCGTCGCGCGTGCCCGCGACAACGCCAGCGAGTCGGCGACCGCCCTGGCCGCCGCGGAGGCGGCAGCGAACCTCGGACGGCAGGTGGCCGCCGATTCCGCCGCCCTGATCACGGAACGGCGAAAGCTGGACCGCCTCCGGGAGGCGCACCTGGCCGCCCGGGAGAAGGCCGAGGACCTGCGCGAGGAGGCCGGCCGGCTGCGCCGGGCACGCATCGACGGCATGAGCGCTGAACTCGCCGCTAACTTGTTCGACGGGTTCCCGTGCCCGGTTTGCGGGTCACTCGACCATCCCGATCCCGTCGAGCCCACCTTCGCCCCGGTCAGCCGGGAGCAGGAAGAAGCGGCGAACGGGGCCGCGCACGCCGCCGCGGCGGCGGCGGACAACACAGGCCAGCAGGTGGCCGCCGCGAACGCGGTCATCGACGAACTCGGCAAACGCCTCAAAGACGCGGGTTTCGGCGCGGACCCGGCCGCGGGCATCGTCGCCTTGAGCGCCGCCGCCGCGGACGCGCAAGCCCACGCGGAGCGCCTCGACGCCGCAGCCAGGAAGCGAAAGACCGCGGCCGCTCGGCTGGGGGATCTGCAGCAGGAACTCGATGCCCTCGACGAGGCGATCGCCGCCGGTAAGGCCGACCTCGAGAAGCTGTCCGAGCAGCACAAGGCCGCACTCGCGGAAGCGGAAGCCGCCGCGCGGCGAGCGGCGGACGGCCGCGAGGAGCTGCGCGCGCAGCTAGGTGGCGCGCCGGACCTGGACACCGCGCTGGCGTCGGCCCGCCAGGCGGCCGGTGCGCTGACCGCGGCCGCCGACGCGGCCGACGAGGCGGCACGAACGGCGTCGGAAAGGGACGATGCCTCGCTGCGCGCGGCGCGCGCCGCGGCGAAATCAGGCTTCAGCACTGACGCGATCGAGGGTGCCCGGTCGGCAGCGGCCCGGGCGGCATGGCGGGACGCGGGCTGGCGCGGCGATGCCGCCAAACGCATCTCGCGACACGAAGCCGACACGCAAGCCGTCGCGACCCAGCTCGCCGACCCCGACCTCGACGTCGCGCTCGACCCGCCGGCCCCGGTCGCCGATACGGCGCAGGCGGCGGCCGCCGCGGCTGATGCCTGCGAGAAAGCGAACGAAGTCCTCGTCAGGTCGCGACTCAAAGCAGGCCAACTGGCCGACCTGCGCCCGCGCCTCGGCGGCGCGCTCGCCGCGCTCATCCCGCTGAAAGAACGCGCGGACGAAGTCAGGCAGCTCGCCGACCTGGCGGCGGGCCTTGGCGCGAACCAGTACCGCATGACGCTGTCGAGCTTCGTGCTCGCCGCGCGCCTCGAAGAGGTGGCGCAAGCAGCCAGCGAGCGACTGCTGACGATGACGGCGGGCCGGTACTCACTGCTGCACACCGACGAACGGCGAGGCGGCGGCAGGGCCGGGCTAGGCCTGCTGGCCTGCGACTCCTGGACCGGAGTCGACCGGGACACGAGCACGCTGTCGGGTGGAGAGACCTTCCTCGCGAGCCTCGCGCTGGCGCTCGGACTCGCCGATGTCGTGACCGCGGAGGCGGCGGGCACCCCGATGGAGGCGCTGTTCGTCGACGAGGGCTTCGGCACGCTCGACGAGGACACCCTCGACGAGGTGATGAACGTCCTCGACGGCCTGCGCGAAGGCGGCCGGATCGTCGGCATCGTCAGCCACGTCGCTGAACTGCGCCAGCGCATCCCCGCCCAGATCCACGTCCGCAAGGGCCAGCACGGCAGCAGCGTCACGGTGACCGCCGGCTAGCCCGGCATCGTGACGACCACCTTCCCCGGGGCGTGGCCAGTCCGAGTTCGACTGACTCCTCGGGGTGCGGCGCGTGGGGCCCGTGGTCCAACTGGAGCGCAGATACTCCGCCAGCCGCCCCCCCCGCTAACCGGTTTGCGTTACCGTGGATCGGTTTCCATGCTCAAGCATGGAAACCGATCCACGTTCATCGAATTCGGGCCGCGGCACCCGTGACACCGGCCGCCGCGGCCCGCCGCCGCGGTCCCAAACAGGACATATCCGATTTGCGCGCATACGCCGCATATGCGGCAAACTCTAAGGGTGATTTTGGCCGCTCGATGGTTGGCTGGTTACCACCTGGGAAAATCTCGCCGAGGGGTCTCGTGCCAGACGGACCTTCCGGATTACGATCTGGCTTTGGAACAAAGCGAAACCCCTGACTGAACCGCCCGGGGGACGGCGGACTGGCGCGTCAGGCGGCAAACGGTATGGAGGGGTTCCGTATGTCGGTTCCCGTTGCTCGGCGGGTCGTAGTGGGAGTGGATTTCTCCGCCGAGTCCGCCGCCGCGCTGCGGTGGGCCTGCCGCGAGGCAGGTCTGCGTGGCGCGGAGGTGCATGCGGTGTATGCCATGGAGGCGCCGTGTCACAGCGTAGCTAGCTACGCCGCGGTGCCATCGCAAGACCGGCCCGATGACGTCAGCGCGGACGTCATGTGGCGGTCCGTCATGCCGGACGCGGTACCTGGCGTCGAGGTCCGGACCGAGGTCGTCGAGGGGCTGGCCGCGCGCGTCCTGCTGGACCGGTGCGAGGGCGCCGACATGCTCGTCCTCGGCACGGTCAGCGATATGCCGGGCGCGATGCGCTCGGCGGGCCCGGTGATCCGCGCTTGCCTGCGCCGCGCGCCGTGCGCGGTCGTCGTCATCAGCGCGGAGCAGGACCCGCTGGCGCGCGCGGAAGCAGAAGCGCGCGACGCGTACGACGCGTACGACGATACGGACACGCGGCTGCCGGTCACGGTCGGCGTCGGCGTCGGCGTCGGCGCGGGCGCGGGAGCGGGCGCGGGCGCGGGCGCGAGTGCCGGAGTCGGTGCCGGCGCGCGAGTCGCCGCGGTACCGCCGATGGCGGTTCCGGCGGGGGCGGCGGTTCCGGCGGGGGCGGCGAAGGGCGCCCGCGTGCCCGCCGGCGCGTGCGGCTAGCGATCCACGTCAAGCCCGGTTCCGCCAGGACGGTCGTCGGGGGACGGCACGGCGACGCGCTCGCCGTGTCCGTCGCCGCCCGCGCCGTCGACGGCAAGGCGACCGAGGCCGCGCTGCGGGCCGTCGCCGAAGCCTTCGGCGTCCCGCGCGCCGACGTCACCCTGGTCACCGGCGCGGCCAGCCGCCACAAGGTCGTCGAGATCGACGGGCAGCAGGCCACCCTGGCCGGCCGCCGCGACGCGCTGCTGGGCGGGTTGCCGCCGGTGACCTAAGGTGTTCTCCATGGATCAACCCGGCACCACCAGCAGCACCGACTCCAGCGGCGTCCCTTTTGTCATCGACAACCCGGACAGGTCCAGGTACGAGCTGCACGTGGGGGACGAGGTCGCCGGAATCGTCGCGTACCGCATCCGCGGTCAGGCCATCGACCTCCTGCACACCGAGGTCCATCCCGGCTTCCAGGGCGGCGGGCTCGCCTCGAAGCTGGCGCAGGCCAGCCTCGATGACGCCAGGGCACGGCACATGGCGGTGCTGCCGACCTGCCCGTACATCAGGTCTTGGATCAGGAAGCACCCGGACTACGCGGACCTGGTGCCGGCCGACCTCCGCGACGACCTCATCAGCTGACCGCGAAACGACCGCTAACCGATCACGGACCAACGCGGAGGCGACGTGACGCGGGTGTGGCTGCCCGATCCACCAGAGTTGTTCAAAGGCCTGCCCGATGGCATGGTCGCCGACGTCTGGACCGGCGGCGAGCCGCTCCCGGCGTCCACCGACGAGGTCGAGGTCATCGTCCCGCCGCCACGCGTGCGCCCGGAGACGCTCGCCGCGATCGCCCGGCTGCCGAGCCTGAAGCTCGTGCAGCTCACCTCCGCAGGCGCCGAACGGGTCATCCCCTACATTCCCGCCCACGTCACCCTCTGCAACGCGCGCGGCGCGCACGACGCGGCGACCGCGGAGTGGACGGTCGGCGCGATCGTCGCCCACCTGCGCAACTTCCCGAGGTTCGGCAACGCCCAAAGTGACGGCCGCTGGGACTTCACGCTGAGCGAATCGGTATCGGGCAAGCGCGTGCTGATCGTCGGCTCCGGCTCGATCGGCGGTGCCGTCGAGCGCCGCCTCGCCGGCTGGGAGGTCACGATCGAGCGCCTGGCTCGGACGAGAAGACCCGGCGTGCTCGGCCTCGAAGACCTGCCCGAGGCGCTGCCGAAGGCCGACGTCGTGGTCATCCTCGTCCCGGTCACCGAGCAGACGACCCGCATGGTGAACGCGGAGTTCCTGGCGAGCATGAAAGACGGCGCGCTGCTGGTGAACGCCGCCCGCGGCGCCATCGTGGACACCAACGCCCTGCTCAAGGAGCTCAGCGCACACCGGATCAAGGCCGCGCTCGACGTCACCGACCCGGAGCCGCTGCCCGCGGGGCACCCGCTGTGGACGGCACCTGGCCTGCTGCTCACGCCGCACGTCGGCGGGGCGATCACGCAAGTCACCGAGCGCGCGTACGCGGTCGTCCGCGCCCAGCTCGCGAGGTACGCGGCGGGCGAACCGCTGCACAACGTGATCGGCGCGCGGGGCTACTAAAAGCAAATTCATTATCCGGAACGAACCGTATGTCCCCTTTTAGCGAACACCTGACCCAGACCGGTCCATTCGCTCGCGCAGATTACGATGGGGCAATGGGCGAGCATTACAGGCACGGGGCCTAGGCCGTGCCAGCTACCAGCGACGAAATCCGGCCAGTGATCCTGACGGTGGACGACGACCCAGGGGTTTCCCGCGCCGTCGCCAGGGACCTGCGCAGAAAGTACGGTGACCGCACCCGGATCGTCCGCGCCGAGTCCGGCGCGGACGCATTGGAGGCGCTTAGCCAGATCAAGCTACGCGGCGAGCAGGCCGCCGTGCTGATCGCGGACTACCGGATGCCGCAGATGAACGGCATCGAGTTCCTCGAAAGGGCGATGGACATCTTCCCGTACGCCAGGCGGATTCTGCTGACGGCGTACGCGGACACGAACGCCGCCATCGACGCGATCAACCTCGTCGACGTGGATCACTACCTGCTCAAACCGTGGGATCCGCCGGAGGAGAAGCTGTACCCGGTCGTCGACGAACTGCTGCGGTCATGGCGCAAGGACGACCGCAAGCCGGTGAACGAGACCAAGGTCGTGGGACACCGCTGGTCGGCACCGTCCTCCCGGCTCCGCGACTTCCTGGCCCGCAACCAGGTGCCATACCGCTGGTACTCCATCGAGGAGGCCGAAGGGTGCCGGCTGCTCGAGGCCGCGGGTGCCACCGACCACCAGCTGCCCGTGGTGATCACCACCGACGGCGAGGTTCTCATCGCGCCTAGCCGCATCGAGATCGCCAGCGCGGTGGGCCTGGCCACCACGCCGGAACGGGACTTCTACGATCTGGTCGTGGTGGGCGGCGGCCCGGCCGGCCTGGGTGCCGCGGTCTACGGCGCTTCCGAGGGCCTGCGGACCGTGCTCATCGAGAAGTTCGCGACCGGCGGCCAGGCGGGCACCAGCTCGCGGATCGAGAACTATCTCGGCTTCCCCGACGGGGTCTCCGGCGGGCAGCTCACCGACCGGGCGCGGCGGCAGGCCGTCAAGTTCGGCGCCGAGCTGCTGACCACCTGCGAGGTGAACGGCCTCGAAGTGAACGGCCCCGCCCGCACGGTACGGATGTCCGACGGCAGCGGAATCGACACCAAGGCGGTCATCCTGGCTACCGGCGTCGCCTACCGGACGCTCGATCAGCCGGGATGCGCGCAGATGCAGGGCTGCGGCGTCTTTTACGGCGCCGCGCTCACCGAGGCCGAGGCCTGCAAGGGCCAGGACATCTACATCGTCGGCGGCGCCAACTCGGCCGGCCAAGCCGCCGTCTACCTGGCGAAGTTCGCGCGCAGCGTGACCATGCTGGTGCGCGCGCCGTCGCTGGAGCAGTCGATGTCGTACTACCTCATCCAGCAGATCGGCGGCATCGAGAACATTTCGGTCCGCACCTGCACCGAGGTGGTCGAGGCGGTCGGGAACGGCCACTTGGAGCAGCTGAGGCTGCGTGACATGAACGACGGGACCATCGACACGGTCGACGCCGAGGGGTTGTTCATCTTCATCGGCGCGGCGCCGCACACCAGCTGGCTGGACGGCGTCCTGACCCGCGACGGCAAAGGTTTCGTCATGACCGGCCCCGACCTGTCGGAGGACGACCTGGACGGCTGGGGGCTCGACCGCTTGCCGTACCACCTGGAGACCAGCGTTCCCGGCGTCTTCGCCGTCGGCGACGTCCGCTCGGAGTCTGCCAAGCGGGTCGCGTCGGCGGTGGGGGAGGGAGCCATGGCCGTCATGCTCGTACACCGCTACCTGGAGAAGCTATGACCGCCCCCCGCGAAGTGAACCCCGCCGTCTGCAACCCCGACGAGCTGCGCACGCTGTTCCTGTTCGAGAAGCTGACCCAGGAGCAGCTCGAGCGGCTCTGCCGCGAGGGCCGTGTCGAGACCGTCGAGCCGGGCATGGTCTACCGGGAGGACGAGCCCGCGACCTGCTTCTACGTCCTGATCGACGGGACCGTCGCACTTTCGCGGAAGGTTGGCGACGACCCCGTCGAGATCACCAGGACCAGCCAGCGCGGCGTCTACGGCGGCGCGTTCCAGGCCTACATGGGCAACCGCATGCCGCAGGTCTACAACAACTCGATGCGGGCCGTCGTACAGTCCCGGTTCTTCGTGCTCAACGCGGACTGCTTCGCGCAGATCATGAACGAGTGGTTCCCGATGGCGGTGCACCTGCTCGAGGGGCTGTTCTTCGGCAACAAGAAGACCCGCGAGGCCGTCAGCCAGCGCGAGCGGCTGCTGGCCCTCGGCTCGCTGACGGCCGGCCTGACCCACGAGCTGAACAACCCCGCTGCCGCCGCGGTCCGCGCCACGGCCAGCCTGCGCGAGCGGGTCGCGGGGATGCGCGGCAAGCTGCGCCTGATCGCCGCGGGCAAGTACGAGCGCGCCGGGCTGGAGAGCATCATCGAGCTGCAGCAGCGCGCGGTGGAAAAGGTGTCCAAGGCGCCCAAGCTCGACCCGATGGGCTTCTCCGACGCCGAGGACGAGCTCAGCGACTGGCTCGAGGCCAACGGCATCCGCGACGGCTGGCAGCTCGCGCCGACGTTCGTCCAGGCCGGCCTCGACGTCGAGTGGCTCGACCAGGTGCGGGACTGCGTGGGGGAGCCGATGCTGGAGCCCGCGCTGCGCTGGCTGAACTACACCGTCGAGACCGAACTGCTGATGAACGAGATCGAGGACTCCACCACCCGGATCTCCACCCTGGTCGGCGCGGCCAAGCAGTACTCCCAGCTCGACCGCGCGCCGTTCCAGGTCGTCGACGTGCACGACCTGCTGGACAGCACGCTGCTGATGCTGTCGGCGAAGATCGGCCCCGGCATCACGGTGGTGAAGGACTACGACAGGAACCTTCCGAAGGTCCCGGCCTTCCCGGCCGAGCTCAACCAGGTCTGGACGAACCTGATCGACAACGCGGTGGACGCGATGGAGGGAACGGGCACGCTCACCGTCCGCACCGCCAGAAGCGGCGACAACGCGATCGTCGAGTTCCGCGACTCCGGCTCGGGCATATCTCCCGAGGTCAAGGGACGCATCTTCGACCCGTTCTTCACCACCAAGCCGGTGGGCGTGGGGACCGGCCTCGGCCTGGACATTTCCTGGCGGATCGTGGTGAACAAGCACCACGGCGCGGTGACGGTGGAGTCCGTGCCTGGTGACACCCGGTTCCAGGTCAGCCTGCCGCTCACGCAGGCGACCACGACCACCAACGAAGGCGAGGTTTGATCATGACCGAACTGCCCGGCATCGACCCGAGCGTTCCGCCCAGCGGCACCGGCTGCGTGGAGTGCGACGCGGCTGGCGGCTGGTGGCTGCACCTGCGCCGCTGCACGCAATGCGGGCACATCGGCTGCTGCGACAACTCGCCGGAGCAGCACGCCAGCAGGCACGCGAAGGAAACCGGTCATCCGATCATCCGCAGCTTCGAGCCGGGCGAGTCGTGGTTCTGGTCCTTCCCGCAAGAGGACTACTACGAGGAGGGCCCGGAGCTGGCCCCGCCGGAGCACCACCCGCTCGACCAGCCGGTTCCCGGCCCCCAGGGCCGGGTACCGCGGGATTGGCGGGTTAAGCTCCACACGTGAACATCATCTCCCGGGGCTTCGGCGGCCGCCGGCATCCCGCCAGCGACCGGCTGCCGCCCGGCCAGTACCTGGAGTCCGGCTTCCCCGTCCTGTCCGCCGGCCCGACGCCGCCGGTCAAGACGCCGAGCTGGCAGTTCACGATCACCGCGGAGACCGGTGAGCAGCAGGGCTGGGACTGGCGGCAGTTCATGGACCTGCCCGCCGAGCAGATCACGACCGACATCCACTGCGTCACGAAGTGGTCCAAGCTCGACACGCACTGGCGCGGCGTCTCGCTCGACACGCTGCTGGCCGACGTCAAGACGAACGCCGGCTACATCATGGCCCGCAGCTACGGCGGCTACACGACGAACTTGCCGCTGCCCGACCTGCGTGACGGCAAGGCCTGGATCGCCTACGAGTACGAGGGCAACGCGCTGCACCCCGAGCACGGCGGCCCCGCCCGGCTGCTCGTGCCGCACCTGTACTTCTGGAAGTCCGCCAAGTGGGTCACCGGCCTCGACCTGATGGCCCATGATAGGCACGGCTTCTGGGAGGAACTCGGCTACCACGACTACGGCGACCCATGGCGCGAGCAACGGTACCAGGGCGACTGAACTGGCAGGTCGCCACGCTAGCGACGGCCAAAGTCGAGACCGCGACCGCCAAGACCCTGGTGCTCGACGTGCCCGACTGGCCCGGCCACTTGGCCGGCCAGCACGTCGACGTCAAGCTGACCGCCGAGGACGGCTATAGCGCGCAGCGCTCGTACTCGATCGCTTCCGCCCCCGACGGCGCCCGCCTTGAGCTGACCGTTCAGCGCCTCGCCGACGGCGAGGTCTCCCCGTACCTGACCGAGGTCATGGAGCCCGGGGACGCGATGGAACTGCGCGGCCCGATCGGCTACTGGTTCGTGTGGGACCCGCGCTCCACAGCTCCCGTCCTGCTGGTGGCCGGCGGCAGCGGTGTCGTCCCGCTGATGGCGATGATCCGCGCCCACGCCGCGGCCGAGAGCAAGGTCCCGCTCCGGCTGATCTACTCGGTCCGCACCCCCGCCGACGCCATCTACGCCGACGAGTTGACGCAGCGATCCGTGGCCTCCCCCTTGGAAGTCACCTACCTCTACACCCGTGCCCCCGCCGCCTCCACCCGTGCCCCCGCCGCCTCCACCGGTGCCCCCGCCGCCTCCACCCGTGCCCCCGCCGCGCCGGACCCCACCGCGTCCGGTCCCATCCGCGAGCGCGCCAGCCGGATCAACGCCGACATCATCGCCGAAGCCGCCTGGCCGCCCGACGCCAAGCCCGCCGTCTTCATCTGCGGCCCCTCGGGCTTCGTCGAGGCGGCGTCCGACCTGCTGGTAGCCGTCGGCCACGACCCCGCGCAGGTCAAAACCGAGCGCTTCGGCCCCACCAGTTAGCGCCGTCGGCCCGCGTGGAAGACTTCGAGGGAGTCCTTTGTAACCGACCCGCCGATGGTCATGTCCTGCATCTGTCTATCGTCGAAAAAACCGTACAGGTCGATGGTGAACTGGCAGATCTGTTGCGCGCGCGCGGGTTCCTCGAACCTGCAGTGCTGCGCTACCCCGGAACTCCCGATGACCATCTCGATGAGCCGTCTCGTTGTGTATCCCTTTCGATCTAGGAATGCCGTGAACTCGGCATCCCCCTTCTCTGTGCCCCCGTAATGTTTATTCCAGGAACCGGTCAGCTCGATATTCCCTTTCACCGCGCTGAAGGCGGCGAGGTCAGAGCCGCGCTGTTGCTTCTTTTCTTTCTGCTCTGCTTTCTGCTTCTGCGCGCTAGGATTCTTCAGCAGGCGGACGGCGTCCCTGACTTCCCGTGGCGCCTTCAGCAGCTGATTCATCTCGATATGCGTGAGCTGACCGGGGTCTAGGTCCTCGATCTGTGCTGCGGTCATGTTGCTGAGTTTTTCCACGGTCAGCTTGGCTGGCTCCGCCTGAACATCCTTCCTCGCCACCTTTGTTTCTGGTTCGGTGGCCGGCTGCGGAGCCCCCTCCGCCTTGCGCTTCTTCGTCTCTTCCGTCATTTCGATGTCAGTGGGGCTGGGCTGGACGGGCGGCTGCGTGCTCGTGGACTGCACGGGCTGGCCTTCCTGCGACGTCGTTACCAGTGTAACTATCGGGGCGACAGAATCGGGTAGCGGCATTCCTCCAGCCTTTGCTTCCCCGAAACGTTGCATAAGTACCTGAAGGAACGCCTGCTCGTTTTGTTCGCTGCCAGCAGCGGTCCCGCTCGTCGAGCCAACGGGATTTACCTGCTCTTCTTTGGATTGCGCTTTCTCGCCGGTGCGCTCTGCTGCACTTTCCGTCATGATATGGTTCCTATCGCTAATTTCCGGTGCCTTGCAGTCTGCTGAGTGCTTCGTTCATGATTTCTATGCGACGCTCCTCGGGTATGGCGGCGAACTCTGGATTCGTGGCGAGCAGGTCGTCCATGATGTTCGCGACATTCTGGTCGGCTTCGGCGCTCGCCTCCTGCTGTCCGGGCTGGCCGGTTTGCGGAGCGGCCGGCGTCTGTGGCGGGGTGATGGTTACGCCGTAGCGGGTGAGTTCGGTGATGCGCTGGTTGGCGGGGAGTGGGTTGAGGTAGTCGATGAGTGCGGTGGCGGGGGTGGTGACGCCGTGTTCTTCGGCGTAGTAGAGGAACCATTGTGTGAATTGGTTCCAGGTTTCCTCGGTTCCGTTCCATTGGGTGGCGTTGGTGCTGAGGTAGTTTTGCCAGGCCTGTTCGTCGTAGCCGGGCCCGCTGGCGGCGGCCGCCCGGGTCGTGCCTTGGCCGGCCTCCTGACTGGCGGCATGCCGCTGGGCGAACCCGTAGGCGGTAGTTTCGAATTGCTTCGAGCTCACTTGGCTCTTGCGCTCGTCGTCGCTCATCTCGTCGAGTTGCTTGAACATCTGCTCGGTCACCGGGTGCTGGCCTGGTTCCTGCACCCCCAACTGCTTGAGGAACTCGCCGCGCCGGGTTTCCCATGATTTGTCCGGCTCTTCCGTGAAGTTCTTTTCGAGTTCCTCGAGCGGACTCCGAATCCATTCCCATAGCTCGTCTAGTGCTGACATCGCGGCTCCTGTGACTGGGCGCATTTACTGATGGTCGCCAAGAATACGTAGCCGGCCAGCGAATCATGCCAATTAGAAGTGCAGCGATGGGAGAAGATCGTTTTACGCTTTATGGCACCCCGCCAGCCACACCATCCTCTGCCGCTCGCCCGCGCCCCCGCGCCGCCCGCGCCCCCGCGCCGCCCGCGCTCCGCTTCAGCGCCCGCTTCAGCCAGATGAATGGCCCACACAGCTGGCTATAACCAGATGAATGTCCCATTCATCTGGTTCGGCGGGGCCGGGTGGCGCGGTTAGGCGATCAAGCGCGCCTGCATGACGTGCCTGACCAGGCTGACGAGGACGTGCTTCACCGAGTCTCGTTCCCTCGCGTCACACAGCACGACGGGCACCTCAGGGGGCAGCGTCAAGGCGATCCTGATGTCATGGGGCTCGAACCGCGGGGCGCCGTCGAAGCAGTTGACGGCGATGATGAACGGCGTCCCGTTCCGCTCGAAGTAGTCGATCGAGGCGAAGCAGTCGGCGATCCGCCTCGTGTCGGCCATCACCACGGCGCCGACCGCGCCGATGGCCAGATCGTCCCACATGAACCAGAACCGTTCCTGGCCCGGCGTGCCGAACAAGTACAGCACCAGCCTCGACGGGAAGCTTATCCGGCCGAAATCCATCGCCACCGTCGTCGTGGTCTTGGCCTTGACGCCCTGGGTGTTGTCGACGCCGACGCTGCGATCGCTCAGCGGCTCCTCGGTCCGCAGCGGCCTGATCTCGCTGATGGCGCCGACCAGCGTGGTCTTCCCCACCCCGAAGCCTCCGGCGATGAGGATCTTGGCGGTCGACGACACGCCCCCCTCGTCAGAGTGATTCAAGACCATCGAGCACCATCCTCAATAGGCGCTGATCAGGTTCCGCCTCTTGCTGCCCGGGGATGACCCGGACCATCCCCGCCTCCGTCAGGTCGCCGAGCAGCACGCGCACCACTCCTATGGGTAGGTCAATCTCTGAGGTCAGGTCGACGACCGGGATAGGGCGCTGGCACAGGCGCAGAATCCGCCGGTGCTCGGGGCCCGGCCGGAAGCCCGGAGACGCCCGTTCGCCGGTGCCGACCACGATGTCGATCAAGCCGAACCATGCCCCGCCGCTTGGCGCCGTTCGGCCCTTGGTGACGGCATACGGGCGGACCACCGGCCCGGCCTCCCGGTCGAGCCAGCGGTTCGCGTCGCCGTCGCGTGGGTTCATTCCACGGCTGCCTCATGGTCGGGGTACCGCGACTCCGAGCCGAGGTACTTACCCATCCGCCGCACCAGCATGGCCATCTCGTAGGCGACGAGGCCGACGTTCGGCTCGCCGGAGGTAAGCACCGCCAGGCACGTCCCTTTGCCGGCCGCACTGACGAATAGGAAGGCGAACTCCATCTCGACGATGGTCTGCCGTACCTCGCCGCCATGAAAGTGCTGTCCGGCCCCCCTGGCCAGGCTCTGCACTCCGGCGGCGAGAGCCGAAAGGTGCTCGCCGTCCTCTCTCGCTAGTCCCTGCGACGCGGCTACTACAAGACCGTCCCTGGACAGGATGAGTGCCTGCTTGATGTGCTCCACCTTGTTGACGAGGTTGTCGAGCAGCCAGCTCAGCTGTCCGGTCGTGTCCGTTAGCGGCATATGTCCCCTCCTGATGTCAGCCGCCAGTTAACTTGTCCGGGGCACCCCCGGCTTCGTCGAGGACATCGAGGTCATCGAGGTCATCGAGGTCGTCGAGGCGCCCACGTTCCCACCCTTCTTGCATCGAGATCAACATGTCGCGTGTCGCCTCCGGCGACCGCTGGACGGGGGCAGTCGCCTCGCGCGCCGCCGGCTGCGAGTCGGCGTCGCGGCGTGCCCGCAACTGCGGAGCGAGGCTGGTCTGCGGAACCCTGACGGGCATGCCGAGGTGGGTGCCGGATGACGCGGAGCCGGTTGCCTCGGGTTCCAGCGCGGTGGACCGGGGAGGCGGGAGTGGTTCGCCGGGACCGGCGTCCGGCGGCACGTCGCGCCGCGGCGCCCTGGGCCGGAACGCGTCAGGCCACGGGCTCATAGCGTCCGCGCCCCAGGGCGTGGGCGCGGCCGCGGGTGGCGGGGCGACCGCGGGCGGCGAGGCAGGCACCCCCGGCGAGGCAGGCACCCCAGGCGAGGCAGGCACCCCTGGCGACGCAGGCACGGGTGGCGAGACGGACATGGGTGGCGCCGCGGCAGCGCCATTGTCCGGGCGCGCCTCGGTACGGCCCGCGCCGTTATCCGCGAGCCGCCCCTCCACGACCGCGTGCAGCCGATGGTGTCGTCCGCCCGGTCCGGACAGCGCGGGCACCGGGAGCGTCGCGTCCCGCGGCCACGGCCCGGTGCCGACGGTTACGGCGCCGCTGGCGACGACGGCCTGCCGGTCCTCTGGCGAGTCGGCGGAGTAGGCCTCTTCGGCCCGCACGATCACGCCGAACGGCAGCAACAGGATCGCCGTCGTGCCTCCGTACGCCGACCGGCGCAGGGTGACCGTGATCGAGTGCCGGACCGCCAGCCTGCTGACGACGAACAGCCCGAGCTGTTCGCTGTTCGCGAGGTCGAACTCTGCCGGGCTGGCCAGGCGGCTGTTGATGTCGGCGAGTTCTTCCTCGGTCAGGCCGAGCCCGCGGTCTTCGATCTCCGCCACCAGGCCGGCGCCCACGCGGTCCGCCCGGACCTCGATCCGGGTATTGGGCGGGGAGAAGACCGTGGCGTTCTCGATAAGCTCAGCGAACAGATGGATGAGGTCGTTAACCGCGATCCCCGCGACCAGGTCGGGTGATTCGCTGACCACGTCGACGCGGACATACTCCTCGACCTCGCCGACCGCGGCGCGCAGCACGTCGACGATCGGGACCGGATTACGCCAGCCGCGGGCCGGGGTGGATCCCGACAAGATGATCAGGCCCTCGGCGTGCCTGCGCATGCGGGTCGTGAGGTGGTCAAGGGCGAAGAGGTCGGCGAGCGCTCCCGGGTCGCTGGCCCGTCGCTCCATCGAGTCCAGCATGCTCACCTGCCGGTGCAGCAGGGACTGATTGCGCATGGAGATGTTCAGGAAGACCTGGCTGACCCCCTTGCGCAATCGCGCCTGCTCCACGGCGGCGGCGACGGCCGCCTCCTGCACGGTCGCGAACGACACGGCGATCTGGGAGATCTCCCGAACGCCGCTGGTGGCTGGCGGTGGGGACTCCTCGAGCACGTCCACGTCGTCGCCACGCCTGAGTCGTTCCACGACCCGCGGCAGCCGTTCGTCGGCCATGTCGCGGACGCTGCCGTCCAGGCTTCTCAGGTCCCTGGTGAGCTTGCGGCCGAACCAGGCCATCAGGAAGACCGAGGCGACAACGGCGGCCAGCCCGATGCTTCCCGCGAGCACAGCCTCGGTCGTCGACGTGTCGCTGAGCGACGCGGCCGCGGTCGCGAGTTGCCCTCCGCTGTTGAGCTCGGCCGTGATCATCGCGCCCAGATACGCCTGCGAGGCCGACTGCCACGCGCTCGCGTTCACGGCAATCGGGCCGCCGCTGCCGACGCTCGATACGATCTGCTGCTCCATGGCCTGGAATTGCCGGTATTGCGGGGAGTTCTCGATGCGCACGTAGGGGGCGCTCATGTTCGTCGGCAGCAAGGTGACGACGTCGTTCATGAGCAGTTGCCGGCTCGCCGCGGCACCGGTGAACGCCTGCTGGGCGGCGGGGCTGAACGTTCCGTGGTCGGCCAGCGCGCCGTCGGCGAGGACCGCCTCCCGGTTGGCCATCTCGTCCGCGTACGCCGCGTCCGCGGAGCCGATCGACGGCTGGGCCAGCGTGCCGCCGGTGTCCTGGATCGCCGAGTAGTAGTAATGGAACTCGCCGTCGATGAGGCCGGTGTACGCCTGGAACGCGGCCGAGGGGTCGATCGCCCCTGAGTCGACCTCGGCGCGGATCGCGCCGAGGTGTTCCAGGCCCGAGAACCAGGAAAGCAACGCGGACCGCGCCTGGGGGGTGAGCGGGAGGCCTCCGGCGTTGAGCGAGGTCTGCGCGCCGGCGAGCGACTCACTTACCAGGGTCCGCGCCTCGAGCAGGGAATTCTTGGCTGTCTTCCGGTCCGTGATCAGCCAGAGGTAAGTCTGTGCCCGCTCTTGCATCAGTCCCAGCGAGAGCAGTGCGCCCTTGCTGGTGATGGCCCGTGAGGTGGAGTTGAAGTTGTGATCATTGACGGCATTGGTAACCGTGATGCTGGTCAGGAAGGCCCATAGCCCTACCACCGAGACCAGGGGCACGGCGAACATGCCGATGAGGAAGAACCGGATGGGCCGTGACCGGACACGACGCCGCCGCATTACCGCCATAACGCCTCACACGAAACCAGCGAGAGGGGAAACGGACGCGCGTCTGCTCGTTGCGTGACGAGGAAACGAACCATCCAACCTTGCCAACGCCTCATCGCGGCCGCTGCCGAGCCCCCCCGAGCGTTCAATGACTGACACGTATAGCTTTGTCAACTCCAGCAACCTAACACGGCACAAGTCATTATGTGGTGGTTATTTATTCTGATTTCCTTACAGATTGCCTCATTGCTCCCTGTGACACAGATGTAAACAAAAATCGCGTGATAGCGCGAGAGATCGAACTTAATACGTCTCGTTGCCACTTGATGGTGCCGCTAGGGGTAGATCTCCTCCAGGTACCGGGCCACGCCGTCGGCGTCGTTGCTGCCGATGACGCGCGTGGCGGCGGCGAGCACGTCCGGGTGGGCGTTGGCGACCGCGCAGGAGACCCCGGCCCAGGACATTAGCGGCAGGTCGTTGGGCATGTCGCCGAACGCGAGGACCGACTCAGGACCCGCCCCGTACCGCGCGGCGAGTTCGGCGACCGCCGTGGCCTTGCTGACGCCGACCGGAGCGGCCTCGATGAGGCCCTTGCCGTTCGAGTGCGAGGCGCTGACCAGGCCGTCCAGCGCCGGTGCGGCCAGGGCCAGCAACTCATCGGGGTTGTACCCGAGATGCCGGCCGAGCAGCTTGGCGGCGGGCCGGCTGAACAGCGCCTCGTCGCCTGGCCGCGGGATCGAGATGTCGGCGTCGAACGAGATCGCCTCGAAGACGTCGTCGGCGGCGTGCCCGTCCGGATATTCGACCGCGATGCCGATGCCTGGAACCGCCGCGCGCATCGCCCGCGCCGCGGCGGCGAGGTCGCCCGGCGCGATGAGCCGGCCCGCGATCACCGCGTCCGCGCGCATGTCGTAGGTCAGCGCCCCGTTCGAGCAGATCGCGGTGCCCCGGTGCCCGAAAGCCGCCGCGATTCCCGCCATCACCCGCGGCGGCCGCCCGGTGACGAGCACGAACCGCGCGCCCGCGGCTTCGACGCGGGCGAACGCCGCCACGGTCCGCTCCGAGATCGTTCCGTCGCCGCGGATGATCGTCCCATCGAGATCGGTCGCGACGAGCTGGGGGAAGGCGCACACAACGAACCAGCCTAATGCGCCTGCGCGGTTGCCCCGCCGATACGCAAACCCTTGACGTGACCTTCACCACGAGCACCGGAGGGAACTTCGTCAACGTGAACTATTTCCGGTTCACCTAAGGCACGTGCGAGGCTAACCACATGAGCCTCGCCGATGCGGGGCCGCAGCCGACAGCAGGGCTGCGGCCTCAGACCAACACGTGCCGGACCGCGGTCGACCTTTCCGGGCTGTGGATGTTCCGGTTCGACGATCGGGACTCCCGCGCCGGCATCGAGGACGGGGTCCCGATCGGGGTTCCCGGCTCCTGGAACGATCAACTGCCGGGCGCCAGGGACGAGTTCGGTCCCGCCTGGTACGAGCGGCGCTTCGAGGCGCCGCGGCTGGCCGGACGGGAGGCGGCCATCAGGTTCGGGTCTGTCAGTTACGCGGCGGAGGTGTGGCTGAACGGCACGTGGCTTGGCGGCCACGAGGGGGGCCACCTTCCGTTCGCATTGCCGTGCGGCGATGCGCTCGCCGATGGCGAGAACGTACTCATCGTCCGTGTCGACGGTCGGCTCGGGCGCGATCGGGTGCCGCCGGGCCTGGTCCCGCCCGAGCACAGCCATGGCCGCGCCTTTCACCCCGACGTACCGTTCGACTTCTTCCCGTTCGCCGGCATTCACCGGCGGCCCGAGCTCGTCATCACACCTCCGGACGGCATCAGGGACCTGCGGGTGGACACGGTGCGAGACGGCGACGGAGCCGAGTTCCGCGTCGTCGCCGAGGCCGGCGGCGGTGAGATCACGCTGACCCTGGACGGCGAGCCGATAGGGGCAGCGCACCACGTCGACAGCACGGGCCTGTGGTCTCCGCAGACCCCCCGGCTGCACCTGCTCGCGGTGGAATTGCGCCGCGGCGGCGCGCTCGTCGACCGGTACACGCTGCGCTGCGGGATCCGGACGGTCGAGGTCGCCGGTGACGAGCTGCTGCTCAACGGCGCGCCCGTGCACCTGCGAGGGTTCGGGCGGCACGAGGATTTCGCTGTCTTCGGTCGCGGCACCCATCCGGCGCTCGCGGCGCGCGACCTGCACCTCATGCGCGAGGTCGGCGCGAACTCATTCCGCACCGCGCACTACCCCTGCGACGAGGAGACGCTCGACGTCGCGGACCAGCTCGGGCTGATGGTCATCGCGGAAACGCCGGCGGTCGCCCTGTACTTCGCGGACGAGGATTTCGGGCGGCGACAGGAGCTCTCGCTCCGCTTCGTTGCCGAGATGATCGCCCGTGACCGCAATCGAGCCTGCGTCATCGGCTGGTCCGTCGCCAACGAACCCCGGATGAATCATCCGCTGGCGGCCGGCGCGTTGCGCGAGTTGTGTGACGCGGCGCGCGCGCTCGACGGGTCCCGCCCGGTCAGTTACGCGACCGACCTGCCTGACGCACCGGGAGTCGAGGCCGCCGACATCGTCTTTCTCAACAGCTATCCCGGGTGGTACCGGCATCCGGGCCAGCTTGACGTCGCGGAGTCCGTGCTCGCTGACACGCTCGACCGCGTGCACGAGCGCTACCGCAAGCCCGTCGTGCTGACCGAGTTCGGCGCGGACGCCATTCCCGGCACTCACGCCGACCCGCCTGCCATGTGGACGGAGGAATATCAAGCCGAACTCATCGAACGGCTCCTGCGCGTGGCCGCCGGGCGGGACTTCGTCGCGGGCACCCACGTCTGGGCGTTCGCCGACTTCGCGACCGCGCAGGCCGACCACCGGCCAGAATCGGTCAACTTCAAGGGCGTGTTCACCCGTGACCGCCGGCCCAAGCTCGCCGCCCGCAGGCTGCGCGAGCTATGGGCAAAGCCACCATTCGTTCGGACAACATAGACAGCTCAGCGGAAAGCGGATCCTCGGGATGGGAGCGGGTCGAATTGCCCGCGGTCGGGCCTATGCGGGCTGCGGGCCAGGGATTTTCCGGCCACAATGGCGCTATGACGACGCGCATAGGCATTGAGCCCGGCACCGGTCTCATCGGCCGGTTCGGCGACACGGTCCTGCTGATCCCGCGGGGCGATCCCGTCGCGACCGATGAGACCGCCAGGGAACTCATCGACCTCGCGGCCGCCGTCGCGTCGGACCGCCAGGCGCCGGCGACCGCGATCGCGGTCCGGCTGGCCGGCTGGGTCATCGGGCACATGTCCTCCGACGTGACCGCGTTCGGGATAGTGACCCCGGCGTCCGACGGCGTCGTCACGTTCCTTCGCGGCGCGGTCACCTGCACGTTCGCCGAAGGCGGGTCGACCCACCAGGTATCCGGCGAGCAGGCGCTGACCTGGGTGGACCAGATCATCCCCGGCACGTTCGAGTGGCTGGCGATCGGTTCAGCGGCGGACCAGGCGGTCCGGCCGGATCCGCTTTCCGATCTGCGGGACGGCGTTGTCCCCGGGCAGGGCTTCGTCCTGACGCGGGTGGCGGCCGAGTGGCCGCCGGCGCCGCGGGCCGAAACACCCCAGCAGACACCCCAGCAAGCCAGCGCCCCGGTGGACACGCCGCCTCAGCAGCCCAGCGTCCCCGCCCAGACTCCACAGCTCGCCGAGACGGTGGTGGAGCGCTCGGTTCCTGACCAGCGCGAACAGCCCCCGGTGATCCGGCCGACGGTGGCGGCGAGGGTGCCGCTCGGCGCGCTCAGGTCGGAGGGTGGCCCGGTCATCTTCCTTGATCGCGACTACGTCCTCGGACGGGAACCGGGGAACGATCCCATGGTCCAGCGCGGCGACGCGACGCCGGTGCTGCTGAAGGACCCGGAGAACCTGGTCTCGCGCGTCCACGCGTACGTTTCCCTCGAAAACGGCACGGTGCTGATCCGCGACGCGTCGGCGCACGGGACCTACATCGGGGCGCCGGGGGCGGACAAGTGGACGCGCGTCGGCGCCGAGCCGGTCCCGCTGCCGCCCGGCTGGAGCGTGCGCATCGGCAGGCAAGTGTTTGTCTACGAGCTGACCGGACCGGCCGATGCCCGATGAGGCCGACCCGATACCGGCCACGCTCGTCATCGCTCCCGACGGTCCGCGGGAGCGGTCCGCCGCGCTAGCCCCCAGGCTCGGCCGCGTCGGCCGCGTCGGTTGCGTCGGCTGCGTCGGCTGCCCGGCTGGGCGCGTCCGCCGCGACGTGCCCGAGGTCCTGCTGGACGCCGCGCCGCAGGCCCCGAAGCCCCACGAGGGTCGCCACCGCCATGATGATCGCCATGCCGTACAGCACGTCTCGCGTCGCCCCGGCGAAGTCGGCGCGGATGAACGTGGGGATCACGCTGGTGTTCCCGCTGCTGCCCGCCTGCAAGTTGGCGATCTTGGCCGCCTGCGCCGCCGCCTGCGGGCCGGGCACGCCCTGGCTGACCAGCGAGGAGGAAACCTTGGACCTGAAGTCCGAGATCAAGATCGTGCCCAGGATCGCGAAACCGAGGCTGGCGCCGTAGTTGCGGACGGTCTGGGTGATGCCGGTGGCCTCGCCGTAGGAGAACCTGGAGGCCCGGTTGATCGCGTCGGTGTTGGCCTGGCCGAGCATCAGCCCCATCCCCGCCCCGGCCATGATGATCCAGATGGTCTGAGCGCCCGCGGTCAGGTTGGTCACGTGCCCCGCCCACAGGAAGAACCCGACCGCCGCCAGCGCGCTGCCGAGCACGACCGGCCGTTTAGCCCCGCCCCGGTCCAGCATCCGGCCGCCGATCTGCGCGCACACCACGAAGCCAAGGAAGAAGTACAAGATGAGCAGGCTCGCCGTGGTGGCCTTCTCCGCCAGCGCGATCTGCCCGTAGATGCTGGCGAAGAAGAACACCGGGATGAACGCCATCATGGCGATGAACAAGATGATGTTCTCTACGAAGAACGCCTGGTTGCGGAAGATCCGGACGTTCATCAGCGGCGACTGCGTCCGGCGCTCGACCGCGACGAACACGGCCAGCAGCACCACCCCGACGACGATGCTCGCCCAGATGGCCGCGTTGCCCCAGCCCCACAGGGCCGACTGCTGGAAACCGAACACGCTCAGCCCGACCCCGCCGACGATCAGCGCCAGGCCGCGGTAGTCGATCGGCGCGGGATGGCGCTCGTTGGGCGGCTTGCTGAGCGCGATCAGGATGAGCGCGATCACCGCGACCGGGATGTTGATCCAGAAGATCGCCCTCCAGGTCCACTCGATCAGGTACCCGCCCGCGATCGGGCCGATAGCGGTCAGCCCCCCGGCGATGCCGAAGAACAGGGCCAGCGCCCGGCCGCGGGAGCGCAGGTCGAAGGTCTGCACCACGATCGCGATCGCGGCCGGGAACATGAGCGCGCCGCCC
>DATMKQ010000130.1:0-6853 GCA_035571275.1 Trebonia sp.
TGACCGTTCCGACCGACGACATGGCGCCGGAAGAGGTGGCCGCCGGCCTCGCCAAGCGGCTGCGCTCATGACCCGCACCCCCAGCCCGCTGAATACACCCGGCCCTCCCCACCCCGGCAGGCACCCGTGGACGTGACGCGCATCCCGGTGGGCGGCGACCGGCCGTATGACGTGCTTGTCGGTACCGGCGTACTCGGCTCGCTGCCCGAACTCGTCGGCGAGCGCGCGCGCACCGTCGCGGTGATCCACGCGGCCAGTCTCGGCGCGATCGCCCGCCCGGCCTGCCGGGCGCTAGCCGAGGCGGGTTTCCAGGTCTACGCGACAGAGATCCCCGACGGTGAGGCCGCCAAGAACGTCGCGGTGGCCGCGGGATTGTGGTCGTGGCTGGCGGAGTCCAAGGTGACCAGGTCCGACTGCGTGGTTGGCATCGGCGGCGGCGCGGCGACCGACCTGACCGGTTTCGTGGCCGCCACCTGGCTACGCGGGGTCGAGGTCGTGCTCGTCCCGACCACCTTGCTCGGCATGGTCGACGCGGCCGTCGGCGGCAAGACCGCGATCGACATACCCGCGGGCAAGAACCTCGTCGGTGCGTTCCACCCGCCGGCCGGCGTGCTGGCCGACCTGGCCACGCTGGTGACGCTGCCGCGCCCGGACTACGTGGCGGGACTGGCCGAGGTGATCAAGGCGGGGTTCATCGCCGACGGCGCGATCCTGCGGCTAGTCGAATCCGACCCGGCCGGGGCGGGGGAACCGTACGGGGCGCACGCTCGCGAGCTCGTCGAGCGCGCCATCAGGGTGAAAGCCGCCGTGGTGTCGTCCGACCTGCGCGAGGCGGGACCGCGGGAAATGCTCAACTACGGGCATACCCTCGGTCACGCGATCGAGCGCCTGGAGAACTACCAGTTCCGGCACGGTGATGCCGTCGCGATCGGCATGGTGTTCGCCGCCGAGGTGGGCATGCGGGCCGGGCACCTGTCGCCAGCCGACGTGGCCCTGCACCGCGAGCTGCTGTCCGCCGTCGGGCTGCCGGACTGTTACCCGCACGCCGCCTGGCCGGAACTGCGGGAGGTGATGAGCCTGGACAAGAAGACGCGCGGCGACCGGCTGCGCATGGTAATCCTGGACGGCGTGGGCAACCCCATCATCCTCGACGACCCGCCGGAACCGCTGCTGGCCGACGCCTTCGACGCGGTGTCCAAGTGACCGGGCCCGCGGCCCGCCGGGTGCTCGTCCTCAACGGGCCTAACCTGGGCAGGCTCGGCAAGCGTGAGCCGGCCGTGTACGGCACGGCGACGCACGCGGACCTGGTCGCGCTCTGCGAGTCGGCGGGAAAGGAACTCGGCCTGGAGGTCGAGGTCAGGCAGAGTGAGTACGAAGGCGAACTGATCACCTGGGTGCACCAGGCGTGCGACGAGCGGCTGCCGATCGTGCTCAACGCCGGCGCGCTCACGCACTACTCCTACGCGCTGATGGACGCGCTGAAGATGCGCACAGCGCCGCTGGTGGAGGTGCACATCTCCAACATCGCGGCGCGTGAGGGTTTCCGCCATGAGTCGGTGATCACGCCGGTCGCGGACGGGATCATCGCCGGCTTCGGCTTCCAGTCCTACGTCCTGGCCCTGCGCGCGGTCGGCACGCTCCTGGAGAGCTGATGATCGTCGTCGTCGGGTTCATGGGCGCGGGCAAGACGACCGTAGGCCGCCTCATGGCGGCCAAGCTCGGCCTGCCGTTCGCCGACAGCGACCACGTGATCGAAGAGCAGGCTGGCCGGCCGATCCCGCGCATCTTCGCCGAAGACGGCGAACCCGCGTTCCGCGACCTGGAGCACGCCGCCATCGCCGGCCTACTGGCCGGCCCCGATACGGTGCTCGCCCTCGGCGGCGGCGCCGCCTCGCACCCGGTGACCCGGTCTTTGCTCTCCGCTGTACCCGTGGTCTACCTGCGGGTCGGCTTCGCCGAGGCGATGTCCCGGGTTGGCGGCGACAAGGGCCGCCCGATGCTGGCCCGCCCCGACGTCCGGTCGCTGTACGCGCAGCGTCAGGCGCTCTACGCCTCGGTCGCCACCCTCACCGTCGAGACCGACGGTCGCCAGCCCGAGGAGATCGTCCAAGAGGTGCTTACTGCCATGGACGGGTGTAGTTCGCCGGAATTCGATTAGCGAGGATCGTTTTCCAGCCCAGGGCATGGAAAGTGATCCACGCTCTTTGGAAACCGGCCTCTGACCGCCGAAAACCGGACCCGACGGCGTCAGGAGAAGCGTGCCGGCTGGCTGGTCGATTCCAGGACCGACATCCACAGGTCGCCGTTCGGGTCGACCAAGTTCCTGCCGCCGGTGGCGAGCGCGATCGGCAGGTGCACGAACCGCCCGTGCCAGCGGCCGACGACCATCGCGGTCCGCCCGGCCATCGCGGCGTGCACCGCCGCCTGCGCCAGCCGCAGGCAGTACACCGCGTCCCACCCGTTGGCGGCCACGCTGCGGATGACGTATCCAGGGTCGACGTAGCGCAGGCTGAGCTCGGTTTCCGCCGCGGCGAAGTCCGCGATGATCCGCTCGCGCAGGAGTAGCCCGATGTCGGCCAGCCGCGCGTTCCCTGACGCGTCGACGGCGCCGTCATACGCGAACAGGTCCTGTCCCGCCCCCTCGGCGACGACCACGACCGCGTGTCCCTGCCGCTCGACCCGCCGCCGCAGGCACGCGAGGAACCCCGACTCGCCGTCCAGCAGGAACGGTACCTCGGGAATCAGCACGAAGTCGACGTCATGGCTGGCCAGCGCCGCGTAGCAGGCGATGAACCCGGAATGCCTGCCCATCAGTTTGACCAGGCCGACCCCGTTCGGTGTCGAGCTGGCCTCGGTGTGGGCGCCCTTGATCGAGTCGGTGGCGCGCGTGAACGCGGTCTGGAAGCCGAAGCTCTGGTCGAGGTACGGGATGTCGTTGTCGATCGTCTTCGGCACGCCGATCACCGACATCTTGATGCCGCGGGCGTCCGCGACATCAGCGATACGCTGCGCGCCGCGTAGGGTGCCGTCCCCACCGACGACGAAGAGCGTCGACACGCCCAGCCGGGCCAGGGTCGTGACCATCTCATCCGTGTCTTGGTTGCCGCGGGACGTGCCGAGGATGGTGCCGCCCCTGTTGTGGATGTCGGCGACAATGTCACGGCTGAGGCGCAGCGGTTCCGCGCCGCCGACTAGGCCGCGGAAACCGTCCCTGAAGCCGAAGACGTCGGTGACGCCATAGTTGTCCGCCAGTTCGAGGACCACGCCGCGGATCACGTTGTTCAGGCCAGGACACAGGCCGCCGCACGTCACTATGCCCGCCCGGGTGCGAGCCGGGTCGAAGAAGATGCGCTGGCGCGGACCGCCGGGCTCCAGGGAAGGCAGGTCGATGGCGTCGCACCGGCGCCCGACGGCCGTCTTCACGGTGTCGTCGAGCAGCACCCGGTCGGATTCGTGCACGTAGTGCGGCGAGCTCGCCCGGCCTTGCAGCAGCCGGGCCATGGGGGAGTGGATGGCTGGCTCACCGACGCGCCGCACCTGGAGGTCGGCCGCCGTGATGGACATCAGGTCACCGGTACTAACCACGTGCAAAAGAATGCCCGAGGGGGGAAATGGGGGGGCGAGGAGCCCCCCCATGCGCAGGGGGGGTTTGGGGGGGATAGTCCCCCCAGGCAACAGAGCATCGTCCCCCCCGGGCAACAGAGCATCGTCCCCCGGCTAACATCTCAGCATGCGGGTAGGGATGACGCTCGGCTACGCGGGCGGTTTCAGCCAGGCGGTGACCGAACTCGCCGACTTCGAGCGAGCCGGCCTCGAGATCATCTTCGTGCCCGAGGCGTACTCGTTCGACGCGGTGAGCCAGCTTGGCTTCATCGCCGCCCGCACGACGCGGCTGGAGATCGCCTCAGGCATCCTGCCGATCTACTCCCGCACCCCGGCGCTCACCGCGATGACCGCGGCCGGCCTGGACCACGTATCCGGCGGCCGGTTCACGCTCGGCCTCGGCACGTCGGGCCCGCAGGTGATCGAGGGCTGGCACGGCGTGCGGTACGACGCCCCGGTCGGCAGGACCAGGGAGCTGATCGAGATCTGCCGGATGGTGTGGCGCCGCGAGCGGCTTGACTACAAGGGCCGCTACTACCGCCTGCCGCTTGAAGGTTCCGAGCTCGGCAAGCCGCTGAAGCTGATCAACCACCCAGAGCGCGAGCGCATCCCGATCGTCGTCGCCGCGCTTGGCCCGAAGAACGTCGCCATGGCCGCCGAACTCGCCGAGGGCTGGGAGCCCATCTTCTTCTTCCCTGAGAAGGCGGCGATCGCGTGGGACGCCCCGCTCGCCGAGGGGCTGGCCAAGCGCGACCCCTCCCTCGGCCCGCTCGACGTGATCGCGGAGGCGCCGCTGGCGATCGGCGAGGACGCGGCGCAGCTGCGCGATCTCGTCCGCCCGTTTTTCGCGCTGTACATCGGCGGCATGGGCGCCCGCGGCCGGAACTTCTATTTCGACCTGGCCTGCCGGTTCGGCTACGAGAACGCCGCCACCCGGATCCAGGACGCCTACCTGGCCGGCCGCAAGGACGAAGCGGCGGCGCTGGTCCCGGCCGAGCTGGTCGAGAAGACCTCCTTGATCGGCCCGGACGGCTATGTAGCCGAGCGCCTGGAAGCCTTCACCGAAGCAGGCGTCACAACGCTCAACGTAACCCCGCTAGCCCCGACCCACGAGACCCGCCTAGCGGACATCGCCCGCGTATCGACCCTAACCGCCTGAGATTCGCCAGATGAGTGGCCCACGCAGCTGCCTATAGCCAGCCGAAAGCGACATTCATCCGGCTGAAGTCCGCTTGCGATCAGCGTTTGCGGGCGACGCCGCCGTAGAAGTTCACCTCGGCGGGGGTTGGGCGGGGGGACGCGCCCGTAGGGCGCCATTCCGACACGAGCACGACGCCGGGCGGCACTAGTTCCAGGTCGCCGAACGCGAGCTTGGCGAACTCGCTGGACTCGCGTAGCTGCATCGGCATGCCGGCCCCCTGATAGGTGCGCTCTCCTTCTGACGCGCCGGCCGGGTCGAAATGCTCTCCCGACACATGCGAGGCGACCACATAGCTGCCGGCGGGGAGGGCGTCGACGAGGGTCGCCACGCTCACCGCCGGGTTGAACTCGTCCGGCATGAAGTGCAGCACGGCCACGAGCATCAGCGCGATCGGCTGGCTGAAATCCAGCACCTCGCGGGTCACCGGATCGTCAAGGATCGCGGCGGGGTCGCGCAGGTCGGCCTGGATGAAGGCGGTGCGCCCCTCAGCCGAGGAAGTCAGCAGCGCCCGCGCGTGCGCGAGCACGAGCGGGTCGTTATCGACGTACACGACGCGAGACGTTGGCGCGACCCGCTGCGCGACCTCGTGCACGTTCTCGGTCGTCGGCAGGCCGGTCCCGATGTCCAGGAACTGCCGGACGCCGGCTTCGGCCGTCAGGAACCGAACCGCGCGGCCGAGGAACGCGCGGTTCTCCCGCGCGCCTGTGCGCACAGGCGGGACGCTGACCAGGAGCTTTTCCGCCACTTCGCGGTCGGCGGCGAAATGGTTCTTGCCGCCGAGGAAATAGTCGTACATCCTCGCCGTATGCGGCCGTGAGGTGTCGATTTCCGGGGGTAGTTCAGCCATCCTCGCCTCTCTTGTCCCAAGACGGAATCGTATAACGGTGAGGCGTACTCTCAGGACATGCCGGAAATTCACCAGGCACGCAGGCACCGCGCGCAAGACATGGTCAAAGAACTCGACGCGGACGCCGTGCTCATTACCCTCGGGCCGAATGTCCGTTATCTGACCGGCCTGGCCAGCTCAAACGCCGCGCTGCTGCTGCCCGCCGACGGCGAGGGGGTGCTCGCCACCGATTCCAGGTACACGCTCGCGGCCGAGCGCGACGCCCCGGACCTCGAGCTGATCAGCGAGCGCTTCATCGAGGGCAGGCTCGCCGCCGAGGCGGTCCGGCGGGGCGTGGCGAAGCTGGCGTTCGAGGCGCACGAGATGACGGTCGAGCGGCACGCCGCGCTCGCGGCAAAGGCTGAGGGAGTCAGCACGGTTCCGTTCGGAAGAAAAATCGAGGAACTACGGATGGTTAAGGATCCGTCCGAGCTCGAGCTGCTCGCCGCCGCCTGCCGGATCAGCTCGCAAGCCCTCGCTGATGTCCTGCCACAGATCCGTCCAGGTTTGTCCGAACGTGCGCTCGCGTCTCTCCTGGATTACCGCATGACCCAGCTCGGGGCAGACCGGCCCGCGTTCGAGACCATCGTGGCCAGCGGCCCGAACGGCGCCATCCCGCACCACGCGCCGTCCGGCCGGCCGCTGGAACCCGGCGACCTGGTCACCGTCGACTGCGGTGCCCGGTACGCCGGCTACCACGCGGATATGACCCGCACCGTCGCCCTGGGGCAGCCCGCCGCCTGGCAGCGCGAGATCTATGATCTGGTGGCCGCGGCCCAGCGGGCCGGCATCGACGCGGCCGTGCCCGGCGCGGACGTCGCCCAGGTGGACGGCGCCGCCCGCGGGCTGATCAGCCAGGCCGGTTACGGCGACAAGTTCACCCACGGTCTCGGCCATGGCGTGGGGCTGGAAGTCCATGAGGCACCGATCATGGGATACGGCCGGACGGGTACACTCGGGGACCGGGTCCCCATCACCGTCGAGCCGGGTATCTACCTGCCGGGGCGCGGCGGCGTCAGGATCGAGGACACCCTGGTGGTGCGCGCCGCGGCGGGGACGGCGGCACCGCAGGAGCTTCTCACCACTACCACCCGGGAACTGCTCGTTCTGTAACCGGCAGGCGCGCCATACCCGTACGCAGGAGATAGACAGACGTGGCCACC
>DATMKQ010000131.1:0-11024 GCA_035571275.1 Trebonia sp.
GCCAGCCCGCGCCGGTAATCGACCGTTACTCGATGTGTGCGACTGGTCACTATATGTCTTAGGGCATGAGCGGTACCGATTCCCGCCCGTTTTACGTGGTTTGGGGGGCGCGCTTTTGCCCTATGTCATGTCATGTATCTCGGATCGCGAGACGGGCCGTCGTTGCCCGGGGCGCGGGGGACGCTGGGCGGGTAAGTTGCGCGACACGCGGCGGATGTGCCCGGAATGTGCGTGTGCAGCGCGGAAACTAGAGGGCATGTATGTCCGCACGGTGGCCGGTTCTGGCGGTGACGCGTTCGGGACGGACGAGGACGATGACGCGGATCTGGCGTACGGGGCGGCCGACGGCGCCGGGGTCGGCGGCGGCGCCGCGGCTTCCGGCCTGGCCGTGGTCGGCGAGCGGGTGCGCGCCGCGCGTGCGCTGCTCGACCGGCCGCTCACGTCGTATTACCTGATCGTCGGGATAACCACGCTGCTGCTCGGGCTCGGCCTGGTGATGGTGCTGTCCACCGCGTCGGTTGCGGATCTTTACCAGGGGGAGTCGCCGTACTACGACTTCGTGCGGCAGCTAGCCGGCATCCTGGTGGGCTTGCCGGTCATGTGGCTCGCGGCGCGCTCATCGCCGCGGCTGTTCCGCGCCGCGGCCTATCCGCTGCTCGCGGTGTCGATCATCGGCCTCGGCCTGACGCTGATCCACGGCGTGGCCGCCCCGGAGAACGGAGCGTCCCGGTGGATCGCCATCGGGTCCATTCAGTTCCAGCCGTCCGAACTGGCCAAGCTCGCGCTCGCGGTCTGGGGGGCTGACCTGCTGGCCCGCAAGGAGAAGCTGGGCCTGCTCGCCGACTGGCGGCACATGCTCGTCCCGCTGCTGCCAGGAACCGCGCTCCTCGCGATGCTGGTGATGGCCGGCGACGACATCAGCACCACGGTCATCTTGCTGATCGTCTTCCTTGCCCTGCTCTGGGTCGCCGGGACCCCAGGGCGGGTGTTCACCGCCCTGCTGATCCTGATGGGCCTGGTGATCTTGCTGCTCATCGTGACGGCGAATTACCGGCTCAAGCGCATCCTCGGTTACTTCGATCCGCAGAGCGCCGCGGCGTCGAGCCAGACCTGGCAGGCCACCCAGGGCAAGTACGCGCTCGGCTCCGGCGGGTGGCTCGGCGTCGGCCTCGGCGCTAGCCGGGAGAAATGGGGCTGGCTGCCGGAGTCCACGACCGACTTCATCTTCGCGATCATCGGCGAGGAACTGGGCCTGATCGGGACCCTCTGCGTCACCGCCCTGTACGGCGGCCTCGCTTACGCCGGACTGCGGGTGGCGCGCCGCGTCCCCGACATGTTCAGCCGCTTGGCCGCCGCCGCGATCACGACCTGGATCGTGATGCAGGCGGTGGTGAACATCGGCGCGGTGATCGGTGTGCTGCCGATCGCGGGTGTCCCGCTGCCGTTGGTGTCCCAGGGGCTATCGTCGGTTCTGGTCACGATGGTCGCGCTGGGCATGCTCATGTCGTTCGCCCGGCGGGAGCCTGGTGCCAGCGAGGCATTGGCCGCACGTGGCCCGAGCGTGCCGTCCCGCGTTCTAAGCTGGCTTGGCCCGGGAACGCGACGAGACCCCGGGTTATGAAGGGCGCGCGGACCGTGAAGGCCGCGGACGCCAGCATGCCGAGGCCATAAGCCATAAGCCATAAGCGAGGAGCGTGGGATGAGGGTCGTTCTAGCTGGTGGAGGAACAGCCGGGCACATCGAGCCTGCCCTCGCGCTCGCCGACGCGCTGCGGCAGGCCGATGGCGGTATTCAGGTGACCTGCCTCGGCACCCAGCGCGGCCTTGAGACCAGGCTTGTCCCGCTGCGCGGCTACGAACTTGCCCTGATCCCCGCGGTGCCGCTCCCGCGTTCGGTGACTCCGAAGTTGCTGACCGTGCCGGGCCGGCTCGCCGGCGCGGTGCACGCGGTCGGCACCGTCCTCGAACGGGTGCACGCGGACGTGCTCGTGGGCTTTGGCGGGTACGTTGCGACCCCCGCCTACCTGGCCGCCAAGCGGCACAAAGTGCCGATCGTGGTGCACGAGGCCAATCCGTTCCCCGGCATCGCGAACCGGCTCGGCGCGCGGCTGACCCCCTATGTCTTCACCGGCCACCCGGATGCCAAGCTGCGCAACGCGCAGTACCTGGGGCTGCCGATCAGGCGGCAGATCGCCGACCTCGACAGGTTCGCGCTCGGCGACAAGGCTCGCGCGTACTTCGGGCTGCGGACGGACCTGCCGGTGCTGCTCGTCTTCGGCGGCTCGCAGGGCGCCAAGTCCCTGAACAGCGCGCTGGCCGGCGCGATCGGTGCTATTCGCGGCGCGGGCGTGCAGGTGCTGCACGTGACCGGCCCGCGGAACGAGAACGAGGCCCAGCCGCCCGGCGGCGCCGTGCCGTACGTTACGGTCCCGTACGTCGACCGGATGGACCTGGCCTACGCCGCCGCCGACTTCGCCTTGTGCCGCGCCGGCGCGATGACCTGCGCCGAGCTCACCGCCGTCGGCCTGCCCGCGGCGTACGTCCCGCTGCCCATCGGCAATGGCGAGCAACGGCTCAACGCGCTGCCGATCGTGCAGCGCGGCGGCGGCTTGCTGGTCGAGGACGAGGAGCTCACCCCGGAATGGATCAAGGGCGCGCTGTTGCCTGTGCTAACCAACATCGACCAGGTGGCGGCGATGTCGGAGGCAGCGGCCGCCCTCGGCCGCAAGGACGCTGACCGCTGGCTGGCCAAGGCGGTCATCGACATCGTGACCGCCGAGTCGGCGAACCGCGCGGCCGTCCAGCCACCCACGCCGTCCCAGCCGTCCGAGCCGCCGCAGGTGCGTGACCCGTTCACCCCCGCTAACCGTCGGCCCCCCGTCGGCGCCCAGTACCCCCAGGCTGGCCAGCCGCCGGCCCCCGGCCGCCATAGGCACGCCCGATGAGCGGATTGGTGACTCCGACCGAGGGGATGCCCGTCGAGAAGCTCGGCCGGGTGCACTTCGTCGGCATCGGCGGGGCGGGCATGTCGGGGATCGCCAGGATCATGCTGGCCCGCGGCGTCACCGTGTCGGGCAGCGATTCCGCCGAGTCCGCTGGCCTGCGCGAACTTGCCGAGCTCGGCGCCGAGGTGCACGTCGGTCACGCGGCGACGCACCTGGGAGAGGCGGACACGGTCGTCGTGTCCAGCGCGATCCGCCCGGACAACCCGGAACTCACCGAGGCCGTCCGGCGTGACATCCGGGTGCTGCACCGGGCCGGGGCGCTCGCCTCGCTGATGTTCGATCGCCGGGTCATCGCGGTGACCGGGACGCACGGCAAGACGACCACCACGTCGATGATCACCACGGTGCTGCGGTTGACCGGCGCTGACCCGGGCTACGTCATCGGCGGCGTCCTCGCCGCCACCGGCGTCGGCGCGGCCGACGGGGGCGGGCCGGACTTCGTCGCCGAGGCGGACGAGAGCGACGGCTCCTTTCTCATGCTGTCGCCCTACGCCGCCGTGGTCACCAACGTCGAGGCCGACCATCTGGACAATTACGGGACACCGGAGGCGTACCGCGCGGCGTTCGGCGCGTTCGCGGCGCGGATCGCGCCCGGCGGGCTGCTGGTGACCTGCGCCGACGACCCCGGTGCGCGTGATCTGGCCCGCCAGGGCAGGGGTCTGGGGCTACGGGTCAGAACGTACGGGGAGTCGCCTGCCGCCGACTACCAGGTGACGGCGATACGCGAGCGCGGGATGGAGACGACGTTCTCCGTCCACGGTAAGCCGGAACCGTTCGGGACAATTGATTGTGAAATCTCCCTGGGCGTGCCGGGCCGGCACAACGCGCTGAACGCCGCCGCGGCGTTCGCCGCCGCCGTCGAGCTCGGGACCGGCCCGGAGCGGGCCGCCGCGGCGCTCGGCAGCTACCGCGGCGCCGCGCGGCGGATGGAGCCGAAGGGCGAGGCGGGCGGCGTCCGGGTGCTCGACACCTATGCGCACCATCCGACGGAGCTCGCCGCCGACCTGCACGCGGCCCGGGCGATCGCCGCAGGTGGCCGGGTCATCGCTGTCTTTCAGCCGCATCTGTACAGCCGGACCAGGATCTTCGCGACGGAGTTCGGGGCCGCGCTCGGACTCGCGGACGAGGCCGTGGTGCTCGATGTGTACGCGGCGCGCGAGGATCCTGAGCCTGGTGTCACCGGCAGGCTGGTCGCGGACGCGGTGCCTCTTGGCGCGGTGCGCTACGTCCCGTCGTTCGACGACGTGCCGCGGGTGGTCGCCTCTCTGGCGGAGCCCGGTGACCTGGTGCTGACGATGGGAGCGGGCGACGTAACGCGGCTCGGGCCGCTGGTCCTCGACGAGCTCGCGGCCTCAGGGGCCGCCGGCCCGTGACCGCCGAGCCCGCGAGCCAAAGCGTTCCCACCCGCTCGCCCCCAACGCGCCGGAAGCGAGCGGGGCAAATGTGGCGTGCGGCGTTCTTCGCGCTCGCTGGGTTCGGCATCGTCGCGGGAGTGGTCTGGGCGTTGCTCGGCTCGCGGCTGCTCGTAGTCCGGTCCATCTCGGTGACCGGCACGCATCTGGTCACGCAGGCGCAGGTGCTGGCCGCGGCCGAAGTTCCGCTCGGCACCCCGCTGATGCGAGTGAATACCACGCAGGTCGCGGGGCGGATCGAGGCGATCAGGCAGGTCGCCTCCGCGAGCGTGACCAAGGACTGGCCAGACCATCTGGCGATCAAAATCAGGGAGCGCGTCCCCGTCGTGGCGGTCCGGATGGCCGGCGGCGGCTACGACCTCGTGGACCCCTCGGGCGTCATCGTGCGCTGGTCGAAGGCACGCCCCGCGGCGCTGCCGCTGTTCCAGACCTCGCTGTCGGGCAGCGCGCTGCGCGGTGACCCCGACCTGGCGCAAACCTCGGCCGTCCTAGCAGAGCTGCCACGATGGCTATCCAAGTCGGTGGCGCAGGTAGCGGTGGCGGAGGAGCCCGTCGGCGCACCCGCGGACGACCAGGTAACGCTCTACCTGCGCGACCACAAGACAGTGATCTGGGGCGGGACTGACGGTGCCGCGCAGAAAGCCAAGGAGCTAGCCATCCTGATGCGCGCCCCCGACCAATACTTCGACGTAAGCGCCCCCGGCACCGCCGTAACCCGCTAGTGGAAGCGCCACCGCCGAGAACCCCGCGCGAGCCAAAGGGCGCGCCGCCGTCTGGACTGAGGAAGGAGCGAGCGCAGCTCGTGAGCGACGAGGGAAGACGGTGGGCGAAAAGCGCCCGGCGGCGAGCGGGGCAAACAGAGCGCCCGCAGGCGAGCGGGACCAGCAGAGCGGCGAGCGCGACAGTACAGCGTGGCTAGTTGACCGTGGTGCCTTCCCACCCTACTGTCCGTATCAATCGTAGGGATGACAAAACTCTAAATCTCAACCTGAAGGTGAAACCTGACGGCCATCTCGGCCGGAAAGGCAATTACTCCAAGGCGGTAGGCCAACATCACTGGCGGTGAATTCCGCCGGTTCGCCGACGGCGCTTTTGCGGCCGGTGGGCCGCGCCGCCACGAGGGCAGGTTTCCCCAGATCAGGACCGGAACCGGGCCGGGGCGTAATAACCTCGGCGCGGCGGCGAAAACGAGCGGAAAGGTACCCTCCTCGTGGCAGCACCGCAGAACTATCTGGCGGTCATCAAGGTCGTCGGAATCGGCGGAGGCGGCGTTAACGCCGTCAATCGCATGATCGAAGAGGGACTCAAGGGCGTCGAGTTCATAGCGATTAACACCGACGCGCAGGCCCTGCTGATGAGCGACGCCGACGTCAAGCTCGACGTCGGCAGGGAACTGACCCGCGGGCTCGGCGCCGGGGCGAATCCGGACGTCGGCGCCAGGGCCGCCGAAGATCATCGCGAGGAGATCGAAGAGGTGCTCAAGGGCGCCGACATGGTCTTCGTGACCGCGGGTGAGGGCGGCGGCACCGGCACCGGCGGCGCGCCGGTGGTCGCCAACGTGGCCCGTTCGCTCGGTGCGCTGACCATCGGGGTGGTGACCCGGCCGTTCGGGTTCGAGGGCAAGCGGCGGGCTGTCCAGGCGGAAGTCGGGATCGAGCGGCTGCGTGCCGAGGTCGACACGCTGATCGTCATTCCGAACGACCGGTTGCTGTCGATCTCTGACCGCAGCGTGAGCGTGCTTGACGCGTTCAAGTCCGCCGACCAGGTGCTGCTGTCCGGTGTCCAGGGCATTACGGACTTGATCACGACGCCTGGCCTGATCAACCTGGACTTCGCCGATGTGAAGTCGGTCATGTCGGGCGCGGGATCCGCGCTGATGGGCATCGGCTCCTCGCGCGGCGACGATCGGGCCGTGGCCGCGGCTGAAATGGCCATTTCCTCGCCCCTGCTCGAGGCGTCCATCGACGGCGCGCACGGCGTGCTGCTCTCCATCCAGGGCGGCTCCGACCTCGGCCTGTTCGAGATCAACGAGGCTGCGCAGCTGGTCGCCAACTCGGCGGCGGTGGACGCGAACATCATCTTCGGCGCGGTGATCGACGACGCGCTCGGCGATGAGGTGCGGGTCACGGTGATCGCGGCCGGGTTCGACGAGACGCGATCGAACCGCTCGGCGACCTCCGCCGCGATCGGCGGCTCCCGGTCGTCCGGTGCCGGTGCGGGCGGCGCGAGCGGCTCCACGGAGCTGTCCACGGGATCCTCAGGGTTCTCGGGCGCGTCTGGCACCCCCGGGTCGTCGACGTGGGGCGGCGGGGCCGGATCCGGAATCCGCGTGTCCGGCGATGCCGTCGCGTCCAGCGGGTTCGCTTCGAGCGCCATGGCGGACGGCGCGGGTTATTCGGGTAACGGGCACGGGTCGGCGCACGCCACGAACGCGTCGGGACCCGCCACCGTGCGCCAGTCGGGAACCTCGAAGCAGGCGCCTCCCGCCGAGTCCGGGTCTACGGGGGCTGGATCCCCTGGGTCGGCGTCTCCTGAGCCGGGATCGCCTGGATCCGGGTCGCCCGGTTCGGGGTCTTCTGGCGGGTCCGGGTCGTCGGGGGGCGGACCGGCCGAGACTGGCAGCCTAACCGGCACGCTCGCCGCCGATGCCGGCGAGCAGAGCGCCGACGGCTCGGCGGGATATGTCCCCGCACCGGTCTCGTTCGTGTCGCCGGACGAGGACGACGAGTTCTCTGTCACATCGGGGTTCGCAGGCGGTGCCAGGGATGACGGCGCGGCGGGCGCTGGCCAGTCCGGTTGGAGGGACTCCGGGCGGGCGGGGGACAAGGTATTCGACTCCAGGGCCGGGCGCCGTCGCCCGGTGGTCTTCGAAGAGGACGACGACCTGGATGTCCCCGATTTCCTCAAGTGAGCTGAACTCGGCCGAGCACCGTCGCGCCGAGCTTGCCCGCAACCTGGCCGAGGTCAACGGCAGGATCGCTGCGGCGTGCGCCGCGGCCGGAAGGGACGCCGCCGAGGTCACGCTGATCGCGATCACCAAAACATGGCCGGCCAGTGATGTGATGCTGCTGTACTCCCTGGGCGTGTCCGACTTCGGAGAGAACAGGGACGCCGAGGCGGCGCCAAAGGCCGCGGCCTGCGCCGACCTGGATATCACCTGGCACTTCGTCGGGCAGTTGCAGACGAACAAGGCGCGGAGCGTGGCCAGGTACGCCCATGTCGTGCACTCGGTGGACCGACCGCACCTGGTCCGCGCGCTCGGCGCCGCCGCGCGCGCCGCGGACCGGGAACTGACGTGCCTGGTCCAGGTCAGCCTGGATGCGAACCCGGCGCGCGGCGGTGTGCCGCGTGATGGCGTGCCTGGCATCGCGGAGGAGATAGCGGCCGAGCCTGGCCTGGTCCTCGGCGGCGTAATGGCCATGGCGCCGCTCAACGCGCCGCCCGCCGACGCGTTCGCATCGCTGCCGGACTGCTCGGCCACCGTGCGCTCGGTACGGGCTGGCGCGACCATCGTCTCGGCAGGCATGAGCGGGGACCTGGAGGCCGCGATCGAGGCGGGCGCGACACACGTGCGAATTGGTACGGCGTTGCTCGGAGGCAGAACGCCTCCCGTCATGTAATGTCCGTCGCGTAAAAGCTTTCGGTGGTGCGCGGCGACGCGTGGGTGCGGCACGACGGAGGACTGCAGGATGGCCAGCGCGATGCGCAAGATGGCGGTCTACCTAGGCCTCGTGGAGGACGATCGCCGGTATCCGGATAAGTACGACTCGTACGAGGAATACGACGAGTACGACGAGCCGGCGGACGTGGTAGAACCAGCCCCGTCGAGGGCGGACTACGTTGAGTACGCGACCGATCACCGGGTCGAGCCGACGGTGGCTCAGCAGGTTGAGCTCGCACGGATCACGACGCTGCATCCGCGCACCTACAATGAAGCTCGTACCATCGGTGAGCACTTCCGCGAGGGCACCCCGGTGATCATGAACCTGACCGAGATGGTCGACAGCGACGCGCGTCGCCTGGTCGACTTCGCGGCGGGACTGATCTTCGGTCTGCGCGGATCCATCGATAAGGTGACGAACAAAGTCTTCCTGCTATCCCCCGCCAACATCGAGGTGACCGCGGAAGACAAGGCCCGTATCGCGGAGCGGGGCTTCTTCAACCAGAGTTAGCGGAGCGGCCCTCTCCCAGAAACGTCGTACCGGAGGGCGGTGATGTGATGCAGATTCTGAAGGACGTCCTCTACTACGTGCTGGCGATCTACCTCGTGGTGCTCATCGGCAGGATGATCTTCGGCTGGATCCAGGTTTTCGCGCGGGAGTGGCGGCCGAGTGGTGTCGTTCTGGTGCTAGCCGAGACGATTTTCACACTGACAGATCCGCCACTGAAATTCCTACGTCGCTACATCCCACCCCTCCGGCTAGGTACAGTAGCGATGGACCTCAGCTACATGGTGCTGTTCATCGTCGTACTGATTTTGCTACAGGTGGCCGTACCGCGTATCTGATCAGGTGTAGCGTGCTGATCGGGTACCTTGCTGAGGAACACAGCTGAGCGCGCCGAGGAGACAAGATGCCGCTGACGCCCGCGGATGTGCGGAACAAGCAGTTCAGTACGACCAGGCTACGGCCTGGCTATGACGAGGAAGAGGTCGACGCCTTCCTCGACGAGGTTGAGGCTGAACTTGACCGGCTGATCCAGGAGAACGAAGAGCTCCGGGCCAAGCTGGCGGAGGTCCTGCGCGGTGGCGGGAAGCCGGGCATCCCGGCGCTGAGCTCGCCGCTGTCGGATCCGAAGCCTGACATGATGGCGCCGGAGCCGCCGCAGGACCGCAGGCAGCCTGAGCCCATGATGATGGACAGGATGCACCCGGTCGAGGACAACATGGACACGGCGGCCCGCGTGCTGTCGCTGGCCCAGCAGACCGCCGACCAGGCCATCGCCGATGCCCGCCGTGAGGCCGATGAGACGCTCGGCCGCGCGCGCCGTGAGGCCGACGAGGTTCTCACCAAGGCGCGACGCCAGGCTGAGCAGATCACTGGCGACGCCAGGGCGCGTGCCGAGAGCCTTGAGCGTGACGCGCAGGAGCGGCACCGCCAGGCGATGGGCTCACTTGTCCAGCAGCGCGAGGAGCTTGAGCGCCGGGTGGACGACCTGCGTGCGTTCGAGCGCGAGTACCGCAGCAGGCTCAAGGCCTACCTTGAGGGCCAGCTTCGTGACCTCGAGGCTGGCGTGACCGACAGCGGGACGTTCCCCGCCGTGACCGCGGCCTCCCCACCGCAGCTCCCGGCCAGCCTCGGACAGCCCTCCCTCCGCAACGGCGCCCCCGCGCCCAGCGGATACGGCGTCCCTGAGGTCGTGCAGCACGCGGGCGGCTTCCGGACGGGCGACCCCGCCGTTCACGACCGCCGCTGACCAAGCAACACCTCCGGCGCGCCCGGACACAAGGAGATGACAGGTGATCCGGTTCAGCGCCGGGCTGGTGGTTGTCGCCATCGGAATTCTCGTTGGCGGAGTGGCTACCAGCAAGCTGTTGCTGGTCTACGTGGCTATAGCAGTGAGCGCGGCAGCGCTTGTCGCGCTCGCCATCGGGGTCGTGCTCAAGCGCGAGGAACTGTTCGGGGAGCAGCCGCGGACGTCGGCTGACGCCGCTGCGGCTGACATGCGGGCCGGTGCCACGACCGGTGAGCCAGCCCTGGTCGGCCAGGGGGCCGCCGGAGCCGCCGCGGCGGCGCGCGGCGGCCCTGCCAGCGACCGGGCCGGGCAGCCGGCCTTCGGCCAGCACGCGTACGGTCAGCCCGCAGCCGTCGGTCAGGGTTCGGGTGCGGCCACGGCGCAAGCGGGCACCTGGCCCGCCTGGGACGCCGACAGCCGTCCGACACCGGCCTCGCAGCCGGGCGCGAGGCAGTCCCCGCAGTCCCCGCCGCCGTTCGGGACGCCGCGGACGGAGGACGCGCCGGCGGCTGCGCGCGCGAGCGGTCAGAACGCTCCGCCCGGCGCGTGGTATCAAGAGCCGGGTCAGGCACCTAGGCGAGCGCCAGCCAAGCCGGACCTGCCCGGACGCGGACGGCACGCCGGTGCTGGCCGCCCGGAAACCCCCCCGAGCGCCACGCCGGGGGTAGCCGGTCCTGCCACCCCGGCCGCCGCGTCCGCCGCCGCGGTGCCTACCGCGCCGGCTCCGATCGCACCCCCGACGCCGCCTCCGCCACCCCCGCCTGCACCATCATGGCGGCGGGAGACGCCCTCGCGGCCCGATGACGCCCCCGGTGCGGCGGCGACCGCGGAACCGCGGCCTGCCTCTCCAGCCCGGCCATCGTCTGCCGGCCGCCCGCCCGACTCGGACTGGCCGCCCCCTCCGAGCTGGTTCGACCGCCTCACGAGCTCGGAGCCAGACGCCGATACTCCGGTCGGCGACGCCCCGGCCGCCGATGCCAACCAGGCGGAGCGGCCCGTCGGCGCGACCGAGGAGAAAGCGCGCGGCAAGGCCGCGCGGGGCGAGTCCACCGCCAAAGAGGCCGCTGCCGACGAGGCCGCCGCCGCGATGGAGTCCGCGACCGCCGCGACCACGTCGAAATCGGACACGGCCAAAGCCAGTGCGACCACCGAGG
>DATMKQ010000132.1:0-9648 GCA_035571275.1 Trebonia sp.
GCGGGCGGCGCACTAGCCGCCGCCCTCGCCTGGATCGTAGAAGTCCCGCTGCTGGGTATCCACCTGACCTACCGCTTCGGCGGCGGCCACATCCAGACCATCGCGGCCGGCCGGGTCATCGGCATCGCTTTGGCTGCCTCGCTGCTTGGATGGCTGCTTCTCGCCTTGCTGGAGCGGCGCACCCCGCACGCCCGGACTCTCTGGACCACCATCGCACTGCTGACGCTGGCTGTGTCGCTGGTAATGCCGCTGGCCGCGACGACCACCTCGGCCGCCGCCGGGCTAGCCATGATTCACCTGACGGTCGGGGCCGCAGTAATCCCCGCCATGGCCCGCACCGCGCGAGCACGCTGACAGCGCACCACCAGGCCGCGACAGCGCGACCGTCCCGGCCGCCCGCAAGAATCAAATCAGGCGGACCTCGACGCCGCGTGCGCGGAGGTTCGCGACTTCGTCCGCGTCAGCGTCTTGGTCGGTGACGAGTACGTGGATGGACTCGACGGGAGCGATCGGGGTGAAGCCTCGGCGGCCGACCTTGGTCGAGTCCGCGACGACGATGATGTGGCGGGCTCGGTTCACTATTGTCGCGCCGATCTGAGCGACCAGCTGGTGGGGGGTCGTCAGCCCGCCGTCGGCGCTGAGCCCGTCGCAGCCCATCACGGCGACGTCGGCGCTGAGTTCCTCGAGCGCCTCGATTGACTGTGGGCCGACCGAGCACATGTATGCAGGCAGGTATGTGCCGCCGATCGCGACAAGGTGGGGGTCATCCCAGGTGCTCACCTCGTTGATGATCGGCAGGGAGTTGGTGACGATCGTCAGCGACGAGCGCAAGTCCTCGCTCAGTGATGCCGCTGTTTTGGCCACGGTCGAACCAGAGTAAAAGAAGGTAATGGCCTCGGCGGGAATCAGTCCGGCTGCGGCCCGCGCGATCCGCGCCTTGGCGGCAGAGTTGCGCTGCGCGCTCGCTGCGTAGTGCCGCGAGGGCTCTCCGACCTGGCGCCGGGTCGCGCCGCCGCGGACTCGCGTGATCATGCCGTCGGCTTCCAGGGCCATCAGGTCGCGGCGGACGGACATCTCGGTAAGGCCGGATTCGCCGGACAGTTCCTTGACCGTGACGAAATCGCGTTCCTCGATAAGCTCGAGGATGCGCGCGCGGCGCGCGCGTGTCCGTCCGCGGTGAACTCTGCCTGGCTCCGGTGCCGGCAACGGCCGGACGCTCGACATTGGCGCCTCGATTTTCGCTGGACCTCCACGTGCCGCATGCCACCTGCTGGCACCGGTGCCGTGCAGCGGCATGGGCTCGCCGGGCCAACAAGCTGGTCAGCGGCGGCGCTGTCCCTGCCCGCCTTATCACGTGCAGCACGGTAACCGGCTCGCCAGGCGTAATACTCAGACGTTCACTTCGCGCCGATGATCTCAGTGCCGCCGGGGGGCGGCGTGTCCGCTGCATGCTCCGCGAGGATGCCGATCTTGTCACGCTGCACGAACCAGTATACGAGGAAGGCGATCGCAAGGCAGATCGCGGGGAACAGAATCCCGCCCCACTGCAGCCACCAATGGAACGGGGCGACCGGGTTGTAGATGCTGCGGCGCGGCCAGGCAATATTGATGATCATGGCGACGCCCCAGATGAACGCCGCGATGCTCACTGCGAGCCCCGCCCTGCCCAGGCTGAAGTAGCCCTTCTCCGGCTGGGCCCATTTCCCCCGGATGCGCAGGAGAGCAAAGGGCCCGACAACCAGGACGTAAGCGATCAGCGCGAGGATGACGGTGTCGCTGGTCACCACGACGACCACCTCAGGCTGCCGGATGTTGATCAGCAGGATCGCGATCGCGATCACCGCCACGCCGATCACCGGTATGACGGGCGTCTTGTCGCGCTCGGAGATCCGGGCGAGCTTGTGAGAGCCGGGGAACCCGTTGTCCCTGGCTATGGCGAAGATCATTCGTACCGCGCCTGTCTGGTTCGCCAGGCAGCACACGAAGATCGCGACGGCGGCGCACACGAGCAGGGTGTCGCCCAGGAAGGTCCCGAGCTCGCTCTTGACGACGTACGTCAGGCCTACTGTCGACAACTCTGGCGCCTTCAGGCTGCCGACCGCCATGAAGGCGGTGATGAGCAGAAGCGCGCCGCCGATACCAGATGCGAGAAGCGCCCGGACAATCGCCTGGGGGTTGGTCTTGCGCGGGTTGACGGTTTCTTCGCCGACGGACCCGGCGGTGTCGAATCCCCACATGATGTACAGGCCGAGCAGCAGCGACACGAGAAGTGCTCCGAGGTATCCGATGTGGTACGCGGAGCCGGTGCCGTTGGTCTGCATCACCACGCCTGGGCCGCGCTTAGCATGGAACAGGAACAAGACGACCAGCAGTGCCACTGCGATCAGCTCGACGCTGACGCCAATGTTGTTGACGATCTTGATCACTTTGGTGCCGAGCAGGGAGACGATCGTTGTCCCGGCGATCATGATCGTGCCGAGGATGACGCCGTTCGTGGCGGCGTCATAGGTCCCGCTTCCGTTTCCGTAGATCCAGAACACGTTCGAGATGCTCGGCAGCACGAACTGCCAGGCCAGCGCGACGGCTGCGGTGGACACGACGAGCGCCAGGGTGAGCGTCACGCCTGCCATCCAGGCCGTGCCGCGGCGGGCGATGTTCTTGGCCCAGTTGTAGACCGAGCCCGCCAGCGGGTAGCGAACGGCCAGCTCGGCGAAGGCCAGGGCGAACAGTAGCTGCCCGCCGACTGCGAGCAGCCATGCCCACCAGGATGCCGGCCCGCCGCTGCCGTACGCGAACGCGAACAGCTCGAACATGCCGGTCAGGATCGAGATGAAAGCAAAGCCGATCGCGAAGGTCGAGAAGGACCCAAGGGTACGAACCAGCTCCTGCTTGTAGCCAAAGCTTGCGAGATCGTGATCGTCGCGGGCTTCCTGCGTAGCCACCATGGAATCGGCTCCTTCCCGGCTGGAGTTTGGCCGTACGTGCCGCGACGGCCGCCGTGAAGGGGGCGAAGCCGTCGGCATTAACCGGTAGTGAACAGCTTCCATGTTCGTTCGTCAAGACTTTGATGCATGAAAGTTCTTATTGAAGTGCTCTAATAGTCGTTTACATCGATCATTTGAACATCTACTCTGTTCGTGTGTGCAGTATGAGTGCAGGTGCGTCGTGACAGACGACCCGAGCACCGAGAGCAGGTGAGTAGCGTGGCTGGCCAGCCGCAATTCGACGTGGTGATCGTCGGCGGCGGCGTGCTCGGGGCCGCGGTTGCGGCACGACTGGGCCGCACCTCAGTGCGGGCCGCGCTCGTCGAGGCTGCCACCGACCTGGCCGAGGGGGCCAGCAAGGGCAATGCCGGTGTGGCTGTGTCGTACTACGGCCCGCCAGGTACCCAGCAGACGCAGCTGATCAACGCGAGCAACCCGGGATGGGAGACTCTGACCGGGCGGCTGGACGTTCCCTTCCGCCGTCTGGGCGGGCTGATGGTTGCACTGGACGCCGACGAGGAACACCGGCTTGCGGAAACCCTCGCCGAGGTTGACGCCTGCGGCGTCCGCGGGCAGCTGCTCACCGCCCGGCAGGTGCGCGACATGGAGCCGCTGGTCTCGGAGAACGCGGTAGCGGGACTGCTGCTGCCCGACGAGGGCATCATCGACCCCATGCGGCTCACGATCGCGTTCGCCCGGCTCGCGGCAGCTAACGGCGTCAGCATCCGGCTCGGTGAGCGCGTCCTCGCCATCGAGCACGACGGCGATCTCAGCTCGGTGACCACTTCACGGGCCCGGCTGTGCACCCGGTTCGTCGTCAACGCCGCCGGCGTCCAGGCGGACCATGTCAGTGCCCTGGCTGGCGGCGAGACTCTGCCCACCTGGCCGCGCAAGGGCCAGTACGTCGTCCTGGACCGCGCGTTCGGCGAGAAGCTGACGAAGATCGTGTTTTCTACCCACACGCCGCGGACAAAGGGCAGCAATGTCGTCCCCACCACGCACGGATCGGTACTGCTCGGACCGACCGCGCTGGACGTCCAGGACCGCGACGACCGAGCCACCGACCCTGAGACCGTAGCCTGGATCTTGGAGAAGGCGCGGCGCCTGGTCCCGGCAGTCGCGGACGCCTACGTCATCAAGACATTCGCAGCCAACCGTCCCGCCGGGGATGAGACCCACCGGCTGCGAATCGACGCCGAGCAACCTCGCATGCTGCACGTCACCGACCGGTCGGCCGGCGTCAGCATCTCCGCGGCCGCAGCCGAACTCGCAGTGGAACTGCTGAACGCAGCGGGCCTGGACGCCTGCGACCGTGACGGAGCCCTCGATGCGCTGCCAAGAGTGCCCCGGCTGAGAACCTCCCCGGACCCCGTCGCTCTCACCGACGCCGATCCCCTGTACGGCCAGGTCATATGCGCGTGCGAGCACGTCACGGCGGCTGAGGTCAACGCTGCGCTGGCCGGCCCGGTGGCTGCCACGTCGGTGGACGGGGTGCGCAAGCGGACCGGCGCCAGCTACGGGCGCTGCCAGGGCTCCCTGTGCCTAGCTGGCATCTCATTCCTTACCGCGATGAGCACTGGCACGGGCCCGGTTTCGGTGCGGCAGACGGCGCGAGGGACGGTCGGACCATGACCGCGCCCTTTCTCGTAGTCGGGGCCGGGCCCACCGGACTCGGCTGTGCCGCAGAGCTGGCCACCATTCACCCGGTCGAACTGATCGACCGGATCCCGGTCCCGGGTGGCGAGGCCGGCTGGTCCGCCCCCGAGGTCACCGCGCTAGTCCGAGATGCCCGCCGTGCCGGCGTCCGCTTCCGCCTGGGGAATAGCGCAGTGCGCTGGGAGCCGGGCCGCCTGCTCATAGCAGGCCCGGGCAGGATCGGCTGGCTCCCCGGCGAGAGGCTGTTCTATGCCGGCGGCCTGCGGCCGGCCACGGCCGCCGACCTGTTCATCACTGGAGACCGGCCTGCGGGAGTCTTGCCCGCCACCGTTGCCCAGCACCTACTGATTGCGCAGAACCGGCTGTGGGACCGGCTTGCGATCATCGGGGACGGCCCGTGGGCCAGTGTTGTTGCCGGGCATGCGCGCGCCGGAGGCAGCACCGTCATTGCCATCACGCAGGGCTGCGATCCGCCGGCCTGGGCAGACGAGGTGACGACAGAAGCCGCGCGGATCGCCATCGTCGGGCGCGCCCGCGTCAGCGCGGTTCGCGTCTGCGTTAGGCAGCAATGGGCGGACATCGCCTGCGACGGGGTTGTCCTCGCCGCCAGCCCTCAGCCCAACCGCAATGTGACCGGAGCACTATGCGAAGAAAGTCCCGGCGTGACGTTCGTGCAGCCGGTGGGCGCGACCTCGGTCGCTGAGCGCAGCGAGATCGGCCGGAACGCAGCCCGCGGCTGGATCGCGGTGAACGGAGGAGCACGATGAGAGTCAGTTCCCCGATCGGAGAGCTGCCGTTCGAGCCGACCGCTCTCCGTGTGCGCGGCGGGCGCGTGGAGGTCGAAGGCGTGATGGGGGCATGGCCCGCGCACGTCGTAGTCGAGCCCGCCGACCTCCCGTCATTGCTGCGCCTGGTGAGAAGACCGGCGATCGCCGCCGCTGCCGCTCTCAGCCTTGCGGCCCTGGCCCTCAGATTCCGCCACGGCCGGTGACCACCAGACCAGCCCCCGATGCCCCGTTCCGTTACACGAAGGAGTCCCCATGAAAGACAGCTGGTACCAAGCCCGCCAGAAGGTGGTCACGTTTGCGCGCAAGCTCCAGGCCGAACGCTTGGTGTACTCGACGGCCGGCAACATCAGCATGCGCATCCCGGGCGATCCGAAGCTGCTCGCGGTCACGCCCGCGTCGACGCAGTACGACTTCCTCGAGCTCGAAGACATCCCCATCGTCGACGTCGACGGCGAGAAGATAGACGGGCGGACAGACCCGACGTCCGAGGTGTTGATGCACACCCTCATCTGCAAACGTCGGCCGGAAATCGGGTCCATCGTGCACACCCACGGCAAGGCCGTCATGACCATGGCGAACCTGGGCTGGACCCTGCCGCCGATCCTGACCGGGCTGTGCGAGGCGACCGGCGGGGCGGTCTACACCTCGCCTTACTCCCAGCCCGAGACGGTGCAGATGGCCGACTACACCGAGCCAGCGCTGCGTGACCGCGGGGCGACATTCCTGCGCTTCCACGGCCTGCTGGCCTACGGCGTAGACCTCGAGCACGCATTCCACACAGCCTCGGTCGTCGAGGGCGCGTGCGAGGTGTACCTGACGCTGCGCCAGCTCGGCGAGGTGCACGAGCTGCCCGCTCCTCAGGTCGAGTGGATCGCCTCGTACTGGCGGGCGCAGTTCCCCGGCGCGCCCGAGCCGCTGCCCACACCGGACCCGCTGCCCGGCCCAGAGTCCGTCCTTGCCCAATGAGCGGATATGTCATTGGCGCAGACGTCGGCTCATCCTGCCTGAAGGCCGCGCTCGTCCACGCTGACCGCGGGGTCGTGGCCATCGCCGAGCACGTCTATCCGATGCACCGGCCGCATCCGGGCTGGGCGGAGAACGATCCCGCGGACTGGTACCACGCGCTCGCCCGTGCGGTGCCGGAAGTTCTGGCCGCAGGAAAGGTCTCCCAGGGAGAGGTATCGGCCTTGTGCCTCGTCGGGCAGCGCGACATCGCGGTGCTGCTCGACCAGGCGGGGGAGGCGCTCGGGCCGGTCATCCACTGGACCGACCGGCGGGATCCGGAAGAGACCACCGCGCTGTATGACCAGCTGGGCCGGGCGGAGCTGATCGGCCGCAGCGGCACCCTGCCCATCCCAGGACTTGTCCTGCCGAACCTGGCGTGGGTCAAGCGCCACCAGCCCGGGATCTGGCGGCACATCCGGTACGCCCTTCAGCCCAAGGACTACCTGGCGTTCCGGCTGACCGGGGACATAGGAACCGATCCGACAGGCCCGACACGAAGCTGCATGAACGACTGGCGGACAGGCACCTGGTCCGAGGCCACTTGTGCTGCGGCCGGCATTCCTCTCGAGGTCCTCCCGGAAGTGAAATACGATCCCTGGGAACCCCGTGGCGTGCTCGGCCGGGACGCCTACGAGATCGGCCTGCTGCCCGGAACCGTACTGGTGGCCGGCGGCGGTGACGATCCGGCCGCGGCGCTCGGATCCGGCGTGGTGGACGTCGGTGACGTCAGTATCGGCACCGGCTCGTCGATGAGCTGGCGAGCCGTCGATGAGGAACCCCGCCCCGATCCGACCGGCCTGATCGGCATGATGCCCCACGTGGTCCCGGACCGGTATCTGCACGAGATGGTCGTCGTCGGCAGCGGGACTACTCTGCGCTGGTTCCGCGATGCCTTCGGCGCCGGCGCCCACTACCCCCAACTGATCGCTGAGGCGGCCGCCGTGCAGGGCGGTTGCGATGGGTTGCTGTGCTTCCCGTTCGTCGAAGGAGCGTCGGTACCCGTGCAGGACGACAGCGTGCGCGCCTGCTTCTACGGGATCTCCAGCCACCACAGCCGGGCGCACTTCGTGCGCGCCCTGCTGGAGGGCATCGCCTACCAGTACCCGACGTTGCTAGAGGTCCTCACAAGCCGTGGCCTGAAGGCGCAGACCCTGACAATCTCCGACGGCGAAGCCCGCAGCGAGCTGTGGAACCAGATCAAAGCCGACGTGCTAGGCGAGGCCTTGACCCCAGCACTGCGTGTCGAGGCACCCTCGATCGGAGCCGCCATACTCGCCGGATACGCGGCCGGCCTGTTCGCAACGATCACCGAGGGCGTCGCGGCGGCCGTCGACCTCGCCGCCGCGATCGTGCCCGATGAGACCAGTCATGTCGTCTACCGCCAGCTGCGCGGCCGCTGGGAACAGGTTCGCGGCGAGGTATTCCCGACCCTCTCAGCCGCGCCGTCCGTGCCCTAGCCCTTTCCCCACGGAGCGCTGAACAGCTACCCGCCTCAAAGACCGCGACCTCGGCCGCATCTCCGCGGCCGGAACCGGACGCCAGACGGTCGAAATTCGAGCGTCGCCGACAACTAACAAGCCGCGCGGTCTTCCGGCTTGCAAGGACTGCAGGAGCGTCAATCGGCTGCAGTCGTGGCGTTGTTGAACGCGCTGAGAAGCAGGTTGTGCTGGGGTGCTAGTTGATCATCGCACGTCGTGGGTGTCTCGCAGGCCGGTGTTGCCGGCGGTGCGGGTGGCGGCCCAGCTGGCCAGTAGTTTGAGTCCGTCGGCCGCGGGGGTGTCGGGGTCGGCGGTGTACAGGTTGAGGCGCAGGTCGGGCTCGGAGGGGAGTTCCATGGCCTCGAAGTTGAGGTCGAGCTCGCCGACGGCGGGATGGCGGAGTCGTTTGCGGCCGCTGCGGTGGAATTTGACGTTGTGCGAGGCCCAGTGCTGCCGGAACAGCTCGCTCTGGGTGGAGAGTTCGCCGACGAGGGTGATGAGTGCTTTGTCGTACGGGTTGCGTCCGGCTTCCAGCCGGAGCATGGCGGCGGCGTCGGTGGCCATGCGGTCGTAGTCGACGAAGAACTCCCGGGCGGCCGGGTCGAGGTAGATGAACCTGGTGGTGTTGGCGGCGCGTTTGGCTGTCGCGCCGGCGACGGCGGAGTCCAGGACCGGCGAGTAGAGCGCGCGGGCGAGCGGGTTCATGGCAAGGATGTCGTGCCGGGCGTTGCGGATCCAGGCTGGTGCTTCGGTGATCGCGTCGAGAACCTGCTGGATGACTGGGCGGACCGTGGCCGGGCCGGGCCGCGCGCGCCGCGCCGCGGCTGGGCGGGCGGAGCGGGCTAGCGCCCCCAAGTGCTCACGCTCGGCCTCGTCGAGTTGCAGGGCGTCCGCGACGCCGTCGAGGACCGCCTCGGAGGCGCCCGCGAGGTCGCCGCGTTCCATCCGGATGTAATAGTCGATGCTGACCCCTGCGAGCAGCGCGACCTCTTCCCGGCGCAGGCCCTTTACCCGGCGGTTGCCGCCGTAGGCGGGCAGGCCGGCCTGACCGGGGGTGATCCGTGCCCGCCGGGAGGCGAGGAACTCGCGGACCTGTGCTCGGTTGTCCATGACTCCACGTTAGGTGACCGCGCCGCAGCCAGGGAGGTACCGCCGTTACCTGTAAGAGCAGGCACTCCCACGGGCGCGCGTGTGCGGGTTGACTGGTTCTCGTGAGCACAGTCACCGAGACAGCAGACAGTCCGCGCATCGATCGTGAGTCACCGAAGCCGGCGGCACGTCCGTGACCGCCTCGAACGGGTGGCGCGCCGGCGAGCTGTCCGCGATCGACGGCTGTGGTGAAGTCGGCATCGCCACCCGGCGTAGCGACGGCACGCTGCGAGCGGCTCGCATTGTGTGGATCGTCCGGCACGGTAACGCCGTGTACGTCCGGTCTGTCAATGGCACGACAGCCGCCTGTACCGCGGCGTCCAGACCTGCCACCAGGGCGAGCTGAGCGCTGGACGCCTTCAGAGGGGCGTGGTCTTCGCCGAGGCTGGCGCGCATGCTGGCGAGGGGCGTGAGCTGGACGACGCTCTGGATGGCGCCTACCGCGGCAAGTACGGCCGCTCGTCCAGCGCCGTCGCCCGCATCACCGCGGACGTTGCCCGCGCGACGACCCTGCGCGTCGATCCCGCCTGAACCTCGCACTCCTGATCACCTCAACGACGAGAAGGACACGACATGGACAAGAACCCC
>DATMKQ010000133.1:0-2032 GCA_035571275.1 Trebonia sp.
AGCGTTAACGTCGGGCATCAGGAACCAGTACGCGCCGCGGTGCAGCTTGGCCGCCTTGATCTCGGCCCAGTTGTGCGCGAAATTCGGGTCGGTGCCCATCGTCGTGCCGTCCCAGTTAGACACGCGGGTGTAGGCGAATGACAGGCCCTTGAGCATCTCGGAATCAACTGGCGGCTGGTACGCGCTGTAGTCCCGGCCCTGGGCATTCGCCATTACGTGCCCCTCTCCTCGGAGGTCATCCGGCTAGCCAGGATTGGCGTCGCGGTGTGGGCGATTACGCTCACAATTGCTACGCTTCTTCCAAACGGCCGAATGGGAGCAGCTCAACGAAAGGTAAACAGAACTCTACTAGAATTAGCTGATAGATGATAACTAATATCAACATAAGGCGGTCCCACCGTTTCACCCTGACCATCGGCGGCAACCGCGGGCGTGACCGCCAGCGGCACGGGCGTCACGAGCGGTGGGGGCGACTGGCCAGCGCTCGGAACTGGCTGGCGAACTGATCACGTAGTCGCTGCGTCACGACACATCGAACTTACGAACAGGCTCACCTCATCGCGGCGGGCGGGCACTCCTGCCCCGTCGATTGATGTTGGCCGCGGCTGTCAGGGGAACTGCTTCCAGCGTCCCTCGGAGACGACCTCGACGGTGCCGTCAGTCACCTTGATCGCCGTGTGGTCGTCGATGGCGTACGCTGGGCCGCCGATCTCGGTGGCCCAGCGCTCCGCCTCGGCGACGGTGTTCTCCGGGAAAACATCCAGGTGCGGGAAGATCGAGAAGTCGACGACGCCGAGGGTGCGGTCGTCGGGCGCGGACGGCCACTGTGCGAAGTGGGCGCCGATCCGGGGTGTCATCACCATGCTCCCGGCACTCACCCCCACCCAGACCGTGTCGGGCAGCGACGGCAGGAGGTCGGCCAGCCCGGACTCTTGCATCCAGTGGCACAGGTACGTCGCATCGCCGCCGTCGACCAGGAGGATGTCGGCCTCCCGGACCCAGGGCACCCAGCGCTCCGCGCCGATCGTGGGTAGCGCCGACAGCTCGAGAAGGCCCAGCGACTTCCACTCCATCGTGGTCATGCCACCCCACGGGGGCAGGCCGCTGACGAACCCCCGCGCCGATACCGGCCCGCACATGGGGTGGCCCCACTGCGCGGTGGGGACGCAGAGTGCGGTGGCGTCGGCGGTCGACTTACCCAGGAGGTCGACCAGCGCATCGCGGATGCTCGAGTTCGTGACGCCCCCGGACGTGAGAAGAAGCTTCAAGATGCCTCCCGATTCGAGTGCGATGGATTGGTGTTGCGCACTGACGCGAGACCATCGCAGGACTCATGGCAGCTGAACGGGGCAAAACTATCGCGCCAGGCCGTTCGCTCCAGAGGTCAGCTCGAGCGCACGCAGCACCGCACGCACCGGGACCCAGATGATGATGACCTTGCGTGGCGATCCGGACCCGGCCCGATAGGCGGTACGGCGGTCTTCTGCTTGCCCGGTGCGGCGTTCCGCCGTGACGGTGGCCCAGCGGGCTCAGGTGGGCCACTGCTGCCGCATCAGTCTCTGGCTCAACGGCTCGGCAGACGGACAGGACGGTCATCACGAAAGATCGGTAGCTAACTCTTGACACCCGCGGATCAATATCTGGAAGAATCCTCGCGATTCGCCACAGGCGCGACAGCTTGGCCACTACCAGCAGCTACGCGAGCGAGGACCGCATCCATGTTCTTCATCTTTGGCAGCCGCTACTACTTCTGGACCACGAATCAGGGCACGTTCCAGTGCCCCAAATGTCAGGCCTCCCAGCCGTATCGGCACCGAAAGGGCCGCAAGTTCATTCATCTGTTCTTCATCCCGCTGATCCCGATCAGCGCGACGACAGAGCACATCAAATGCGGTGGGTGCAAGACCCGCTACAAGCCATCAGTGCTGACCCAGCCGGCGGCGGTGTAGGAAGAGTCCTCAAGGCGGGATGCCTTCGTCGAGGCAGGCAGCGCTCCTTGCCCAAGGCTGGACTGGCCGCGGCTTCTACGGCC
>DATMKQ010000134.1:0-3851 GCA_035571275.1 Trebonia sp.
CTCGCCCCAGGCCGCGATCCGGTCGCCGTCGATGCCCAGCTCACCGGCGCGGGCGCGCAGCCAGCGGACCGCCGCCTTGACGTCGTGCAGCTGCGCGGGCCAGGTCGCCTCGCCGGACAGCCGGTAGTCGGCGCTGGCCACGGCGATGCCCGCGCGCGCCACCTGCTCGAACGGTGAGGGCAGTACGCCGCGGAACGCGGGGCCCGCGAGATGGCGGCTGCCCGCCCGCCAGCCACCGCCGTGCAGGAACAGCACGGCCGGCGCCGGATCTTCGGAGCGCGGCGGCAGCCACACGTCGATCTCCAGCGGGCGGATCCCAGGCAGGGCGGCGTACGGCACGCCGGTCAGGAGGCGTGTCCCGCGGGATGTTTCGAGCGGCGGGGGCAGCGGCGCGTCGTGCGCCGGCGGGGGGATGAAGGCGGGGGTCGGCATGGCTCTGCGGTGGCTCAGGCGTCGGGCCAGTCGAAACCCTGGAAGAACTGCGTGCTGTGGGCCTGCCCGGCCGCCGCTATCCGCGGGAAGTCCGGGATGAACGGCGGCTGCTCCGGGTCGGCGGAGTCCGCCGGGGTGCCCATCTGCTGGAAGAACCGCTCAAAACCGCCGCTGAGCACGCCGAGTATGCGGGCCGCCTGTTCCACCCGGTAGGCGTGGGTCAGGCCGGCGGGCACGAAGCCGAAATCGCCCGGACCCAGCAGACGCGAGGTCTTCTGGCCCGCCCGGTCCTGGACGAAAACGCGTACCTGCCCGTCGAGGACGTAGAACGTCTCGTGCGTGTCCGCGTGGGTGTGCGTAGGGACGATGTCGCCGGCGGGGGACTGGCTGGTGATGATGCCGAACTGGCCATCGGTCTCGTCGCCGCTGAGCAGCACCGTGAACAGGTCGCCGAAGAGCTTCGCGTGCTCGCCCTCGCCGCGGCTGAGGAAGAATGCATCCGGGCTGCCCGGGAGCAGGCCTTTCCACCGTGGACCTTGCGCGGGGTCGATCAGGTACTCGAACGTCATCGGGCGAGACTACACATTCCGTTGAAGCATGTCTTATGGCAGGCACGTCCCCATCGTTCCGGCGTGCACCGGCGCCCGGATCGGCGTCCCGTTCGGGATTACCAGCCCGGGCGAATCCGTTAACGCGTTCGCCCCGAGCGGGGATCTGCTCGCGACCGCTGACATGGTGAGGTTATGGACGAGTTGGTGACGTGCCCGAACTGCGGGCGCAGGAACCGGGTGCCGGCCGCAGCGTCGGGGCACCCGCAGTGCGGCAACTGCCACAAGCCGCTGCCGTGGATCGCCGACGCGGGCGAGGACACCTTCGCCGAGATCGCCGAGGCCGCGTCCGTTCCCGTTGTGGTCGACCTGTGGGCGCCGTGGTGCGGGCCCTGCCGGATGGTGAGCCCTGCCCTGGAGAAGGTGGCACCGAGATGGCGGGGAAGATCAAGCTGGTCAAGGTCAACGTGGACGAGGCGCCGCGGCTGCAGCAGCGGTTCGGCGTGCAGGCGATCCCGACCCTGTTGCTGCTGCGCAAGGGCGAGATCATCGCGCGGCAGGTCGGTGCCGTGCCCGAGCAGGCCATCAAGACGTGGGTGAACCAGGCCCTGCAGCCCGGCTGAGCCGCCCCGATCCCCTACGATGATCGGCTGGCAGGCAAGCTCGGCGCGACGCCGCGATACGCGGGAGGTATTCCTATGGCTACATACCGCATGGTTTACGGAGACGACGAGGAAGTCGTCCGGGAGACGTACAACGACATCACCTCGGTGGAGCGTGAGGACGGCTGGCTCGTGCTGTTCCGCGGCAACGACGCGATCCTGCGCGTGCAGGAAGACCACGTGCAGGAGTTCGAGCAGGTCGTCTAAGCCGGGAGGCTCGCGCTGCACGGCCGGGGGATCGCGCCGCGCCGCCGGGAAGCTCGCGCCGCGGGGCCGGACTGTCAGCCCCCGCCCGGATAGTGGTTATTGCCACGATCTGAGGAGGCGGGCATGTGCTGGGAATGTGACCATCCGGGCGCCACGCGGGACGACTATCTCCGCTACGTGCGCGGCGTCATCGCTGAATACGGCTGGGCGGTGCAGGGCGTCGAGCGTGACCGGATCCATCCGCCGTGGGCCTACACCGTCGGGCTGACCGGGCACGGCGAGCCCGAACTCGTCGTGACCGGGCTGTCGCTGCGCCGCGCCTCCGCCCTGCTCCACGACGTCGCCGGGCACGTCATGCACGCCGCCGCGCCGAGGCCTGGGGAGCAGATCGCGCTGCGCGACGGCCCGCTGATCGAGATCGTCAAGGTGGCCGTGCCGTCCGCGCACCTGGTGACGGCCGTTGAGATGTACGGACCCGGGCTGCGCGCGCTGCAGGTTGTGCACGCCGATGACCGGGGTCACTGGCCGTGGGAGACGGGATACCGCGGCGTGCGCGGCGGTCAGCCGGTCCTCGGGTCGCGTGCACCCGCCCGCCGCCGGGCGGCGTGACGCCGGGCGTTGATCCCGGGTTGCTCAACGCGCGACGCGAGGCTGAGACATTCCTGGCTGTGAGGCTGAGACCCTCCTGGCTGTACCGCCAGCCCCGCCAGCCCCAGTCGCCCCAGCCGGAACCGCTCAGGTATTTGATTTTCATGATCTGGGAGCCTCAGGTGCGGATGCTGCACTCCAGTTTCCCAGATCATGAACGAGCGCCTGCTCGGCCGTTTCCGCCGCCGGCAAGTCCTTGCATAGCGGACCCGGTCAACGTTCGTGGCCAGCATCGCCAGGCAGAGCCGCGGCCAACCCTGCTGAGCCGAACCTCCTCCTGTTAGGCCGAGCCGCGCTCGACTAGCTCGCTGCTCAGCAGGACGTGGACCGGGTGGCGGACGCGCCCGGCGATCTGGTCGTCCAGGATCTGCAGTGCCTCCAGCGCGGTCTGCTCGATCGGGTTGCGCATGGTGGTCAGGGCGGGCTCGACCATGGTGGCGGCGGCCGAGTTGTCGAAGCCGACGACGGCCACGTCCCGCGGGATGCGCCGCCCGGCGTCGCGTAGCGCCCCGATCGCGCCGACGGCCATCAGGTCCGAGGCGACGAACAGCCCGCGCAGCTCCGGGTTCCGGTCGAGCAGCTGCTGGGCGCCGAGCCGGCCGCTGCGCAGCGACCAGTCCCCGGTGGCCACCAGCCCGGTGCGGAACTGGTCGCCGATCGCGCGCCGGTAGCCCTCGAAGCGCTCGCGGCCGCTGCTCGTGTGCATCGGGCCGGTCACGGTCCCGATGGGGCCGCCGACCCGGCTCGCGAGGTAGCTCACGACCGTGAACGCGGCCTTTTCGTCGTCGATCGCCACCCAGGAGAACGCGTCCTCGAAGCCGAGCGGCTTGCCGAGCACGACCAGCGGCAGGTGGTTCGACAGCAGCCGCCCGAGCAGCGGCTCGCGCTCGTGTGTCAGGGCAAGCAGCGCCCCGTCCACGTGCCCCAGGGTCAGGTAGTCGCCGAGGAAGTTCTCTTCCTCTTCGTCCTGGGCGGTCGTCATCAGCAGATGGCGGCCGTTCGCGCGCAGCTGGCGGGAGAAGACGCGCACGAACAGCCCGAAGTTGGGGTCCTCGAACAGGCGTTCTTCATGGTCGGAGATCACGAAGGCAATGGAGCCGGTGTGGCCGCGGGCGAGGTTCCGCGCCGCCTGGTTGACTGAGTAGCCGAGGGCGTCGATGGCGGCGTTCACGGTGTCGAGCACTGCGGGCCGCACGTTGCGGCCGCCGTTGATCACCCGGGAGACCGTCCCGCGGGATACGCCAGACAGCCGGGCCACGTCCTCGATCGTCGGCCGCCGCGCTGCTCCGGCCGCCGCGCCGCCGCTGCCCGCCTCTCCGGCCGCAGCGCCCCCGATGCCCGCCTCTCCGGCCGC
>DATMKQ010000135.1:0-16461 GCA_035571275.1 Trebonia sp.
CAACGGCCCGGGCCTGCGACGAGGCCCGGGCCGTTGCCGTTGTTGCCGGTGCTAGCCGCTCGGACTAGCTCCCGACGGTGTATGCGTAGGCGAAATCGTGGAAGTCGGAGAACGACGCCGGGAACCCGACGGCGGGCTCAGTATCCACCAAGTCCGTCGAGTCAATGACGCTCAGGATGCCGTTCACCGCGGTGCCCGCGGTTGCCGATGGCATCAGCGTCGCGGTCAGCGTCCCGGTGGCTCCGGGCGCCAGCTCTTCCGGCGTCGCGACGTTGCCGCCGCTGACGTCGTTACCCGACGGCAGCAGTTCGAACAACCCGACGTGGTTCGTCGTGTTCGTTACAGTCACCGTGACCGGGACGCTGGCGCCGGTGTCGATGGTCGTCGACGTCGACGTCGGGAGACCGGTCTCAGTGACGGGTGCGAGCCGGTTGTACGCGACGTGACCAGTGACGGTCTGGGAGAACTCCGTCCCGTCGGTCGTAGCGCCCTGCATCACGTCGATCTCCCACAGACCTGGCTGGGGATCAGCGGCGATGAGCGAGGCGTTTCCTGTCGGGTTGTCGGGCGTCGGCGTGGTGTCGACGGCTGTGACATCGATGTTCCCTGACTCCGTGATGGCAGGCTGGAGGTCGGCCGGCGAGAACAGGTAGTAGTACACCGGGTCGTCGGAGCTGTGGTCCGGCGCGAAGAACGACACGTCGAGGTCGTTCATGCCCTGGGGCACATTCACGTAGAAGGTCTTGATCTGCCCGGCACCGCGAGATACCGAGCTGGTCAGTGTGGCGCGGAACGAGCCACCAAAGGACGGGATGAGGGTACGCCGGGCGATCGGTACCGAGCTCTCGAGGCCGTTCGGCCCCGTGAACTGCACCGACTCGGGGGCGTCGCCGGGAGCCCGGGGCAGACGGACGCTGAGCGGCACGCTCACCGAGCTGCGCGGCGCGATGGTGACGGGCGCCGACGCCGGGTGTTCCGTGAAGTCCTGGCCGCTGGCCTGGAAGGTCACGGTTCCGGTGTAGGTCCCTGGGACGTCCGGCGCGGTCTGCACGTGGCCGCGGCCATTGGCCCACACGATCTGGGCCGTCCAGGTTCCTGGCATCGGATTCTCGACCGTGCTGTGCTGGATGTCAGGACTGGCGTTTGGCCCGTTGGAGGCGCCGTAGTCGTACGACAGCTGGGCCAGCTTCCCGGCCGGGTCGGTCAGGATGAACGTCAGGATGTTGTTATCGCTGTTGGTCGGGTCCGGCCAGCGCATGTCGGCATCGAGCACGCTGACGCCTCGCGGCACCGTGAACGTGATCGGTGCCGCCGCGGTCGCCCCCTGGGCGGGAAGCGGGGCGCTCGACGGCGGGGCGCTGACGTTCTCGGTCACGGGCCTGTCTAGGGTCCGCTCGCGCCCGAGCACCCGGTAGGTGCCGGTGACCCTTTCGGTCTTGGAGGAGGCGTTGTACAGCGTCACCGATGTGTGCACCGTTGAGCCGCCCCGGCCCTGTACGTCGAGCTGGGTGGGGGTGTCCACCAGTTCGGCCGCGCTGGAATGCGTCTCCGTCGTGCCCGGCATCTGGCGGGCCGCCTCAACGGCCGCGTAGATGTTTAGGAGGCCAGCGCCCTGCTGGTCTGACTCCGCCCCGATGTCGGTTGCCGTGCTGGTGAGGATCTGCTTCACCTCGGCCGGCGTCGGGGAGGCACCCCCGTGGGTGTCACGGTAGGCCTGGATCACATCGGCGGCCGCGCCGGAGATGAACGGGGCCGACTGGCTGGTGCCACCAAAGGCCTCGGTCGGAAGGGGCGGCACCTGGCCGGCGCCGACGGGAGCGAGCGCCAGGTAACCGGGAGCGACAAGATCGACCACGGCGCCGTTGGGAGCGGTGCCACCCGACGACAGCGTCGTCATGTTGTCGTCTTCCCAGCCCTTTGTGTAGCCATCGGCCTGGGCGAGGAGCCTGAGGTCGTTGGTCCCGCCGGCGTCGATGACATTGGGGTCATCGGCGGGGGCCTCGACCGTGCCGGACGAGCCGCTGTCGCCCGCGCTCTCGACCACGGTAACGCCCGCTGCCACCATGGCGTCGTTCGTCGGGGCGAGCAGGTCGTCGTTGGCGCCCGGCAGAGCGCCATAACCGTAAGACTCCGATACAACGTTGACACCCTCGCTCACCGCCTGCTGCAGCCCGGCGATGACCTGCGACTCGGGAGCCACGATCTGACCCTGCGAGTTGCTGTCGGAGAAGTAACCGGTACTGAGCAGAGAGGCGCCGGGGGCGTCGCCCACGATCCGGAAAGTGCAGCTCGCGGAGATGGTCGAGAAGGGCAGCTGTGACGCGTACGTATAGGTGACCGTGCCCTGGGCGGCGATGGTGGAGACGTCCCCGTTGAACTCGTCGCTGTAGACGTTCTCGTTCGGGTTCGGGGCATCAATGATCACGTGCTGCCCGTCGGGCCGGATCATGTTGGGGTTCCCGGCCAGCGAGTTCGCGTCGACGTTCCCGACGATGACGCCTGCGCCCGTCGAGATCGCGGACGCTTCGTCACGGGCGTTCGGGTTGTTGGACGCGTCATGGATGCTGGTGAGGGCTTCGGGCTCCAGCAGCGGGTCGCTAGGCGTTGTGTTGCACAATCGCTGGCCGTCGGCCGCCTTTGCCGGGATGGTCGACTTCCGCACTCGGGAGGCGGCCACCGTCTTCGTGCTCGACGTGGCGTCCCCGATGGTGATGGTTCCGTCGGGGACGACCGCCTTGACGCCCGAGACGTGGCTGAGTGCCTGTGCCTCGGCCGCCGGCATTGTCGCCGCGACAGCGTTGAGGAGCGAAAGGGTTGTAACATGCGTGGCCCCGACCTGCTTGAGCTGGGCTAGGAGCGGCGCCTGCATGGACGCGGCCATTGATTCCCGTGCGTTCCTGTGGACCCGGTTCGCCGGCAGGCTGGTGAGCTGATTGTCGAAGACGACCACCATGCTCTCTCGTTTGCCGGACGAGAGGGCTTTGACCTGGCTGGGGTTCAACTTGGCAAAACTCGGTCTTGGCACAGGCGCTGGGCCGGTCGAAGCGGCTGCCCAGCTTGCGCCGGTTATCGCTGAGACGCCCAGCGCGGCCGCGCCGAGCAACGAAGCAGCCTTAAGGGGGGTCAAGGACATTGTGCTTGCCTCCATTTCCGGCCCACTCTCGGGTTGGATGTCACCGGGCCGGCCTTTAGGGTCTAGCACCCGTAGCACTAGTTGATCAAGGGCGGATTAACGAAAAATTGTCCTGAATTTCCGCGTCACCGCCGTGTGATCCCCGGCAAGGCGGGCCCGTCTGGTCGTGCCCAGAGCACGTGGAGTGACCATCACCCGTTTGAAGGACCGGCTGCGAGGCGCGCCTGAGAGGGTGCCACGCCGAGGAACGACTCTGCACAAAAGCGGATGCCCGTAGGGAAATCGAGCAAGCGGCACCAGACCAATGGCCTCAGCGGAAAAGGCGGTCATGTCCCGCCGAAACGCACAGCAGATTCGGGCTGCTAACCTGACCACTTCGGCACTTCGCATAGGAGATGGCCACTTCGCATAGGAGATGACAACTTTCCTGTCCGAAATGACCTGATATCGTAGACCGGCTTCTATGCGAAGTCCTTTGCGGGCTCTGCCCTTCCTTCGACGGGCACATCTGCGGGACACGCTACCTGGCCAAACGCGCCCGCTTGGGACGTGCACGCCGTGTGCGACATGTTCAGCGATTACGCAATCGGGATCGTCTGGAGTTATGACGGCTTAACAAGCGCGCGGTCTTTGTGCCGCTAGTGCGGATCGTAATGTGGAGCGCCGCGAGTTACTGGTGTTGCCATTCGATACCTAGCCAGGCGCTGGCGTTCTCGTCGAGGATGGCGCGGGCGGCGCTCGTGTCGATCCGGGGGTCGTTGATGTAGTCGATCGCGCGCACGAAGACGTCCCCGTTTTCGTAGCGGAAGTCGGTTCCAAGCAAGAGCCGGTCCGGGCCGAACGAGTCGATCGCGCATTGCAGGGCGGGCACGTGTCCGTGGCCGACGGTGTCGTACCTAGTCGCCGATCAGGGGCGAGCAGGCGTTGTCGCCGGCCGGGTGCAGGTACAGCACCGCGCCCGCGCTGTTGAGCTCATGATCGCAGTTCCTTCCGTTCAGCGGCGGATCCTGGCCACCGGGGCGGGACTCAGCCGACCACGGCCTGCTTGATCAGGTCAGCGACGGCGTCGGGGTGCGAGACGTAGACAGCGTGGCTGGCGCCGGGCACTTCGACCGTATGGGCTCCGATCCGTTCCGCCATCGAGCGCTGGGTCGCTGTCGGGATCATCTGGTCGTTGCCTGACACCAGATACCAGGCCGGCTTGCCACGCCAGGCGGGGTTCGTAATCGCTGTGGAGGTCGCGTCTAGCCCCCAGGGGACCTGCGAGTCGGCCATGAACCCGGCCTGGCCGGCGGGCACGTCGGCGGCGAACGACGCATGGAATTTGCCCGGGTCAAGGAACAGGAAGCCGTTCCTTGGCGGCAGGATAGGCGGCTGCGGTCCGTCGGCGGGGAAGCCGGCGATGAGCGAGTTGACCGACTCGCCCTTATCGGGCGCGAAGGCCGCGATGTAGACCAGGGCCGCGACGTTCGGGTGGGTGCCGGCTTCGGTGATGACCGCGCCGCCGTAGGAGTGACCGACCAGCACGACCGGGCCATCCTGGGCATCGATCACCCACTTCGCGGCGGCAACGTCGCCGTCCAGGGACAAGGTCGGGTTCTGCACGATGGCGACGTTGTGGCCGTCGGCCTTGAGGGCGTCGTAAACGCCCTGCCAGCCCGAGCCGTCGACGAAGCCGCCATGTACGAGGACAACGTTTCTTGCGGTGCTCATCTGTGATCCCCCAGTTCCTGTCGGTGATTGGATCTGAAGATGACGTTATGAGGAACGGCCGGTGGCTAACCTCGGCCAATGACCAGTCAGTCCCCCGGGTCTGGGTCGCCGCCGACTTCCGGTGCCGCGTCAAGCGCGTCGCGCAGCAGCACCCTGGTCGGGCCGGGTCGCCAGGTCATCGAGAATCCCGAGGTCATTTGCCAGATCCGCTAGCGCACCGCCGCGACGTAAGTTCAACGTGCGGCAAGCAGTCACGCCGGCCACAGCCGGTGACGTACCCGCCCAGTATCATCGGACACCCTGACACGCTTGTCAGGTGCCGCGCTGGTACCTGGCAGCTGATCGTGGCTGGTGACAGGAAAGGAACCGTCGTGACTTCGTATTCAGGCCTTCCGAACAAGCTGGTGAGCACGGAGCGCGGCATCGACTTCGCCTACCGCGAGGCAGGCGAGGGCGGGTTGCCGCTTGTCCTGCTCCAGCACTTCCGCGGGAACCTCGACAGCTGGGACCCCGCTCTGGTCGACGACCTCGCCTCGGCCCGGCGGGTCGTCGCTTTCGACAACGCCGGGGTCGGGGCTTCCTCCGGGACAACGCCGCACGAGATCAGGCAGATGGCACATGACGCGATCGCGTTCATCACCGCCATGGGCTTCGCCCGGGTGGACATCCTCGGGTTTTCCATCGGCAGTTTCGTCGCTCAGGAGATCGCCCTCATCCGGCCGGACCTCGTCCGCCGGGTGGTCCTCGCTTCCGCGGCTCCCAAGGGCGCTGTCGGCATCCACGGCTGGGCCCCTCAGGTCATCGGCACCGTCGGCACGCCGCAGACCACGCCCGAGGAATATCTCGGCGTGTTCTTCACCGCCTCACCAGCAAGCAGCGAGGCGGGCAAGGAAGCGCTCGGACGCATGTACTCCCGGACCGAGGACAGGGACGACCCCACCACGTGGGCTGTGCGCGAAGCGCAATACGACGCGGTCTGCACCTGGGGAATCCCGGACCACGCCGAGCTGCAGCGGCTAGCCGCCATCACGCACCCGGTCTTTGTCGCCAACGGCGACAGCGACCCGATGATCCCGCCGCGCTACTCGCACCTCATCGCTGGCCTGCTTCCGCACGCCACCGTGAAGATCTACCCCGACGCCGCGCACGGGTTCCTCTTCCAGCACCACACCGAGTTCGCCGGCGACGTGACGGAGTTCCTGAGCTGAGACGGGAAAGCACTATTCGTTCGGATAAATCTAAATCTTTTGACCGAACGAATGGGGGTCATACCCCGCCAGAAGGCTCGACGGGCAGGCGTGACGGAAGCGCGCGCCTGGGCTATCTGGGACCTGGTGTAGCCAGCGTGCCTTGGGTGCGCTCTCATAGGAGGTGGGATTGAGGAGGCGATTTCGTAGTGACCGAACCCAACGAACTGCCCCGACCGCGCGACTACGCGCTGCAGGAGGAGCTGGACTCGCTGCGCGCGCAAAAGCGCGAGGGGCATCTGACGCCCGCGGAGCAGCGTCGCGCCGAGGAACTGGAGCGTCGGCTGCGCAGCGATGAGCACCAAGCTGAGGCACAAGAACGTGAGACCCGTGTGCGGCACGAGACCCGCGAGCAAAAGGCACGGCACCGCCGATGAGCTAACCGCCAAGCGGTCGATCGCGTAGCGTGATGACGTGCCGACGACACCCTTGGTCCCGCACGATTTCGCGGTTCCGGCTGGGCTGAGCAACGACCTGTTCGTCATCGAGCCGCTCGATGTCCGCCACAACGAATCCGATCACGCCGCTTGGACCTCCAGCATTGACCACATCAAGGCGACGCCCGGGTTCGCTGGCCGCTCGTGGCCGGAACCCATGTCGCTGACCGAAAACGCCGCGGACCTCGCGCGCCACGCGCGGGACTTGACCGACAGAACTGGCTTAGCCTACACGGTGCTTGATCCCGGTTCAGGTGAGGTGATCGGCTGCGTGTACATCTACCCGCCCCGCCGCGACGGCTACGACGTCGATGTGCGCTCCTGGGTCCGCGCCGACCGGGCCGATCTGGACAAGCCATTGCATGATGTGGTCCGGCGCTGGCTGGCGGAAGCATGGCCGTTCCGCCGACCCGACTACGCCGAGCGATGACGTTACCCAGGGTCTATGCGGTCAGGTCATCGCGGAGGAGGTCCATCAGCAGGCCGTCGTGGAACTGGCCATCATTGCCGCGCTCATACTGGCGCAGTACGCCAACCGGGCGGAAGCCCACCTTCTGATAACACCGGATCGCCCGCTGGTTAGCCGCGGCCGGGTCGATGGTGATCCTGTGATGGCCCCGCTGCTCAAACAAGAACCGGGCGAGCAAACCGATGGCCTCCGGGCCGACGCCACGGCCCTGGTACTTGTGCCCGAGAAAGATGTCGATGCCCGCATGCCGGTATTTCGGGTCCGGCTCTTCCGAGTACTGGATGCCACCGGCGAGCCGGCCGTCGAACTCGACCACGAGCAGCACGCCGTCAGCATCACCGCGGAGCTGGTCCGCGAGGGACTCCGCCGGCTCAGGCTCACCCCACCACCGGGTCACCGATTCCTCGGACAGGATCGCGTGCAGCGGTGCTACGTCATCACGCTCGCCTGGTCGGATAGCGACGCGAGAACCTCGAAGCGCTGGCCGCGAGCCGGCCGCATCGTCCTGGACGCCTTCCGTCATGGACGCACCCTAGTACTGGATATCTTCGGCAAGCGTGGTACGGAGGAAGCCGACGGTTCCTCCGGCACTCCCCAGGCAAGAAAAGGATCGCGGCATGGGCGGAGAAAACAGCGCGAATTGCTTCGTGTGCAGCAAGCACATGAAGCGGGGGCCGCTGGTGCCGGGCGGGCCCGTAGCCGAAGATGAGCTGGTGCTGGTGTCACATATCGCCGCACCTGGCGCCCTGGGACGTGCAGGGGCCGCGGCGTATCTGGGGCAGTTGCTAGTGGAGCCACTGCGGCACGCGCCAGGGCTGGCTGATCTTACCGACGCTGAGGCTCGTGCCGTGGGCCTGTGGTGCGCGCGGGCGAGCCGGGCTCTGCGTGACGTATCCGGTGCCGAGCACGTGTACGCGGCGGTGTTCGGCGATGGGGTCCCGCACTTGCATGTCCATCTGCTGCCGAGGTTCCCCGGCACTCCACGCGAGTACTGGGGGACGCACGTGAACAAGTGGCCCCAGGCTCGACGGGGCAACGCCGCCGAGATCGCGGTCCTGGTACAGGAGCTTCGAAGGTACCTCGCCGGGTAGCGGCCTAGCCAGGCCTGTGGTGCTAGCCGATGCTGGCGGCCAGGTCTTGATAGGGAGGGACCAGCTCGTTCCACCGCGCCTCGGTGTCGCCGCGCTCACGCCCGGCGAGGTAGGCGGCGAGATTCTCGGCGTGGATCTGCCACCCGGCCCCGTAGAAGGCGATCCTGTCCAGGGGCATACCCCGGACCTCGATGACCAGGACAGTCTGGTCGCCGTCGGCGCTCAGCGTGGCCTCGATGACTTCGTCGTAAGGCGGCGCGCCGCGACCCCGCTGGTAGGACTCATCCGTTTCCCTAGTCGTCACCCGCAGCCGCCGTGGGGGCTCGCACACTTCCACCCGCCCGGTGCCGTCGAGATCAGCGGGCTCGATGTAGAGGCGGAACTCTCCGCCGGGGCGGAGGTCGCCGTCTACCTGGCCGTACCAGCGGGCTAGCCGGGCGGGATCGGTGAGCGCCGTCCACAGGTCGTCGATATCGGTGTCGTAGCGGTCCTCGATACGGACGACACCCGTGCCGTCGGCTGATCCCAGGCTTCCCAGGATGCGGGCGCCCGGACGTCCGTTGCTGGTCATCTGGTGCTCCTTCGTTCGCGTTTCCCGCGGGCAATCTCGGTGTGCAGGGCGTCCGCCCGCTGTTCCCAGCAGGCACGGTACTGGCCCAGCCATTCATCGATCTCGGCGAGCGGCTGCGGGCGCAGGCTGTACACCCGCCGTTGCGCTTCCTGGCGAACCTCGACGAGCCCTGCTTCCCGCAACACCCGCAGGTGCCGGGATACGCCCGGGCGCGCGATCGGCAGCAGTGCCGCTAGCTCGCCAACGGTGGCCGGGCCGCGGGAGAGCGTCTCCAGCATTGTGCGCCGGCTCTCGTCCGCCAAGGCCCGCAGAGCAGCTTCCATGATGGGAATGTACCAAGGCAGTTACGTAACTGTCTAGGTACATAATTGCAGCTGTCGTCGCCCCGGGCCCCTAGCATGGCCACCATGCCATCTGACGATCTCGCCACGCGCATCCGCGCCGCGTCCCGTTACTGCACCGCCGCCGTTTCCGGGCACGCCTTCCGCTCACCCGCGCAGGCCTTCCAGGATCTCGCTCGGGCCTGTGACGAGCTGGGCATCGAGGAGTGGGACTCATATGGCGAGCACGGGGCGGTCGAGCGACTCGAAGCGGAGCTCGTGGCGCTCTTCGGCGTTGAGGCGGCGGCCTTCTTCCCCAGCGGCGTGATGGCCCAGCAGGCGGCGCTGCGGATCCACACCGACCGGGCCGGCAGCCGCCGCGTGGCGATGCCGGACCTCAGCCACCTGCTCGTCCACGAGGAGGACGGGCCTCGCGTCCTGCACGGCCTGGAGATCTCTTTCCTCACGCAGGGTTTTGAGACGCCGGCCGCCCGGCACGTTGACGTGCTACCGGGTCGTGTGGGGGCGGTACTCGTCGAGCTGCCGCTCCGGGACGCCGGCTGCCTGCTGCCGACCTGGGATGAGCTGACCGCGCTGTCCGAGTCGTGCCGTGCGCGCGGGACGGCGTTGCACTTCGACGGCGCCCGCATCTGGGAGTCGCGGCCGTGGTTCGATCGCACGCTGCCCGAGATCGCGGCGCTGGCCGACTCCCTCTACGTCTCGTTCTACAAGGGACTCGAAGGCCTGGCCGGCGCGGCACTGCTCGGCCCGGCGGACTTCATCGCGGAGGCCAGGCTGTGGCGCCGCCGCCTGGGCGGCACGATCTACCGAACGACGGCGGAGGCTGTGTCTGCGCTGGTTGGACTTCGTGACCGGCTGCCCATTGTGGCCGATACCGTGGCGTGGGCCCGCGCGTTCGCGGCGCAGTTGCCGTCGTACGTCACCGTCCAGCCGGGTGTGCCGCACACCAACCAGTTCAGGCTGTACGCGGCGGGCGAGGCGGACACCGTCAATGAGCGTGTCCTCGCCTCCGTAGCGGAGCACCACATCAGCCTCCCGGCCTGGCGGGCGGCACAAGAACCAGGCCGGATCACCACCGAGATCGTGGTCACCGGTGCGGCGCTCGGACTTGAACCCGCCGAGATGGCGGCTTTCCTCGGCTCCGTGATCATCAGCGCCGGGTTACCGCTCAGGGCTGCCCGTTCGCATCACCCCATGACCTCCGTTGTGCCGTTTGAATACATGTCTCATGTCTTGACGATTCCCGTCAGAGTCGGCGACATCGAGACGAGGTTCATCTTTGACACCGGAATCGGACTCAACTTGATCTCCGAAGACCTCGCTAACAGGGTCGGCTGCCACCCGGACGGATCGACGTTCACCGGGCGGCGCATGTCCGGACAGGCGGTCACGGTGCCGCTGGGGTCCCTAGGTTCGCTCGATATTGGCGCGAGCCGGGGGCGGGACATCCCGGTCGGCATCTTCGACATGCATACCGCGGCTGGTTTGGGCGACGTCGAAGGTTTCGTGTCCCTCAGCTGCTTTCTGACGACACCAGTCACGGCTGACTACTCGGCTCGGCTCGGCTCCTGATCTTGGAAGACGAGGCATCTCTGGCTCAGCGAGTCATGGCCGGGACAGCTGTCGCCGTCCATGTCGGCTATGACGGCTGCTCGACGGACCTGATGCTGAGCGTGGACCTGCCGAACGGCAAACAGATCACGGTCGAGGTCGACGCCGGCAGCGACATGCTGATCCTTAACGAAGAGCTCGCCGCCGACGCCGGGATCGGCCTGCACGGGCCGGGAGTGCGTGAGGTGAAGGCGGCAGATGAGACGGGGCATGAGTACGCCTGCGACCTGCAAAGATCACGGGTGATCTTCGCGATTCCTGCCTAGGCCGTCACCGCTGCCACGGGTCGCCCGGTAGAGCCGCTCGAATTCCATGAGCTCGCTCGAAAGTCATACCCGCCAGGTAAGTATTGAGGGCGGCCAGCGCGGAGGGGCGTTTGCCGCACGGTCTCGAGTTCACAGGAGCGCGCGTGATGAGCACCGCATGGACGATCACGTTCGACTGCGCCGACCCGGCTGCGCTCTCGGCGTTCCGGCGCCGGGCCCTGGGCTATGTGGAACGCACGCCGCCCGCAGGGTTCGCCACCTGGGAGGAGTGGCTGGCCAGCGTCAGTGTGCCGCAGGAGGAATGGGGTGATGGTGCTTACATCGAGGATCCGGAGGGCCTTCGGCCGCGCATCTCGTTCCTGAAGGTCCCGGAGCCCAAGACAGCCAAGAACCGTGTCCACCTGGACATCCAGGCAGGCGGCGGCCGGGACGAGCCGCAGGAGGTCCGCTGGGCGCGTGTGCTGGAGGCGGTCGCGCGGTTGACCGAGGCGGGCGCGACCGTGATCCGCGAGGACCTGCAGGACGGGGTTCCGGATCACTTCGTCATGGCCGACCCGGAGGGCAACGAGTTCTGCGTCCTCTAGGGCGTGTCAGGGAGCGGTTCGCGGCGTGACGTAGCAGGGCCGCCGCGTCATACCCTTCTCGAAACGTCAGCGGTGAACGGCGAAGAACAAGTGGGTGGCATAGGGAGACTCGATATGCGGGTCCGTTCGAGTTCGATCGTCTGGTCGCCGAGGTGGTCGAAGAGTCGCTTGTCCGCACCGAGTAGCACCGGCGCCACGTGCAGCCGGAGTTCGTCGACGAGCCGGACTGGGCGAGGGCCGTCCCCTGCAATTGCGGAACCGGTCCGCTTGAGCGGACCGGTTCCGCAATTGACTCATTCGGCTGGCGTGCGCCGAGGGCTCGGGTGACTCAGGCGCTGCGGGAACTGGCTGTGCCGCCCGATCGGCCCCCGGTCCCAGACCCGGGGCCGCCGGTGCCGGGCCCGGGGCGGCCGGTGCCGGCCGGTAGCGCGGGCAGGCTCACACAACTCGGCGCCGGGGGCGAGGTCAGAGCTGCCGACGCCTGCGTTCCTTGCGCGGTGACCTCGATTGCTACCACGAGGATGTCGCCGGCCGGGACACCGTGTGCGTTCACGGTGATAGAGCCGTCGCTTGACCTGGATCCCCCCACGCCCACGCTGATGTCTTTCGTCCGCACGGCGGGCGCGGGCAGTGAGCCGAGACTCGGGCACCCAGCCCGCACCGGCACCACGACCACATTGTCACCGAGCTGACGCAGCCTCGCGTTGGCCTGCGCTATCCCGGATTCTTGGTAGACCGCGAGCGTTATCGTGTCGTGATTCGTGGTCAGCGCGTAGTCCGGCGTTCCCGTTCCGCCGCCGGTCGCCAAGACGCTGGCGGTGGCCGCGACGGCAATGCCGCCCGCGCCGACGGCCAGCAGCACCCCCCGCGACGCGATGTGCCGCTGCAATGGCGCGGGCGGCGCGGTAGCTGCCAGCACGGATCCGTGCTGCCGCATCAGATCGGCGTAGAGCTGATCTTCGAACTTAGTCATTCCTGTCACCCCTGGTCTGGTTAGTGGTTGTGGTGCCTGTTGTGGTTGGCGTGGCCGCGCGCAGGCGAGCGCGGGCCCGCATCAGCCGCATCCGCATCGTGCTGGGCGCCAGTCCCAGCGCTGCCGCCGCCTCTTTCGGCGCAAGCCCAGCGAGGTCCACAAGCTCGACCACCGCGCGGTCCCGGTCCGGCAGGGTGGCCAGCCCGCTGACCAGGTCCCTGCCGACTCGCTCGGCGTCGATCCTGTCGAGCAGCTCCTCGACCTGGTCCGTGTCTAGCTCGCGGCGACCAGCCAGCCGTCGCATCTTGTGCTGCTGCTGGCTGTAGGCCTCGCAGTACGAGGCATAGACATGGCGGGCGATGCCGAACATCCAGGCGCGTGCGGTGCCCTTGCGCGGATCGAAGGACCCGAACTGGGTGATCACCGCGACGAAGGTGTCGGCGGTCAGGTCAGCGACTACGTGCGGGTCAGCGCTGCGCCGGGCGAAGTACGCCGTCACCGCTGCCACGTTCGCCCGGTAGATCCGCTCGAATTCGGCGGTGGCGCCGGCGTCCGTCGTCGCCTGCCGCGTTACTGCTGTCCTCTGGGTCACGTAACTAGTTGCCGTTCAGGGGCCGCCGCGTCACACCCTTGCTTGAAACGTCAGCGGCGAACGGCGAAGAACAGGTGCGTTGCGTAGGGTGACTCGATAACGCGGGTCCGTTCGAGTTCGATCGTCTGGTCGCCGAGGTGGTCGAAGAGCCGCTTGCCCGCACCGAGTAGCACCGGCGCCACGTGCAACCGGAGTTCGTCGACGAGCCGGGCGGCGAGGTATTGCTGGATGACGTTGGCACCGCCGCCGAGGCCGACGTCCTTGTCACCGGCGACCGCCTTGGCTTGCGCTAGGGCGCTTTCGATGCCGTCGGTGACAAAGGTGAACGGTGAGCCCGGCCGCGCCCATTCCGGCGGCACCGAGTGGGTAAGGACGAAGTACCTGGCGTCGGGGCCGCCCGGGGGATTGCCGCCCCAGCCGCCGGTGACGTCGAACATCCGTCTGCCGATTATTCCCGCGCCGATTGAGCCCATCGCCTCCTGCAGCACGTTGCGGTCGACGTCGAGCGGGTTGAACCGTCCGCTTTCGTCGTCATACCGCCATGGCCCGCCCATGACCCAGTTGTGCAGTTGCTCACCACGGTCGCCCAGGCCGCGCCCCGGCGCGTCGTCCGGCCCCGTGATGAACCCGTCCAGCGACATCGTGATGTCGGCGACCAGCTTTCCCATGATCCATCCTCCCGTCCGTCCCGGTGAGGAGCTGCGTAGAAGCCGGGCGAGGCCCTGCGCCGGCGGACTACGTGGTGATACCGATCGGGTTGCCCTCCGGATCAAGGACTCTCACCAGTCGGTAGCCCTCATCAGCGCCCTCTTCTCCGGCGTCGAAGATCACCCCGCGCTGGCGGAGTTCCGCGACCGTGGCGTCGAAGTCTTCAACGACCAGTATCGGCGCCCAGCCGATGCCTGGCCGCGGCGAGATGCGATCGGGGTGATCGGTCGCCAACGCCAGGACCGGCTCTTCGGTACCTGGCGGCGCCAGCATGCAGAACTCCCCCGGCTGCGTCAAGCTCACCGAGAGCCCAAGCACGTCGCGATACCAGGCGACCGCCGCATCGAAGTCGCGTACCTGCACGGTGACCATCGTCAGGCGGGTGGGTTGCATACGAGTCATCTTGCCTGGCCGGGCTCGGCGCTTCTAGTAGCCGGGATACCTGAAAGGTATTGTCGCAGCCAGCTCGGTAAAGCCCAGGCGCTGGAAGATCGGGCGGCTATCGGGCGAGGCATCGACCTGCAAGTACGTATACCCCCGCTCCCTGGCCAGCTCGGCACGGTAGGCGACCAGCGACCGGAACACCCCGCGCCCTCGCCAGCCAGGCAACGTCCCGCCGCCCCACAAGCTGGCGAAGTCACCGCGTTCGGGGAACTCCACCCGTCCCGCGCAGATAGGGGTATCTCCAGCGACGGCGACGACCGCTTCGACCGAATGCGGCTGCGTTTCAAGGGCCGCCGTGATGGCTGAGCCAATCGCCGTGTGGTCTCCACCGAAGACTTCATCGTGCACGCGCACAACCGCCGCCACCCCGCTGGCATCGGCGACCGGGATCAGCTCTACCCCGGCGGGCGGGCGCGTGTCCAAGTTCAGGTCCGCGATCTCGGCGACCAGCACGGTCTCGGCGGGATCTGCCACGAAGCCTGCGGCTTCCAGCCGTCTGGGCAGATCGGCGGGCTGATCGTAGGAGTAGTACTTCCATTCCCATGGCCTGGCCCATTCGGCGAACCGGCTGACCTGGGCGTCGATCATGGCGTCGGCGTCTGCCTCCGTGAGGTCGGTCCACACCACCGCGCTCCAGCCAACCCCGCCGGAGATGAGCCGGGTAACTCGTTCCTCACGCTCCACACGAGCCCCTGGCTCAGGTGCCGGGTTCCGGCGTATCTGGTCGTTGAAGCGCGTCATCGTAGCAGCGTGGTCCACCGCGACATTCCACCACTCGGCCGACAAGTACGCCAAGTGCGGGGTCAGGCCGAGAAGAGGTAGCGGGTCTGGCTGAATGGGTCCTTACCGAAGGCGAGAACCTTGGCCGGGGTGACGCAGAAGACCAGTCCGAAGCGGCCAGCGGGATCATGGAAGCCGCCTTCGATGACCGTGAAGTCCCAGTCCAGCCTCGACTTCCACAGCGTCGCGAGGCGCAGAAGGTCGCCCTGGCCGGTGACGCGAACCGCCGTTCCCTCGATTACGACGTCGAGCCCCGACCGGAATTGGTTGGCGCCCGCCGCGATGACACAGTCCGGGTTGGACTCCAGGTTCCTGGCCTTCTGCTCTTGCGAGCCGACGCAGAAGTAGACACTCCCATTGGCCCAGATCGCCGGAAGCGGCGTGACGTGCGGCCGTCCGTCGCGGCGCACGGTCGACAGCCAGAACATCTCGGACACCGACAGCACCCGGGCCGCCGTGGCCCAGGCGGGAGCGGTGGCGCCCGGTTGGCTGTATCCCTCGTTCAGCTGCGCGGTCGGTTCGATCTCAGGCATCGGAAGCTCCCTGTGCTCGGGTTGTACACCGTCACCTGCACGACGAACCGAAACTGCCCGGATAGACATGGCCACGGGTGTCCGCGCGGCCTAGGACCCCGGGTCGTTGATGAACGCCACGATCTGTTCAAGCCCGGGGCGGTAGCCGTCTGTGGTGTCGACCTCGATCCAGGGAGCGTCGACCGAAATCCGGTCGAATGCGAGGTGCTGCTGGACATACTCCGATTCGTCGCGGTGGCTGGGGTCCGCGTGCGCGTGACGCGCCGGCCTGGCTTCGTTGCGCCGCACGATCCGGCCGAAGGCCACGTCGGCCTCTACCACGCAGTGCACGATACGAATTCTGGACAGGTAACGCAGCGACACGAGATGAGGACGCCACACCCGATCCTGAAAGGCGGCCTCCGCCACGGTCGTCACGCCCGATGTGAGCAGCAATTCCAAGGCACCGAAGAAGACCGGTAGTGTCCGCATCGTCAGCTCATCGCCGGGCCCTGGCGCGAAGCCCGGCGTAGCGTGCACCATCCCTTCCTTGATCTCGTCTCTGCATATCGCCGGACAGCCCACCACGCCCGCGATCGCGTGGGCAAGGGTCGTCTTGCCTGTGCCGGGAGGACCGCTGACGACGACAAGCGTGGGAAGAGACATCACATCCGACGTTATAACCAAGCCAGGCAACAAATGCCGCTCTCTTAACCGCCGCCGCGCAGCCCCCGGCGCGCCGGGGCAGCTCCCGACTCGTTTATCGTCGCATGCCGCGTCACGTCGGGAAGACGGGAGCCGCCTATGGGCTGACTTTGCATACTCTGCGACCAGAACATATCGGTTATATCGGTATATATATACCTGGCAAAATGTCACAGGGTATGCAAAGTCAAAACCAGAGGATGATGTGACTGGCGGGATCACGCGCTGGCGGGATCACGCGGGGACGGGGTGTGCGACGGGGCAGGGGGGCGACGGGGGGCCAC